>DASYDR010000102.1:0-27194 GCA_036499545.1 Roseomonas sp. | reverse complement strand
GGGTGGCCGGGCGGTCGGTGACGTTGGCGAGCCGGACCTCGTAGACCAGATGCCGGCGCAGATCGGAACCCGGGACCAGCCGGGGCGCGGCCATGACCTCGCCCACCAGGGGCGTCAGCGGCGGATCCGCCGCCAGCGTGCCGGTGGCGAAGAACAGGCCCGCGACGGCCAGCAGGCGGCGCGCGATCGGCATCGAGCATGTCCCCGGGGATGCGGTGCCCGAGGCTACATCATTCCGATCCGCCGAGGATGGCGAAATGGAGCGCGGTTAGGCGGCGCCGGCCATCGGGGCCGTGCGCGCCGCCTGCCATTGCCGCTGCACCTCCGCGGTGACCGCCTCCGCCGACTGGCCGGGCGAGACCACCACCACGGCGCCGTTCAGGGTGAAGCGGTGCGGGACCTGGTGCCGGTTGGCCTTGTCCAGGCAACGGGTGATGATATGCGGCAGGTAGTCCGTATCGAAGGTGGGGTAGTCCACGACATCCATCGTCATCGGCGCCCTCCGTCTCTGCTTTGTCATGAAGCCTAGGACGAAGACGCCGGCGAGGTCACGCGCCTTCGTGTCGCGGCGGCGTGATCGGGACCTGATCCGCCCAGCCGAATACCGTGCGCCGCTCGATCGCCGCCACATCGGCCGGGCGCGGAAAGGGCTCCGGCGCCGGTTCCCCCGGGGTGCGGGGGCGGCCGATGGCGGCAAAGAAATCCTCGAGCCCGCCAGGGGCCAGGAACCAGACGAAGCTCATCGGCCCGGGGCCCGGGTTGACGAAGCCATGCCGGCGGTTGCGGCCGAGGTAGACGGTGGAACCGATGCCGATCGGCCGGTCCTCGCCCTCGATGCGCGCGAAGCCCTGGCCTTCGGTGATGTGGATCACCTCGTCATGCCGGTCATGCGTGTGTTCCCGTACCATGCAGCCCGGGGCCACCGTCTGGGTGCCCATGGAAAAGCCGGTGCCGAGTTCCCGCGCGCCCAGGATGCAGCGCACGAAGCCATTGGCCGGCACCGGCTGCCAGAAGCTTGGCGCCTCGTCAGGGCCGATGACGCGCACCTCGCCGCGGATGTCGTTCTCCATCACGCCACCTCCTTCGCATCGCGCCAGCGGTAGAGCATCAGCATCAGGGATGCGGCGCGGCTGGCCAATCCGTGCAGCGGCACCGGTTTCGGGTCGGTGAAGGGCAGGCCGAGCGCGTCATCCGGCACACCCTGCAGGGCGCGGGCGAATTCGCGGCCGAGCGCCACCGAGAGCGCGACGGCGCGGCCATTGCAGCCCGCCCAGGCATAGCCATCCGGGCCGAGCCGATGCAGGTGCGGGAAGTAATCCGTGGTGATGCCGAGGTTGCCGCTCCAGACATAGTCGAACCGCACCTCGCCGATCTGCGGCCAGAGGCGCTGCAGCCGCGCGCCGATCATCGGGCGCAGCCGCGCCGGCTGGTTGGCCGGGACCGCGACCGCGCCGCCGGTCACCAGCCGCCCGCGCGCATCCCAGCGTGCGAAATAGAGCTCCCCATGGGTGTCCGACATCGCCTGGCGGCCGGGGATGATGCTGCGTGCGACATTGTGGCTGATCGGCTGGGTCGCCATCTGCCAGGACAGCACCGGCACGACGGAGGCCGCGATCGCCGGCGCCAGCGACCGGTTGAACGCGCCGGTATAGGCATTGGTCGCCAGCACCAGCGCCCGCGCGCTGACCGTGCCCCGCGCGCTCCGCACCAGCCAGCGGTCGCCCTGGCGTTCGTAGCCGGTGACCGGGGATCGGGCGAGGATGGTCGCGCCCAGCGCCAGCGCGGTGCGCGCCATGCCGCGGGCCAGCCCCAGCGGGTTGATATGGCCGCCGGTGCCGTTGCTGAAGCCGCCGAACCAATTGTCGGACCCCAGCATCTCGCGCAGCGCCGCGCGATCGACCATCGCGACCGGCGCGCCATGCGATTCCCAGTCGCGCATGCGGCGTTCGATCACGCGCATGCGGCCCGGCGTATGCGCGGGCTGGACCCAGCCGGCCTGTTCGGCCTCGGCGGCGATCCCGTGCCGGCGCACCAGGTCGAACAGCGTCGCGGCGCTGTCGCGCAGCACGCCCACGAAGCGCTCCCCGGCGGCGCCGTGGCGGCGGATGATCGCGGCCGGGTCGTGGCGCGACAGGGTCGGGATCACCTGGCCGTTGTTGCGACCGGAGGCGCCCCAGCCAGGCTCCGCCGCTTCCACCACGACGCAGGGGATGCCAGCTTCCCGCAGGTGGATGGCGGTGGACAAGCCCGTGAAGCCGGCGCCGATCACCACCGCCTCGGTCTCGACGGCTCCCTCCAGCGCCGGCAGGTCGGGCCCGGGCGGCGTGGCGGCGGCCCAGAGCGAAGGCGGCCAGGCGGGATCCTGCGTGGTGCTGCTGCTCGCCAATGCCGTCGCCTTCCCGGACTTTCCAAGGTCATCAAAGCGCCGCCGGGCGGCCATCTCAAGCATGCTTGCGCCGGGGGCGCCGATCCGCTGCACTCCGCCGGTAAGCGAGGGGACCCGGACAATGGCACTGCAACATGTGATCGGGCTGGACCATGTCGTGGTCGCGGTGCGCGACCTGGACGCGGCCGCGGCCGGCTGGCGCGCGCTCGGCTTTACCGTTTCGCCCCGCGGTACTCACAGCGCCCATATGGGATCCGGCAACTACACCATCATGTTCGGCGAGGATTACCTGGAACTGCTCGGCGTCCTGGCGCCGACGCCGCACAACGCGCCGATGCGTGCCTTCCTGGACGGCCGCGAAGGGCTGGAACGCGCCGCCTTCACCACCGACGATGCCGCGGCCGGCGTCGCGGAGCTCCAGGCGCGCGGCATCGCCGCGACCGGGCCGATCGCCTTCGGCCGCCCGGTGACGCTGCCCGGCGGCGGCGACGCCGAGGCGCGCTTCAATGTCTTCCAATGGCCGCTGGATGCGCGGCCCGGTGGCCTGCGCATTTTCGCCTGCGAGCACCTGACGCGGGAGACTGTCTGGATCCCCGAGTTGCAATCCCATGCCAATGCCGTCTCCCGCATCATCCGGCTGGAGGTGCTGGCGGGGGTGCCGGTCGCGGCCGCGGCGGCCATGGCGCGGCTCCTGGACCGCAGCGCGATCGCCGATCCGGATGGCGCGCAGCGGGTGCCGACCGGCAGCGGCCGCGCCGACCTTGTCTTCCTCGACCGCGCGACACTGGCCGCCCGGCATCCGGGCCAGTCGCTGGATGGGCTGCCGGAGCAGGGGGCGGCCGTGCTGGTGCTCGGCACCGCCGATGCCGCGGCGACCGCCAGGGCGCTGGGTACCGCGGCCGACGCACCGCTCTTCGCGCCGGCCGGCCGGGCCAATGGCATCGCGCTCCGCTTCCTTCCCGCCTGAGCTTTCGTTGACGCCGCCGCGGCGGCCCGCCCATGCTGCGTCGCAATCTTCCGCCATGCCGAGGACACCACCCATGGACACGACACGCGGAGCGTCCGATTCAGACCTTCGGGCCTTCCGGCCCTCCGATCATCGGGCGCTCACGCGCCGTGCCACCCTGCTGACTTCGGCCGCGATCGCTGCCAGCGTGCTGCATCCGGAACGCGCCTTCGCGCAGGAAACGCCGCGGCGCGGCGGCATCATGTCGGTGCATTTCGCCACCGAGCAGCGCATCCTCAATCCCAGCCTGCAGGCTTCGACCGGCGTCTACATCGTCGGCGGCAAGATCCAGGAACCCCTGGTCGACCTCGACGCCGCCGGCAACCCGGCACCCTGCCTCGCGGAAAGCTGGGAAGCGGCGCCGGATGGCAGGACCATCACCTTCAAGCTGCGCGCCGGCGTCACCTGGCATGACGGCCGCCCCTTCACTTCCGCCGACGTGCAGTTCACGGCGATGGAGATGTGGAAGAAGATCCTGAACTACGGCACCGCGGTGCAACTCTTTCTCGAAGCCGTCGACACCCCCGACGCGACCACGGCGGTCTTCCGCTATTCCCGCCCGATGCCGCTCGGCCTGCTGCTGCGGGCGCTGCCCGACCTCGGCTACGTTTCGCCGAAGCACATCTACGAAGGCACCGACATCCGGCAGAACCCGGCCAATACCACGCCGATCGGCACCGGTCCCTTCCGCTTCGTGCAGTATGAGCGCGGCCAGCACATCATCGCCGACCGCAACCCCGATTACTGGCGCAGCAACCTGCCCTATCTCGACCGCATCATCTGGCGCGTGGTCGGCGACCGCGCCGCGGCGGCGGCGCAGATGGAAGCCGGGCAGATCCTGTTCAGCCCCTTCTCCTCGCTCACCATCGCCGATATGCAGCGCCTCGGCCGCGACCGGCGCTTCGAGGTGACGACCAAGGGGAATGAGGGCAACGCGCGCACCAACACCATCGAGTTCAATGTCCGCAATCCGGCCCTGGCCGATCTCCGCGTGCGCCGCGCCATCGCGCATGCGATCAACGTGCCCTTCTTCATCGAGAATTTCCTGGGTGATTTCGCCAAGCTCGGGACCGGGCCCATTCCGTCCGTCTCGACCGATTTCTACCCGCAGGGCATGCCGCAATATGCCTTCGACCGCGCCCGCGCCAATGCGCTGCTGGACGAAGCCGGGCATCGCCGCGGGGCCGGCGGCGTGCGCTTCAACCTGCGCCTGAGTCCCGCGCCCTGGGGCGAGGATATCGCGCTCTGGGCCACCTTCATCCAGCAATCCCTGCAGGAGGTCGGCATCCGGGTGGAGGTGGTGCGCCTGGACGCCGCGGGCTTCCTGCGCACCGTCTACAATGACTGGAATTTCGACCTGGCGACCGGCTGGCACCAGTACCGCAACGACCCCGCGGTCTCGACCACCGTCTGGTACCGCTCCGGCCAGCCCAAGGGCGCGCCCTGGACCAACCAATGGGGCTGGACCGACCCCGAGACCGACCGGATCATCGACGACGCGCAGACCGAGGTGGATCCGGCCAGGCGTCGCGCCCTTTATGCCGATTTCGTGCGCCGCGTGAACACCGAACTGCCGGTGTGGATGCCGATCGAACAGATCTTCGTCTCGGTGCTGAACAAGCGGCTGCGCAACCATTCGAACACGCCGCGCTGGGCGTCTTCTTCCTGGCACGATCTCTGGCTGGCAGCATGAGAGCCTCGATCCCCTGATGCGGGTCCTGGCCCTCGCGGGGCGGCGGCTCCTCGCTTCGCTGCCGACCCTGCTGATCATCCTGGTCGGGCTGTTCCTGCTGCTGCAGCTCGCCCCGGGCGACACCGTGGACGCGCTGATGGCGCAGATGGGCGGCGGCAGCGCGGAGATCGCGGCCGACCTGCGCGCCTTCTACGGGCTGGATCTCTCGGTTCCCGCCCAGCTCGGCAATTATCTCTGGCGGCTGGTGCAGCTCGATCTCGGCTTCTCGGCCATCTACGGCAAGCCGGTGGCGACCGTGATCCTGGAACGGCTGCCGGCGACCCTGCTGCTGATGACGGCCTCGCTCTCCTTCGCGTTCTTCGTGGGGCTGGTGCTCGGCGTGCTGGCGGCGCGGCGGGTGAACCGCTGGCCGGACACCCTGATCTCGACGCTCGGCCTGATCTTCTACGCGACGCCGTCCTTCTGGTTCGGCCTGATGGCGATCGTGCTCTTCGCCGTGCGCCTGCAATGGCTGCCGGCCGGCGGCTTCGAGGAGGTGGAGGCGGGCTATGCCGGCATCGCCCGCGCCCTCGACATCGCATCCCACCTGGTGCTGCCGACGCTGACCCTGGGGCTGATCTTCCTGGCCATCTATCTGCGCATCATGCGGGCGACGATGCTGGAGGTGCTGACGCTCGACTTCGTCCGCACCGCGCGCGCGAAGGGGCTGGACGAGACCCGGGTCATCACCCGGCATGTGCTGCGCAACGCGCTGCTGCCGATGGTGACGCTGATCGGGCTGCAGGCGGGCACCATGCTTGGCGGCTCGGTGGTGGTGGAGAGCGTCTTCTCGCTGCCCGGCCTTGGGCGGCTGGCCTATGAGGCGGTGGTGCAGCGCGACCTGAACACCCTGCTCGGCATCGTCTTCGTCTCCGCCCTGCTGGTCATCTTCGTGAACTTCCTGGTCGACCTGGCCTATGCGCGGCTTGATCCGCGCATCGGGGGCGGGCGCTAGATGCGGGCGCTGCGCACCTATTTCCGCAGCCCGCCGGCGGTGATCGGGCTGCTGCTACTGGTGGCCGTGCTGCTGATGGCGGTCAGCGCCCATTGGCTCTACCCGGATGATCCGCTGGGCCTCGCCGGCCGGCCGCTGCAATGGCCGGGTGCCAATCCGCGCTTCCCGCTCGGCACCGATAATTCCGGCCGCGACATCGCGGCGCAGATCTTCCACGGCGCCCGCGTCGCGCTGCTGATCGGCCTGGTCGCGACCGGGATCGCGATCCTGATCGGCATCGGGGTCGGCGCGCTCGCCGGCTATCACGGCGGCTGGGTGGATGACGGGCTGATGCGGGTGACGGAAGCCTTCCAGACCCTGCCCAACTTCCTGCTGCTGCTGGTCCTGGTCGCGGTGTTCGGATCGGACATCACCACCGTGACCGTGGCGATCGGCATCGTCTCCTGGCCGGCGCCGGCGCGGCTGACCCGGGCGGAATTCCTCTCGCTGCGCAACCGCGAATTCGTGGAGGCCTGCCGCACCCTCGGCATGGGCGACATGCGCATCATCTTCCGCGAGATCCTGCCCAATGCGCTGCCGCCGGTAATCGTCTATGCCAGCGTCGTCATGGCGGTCGCCATCCTGCTGGAAAGCGCGCTGGCCTTCCTCCGCCTCTCCGATCCCAATGTCGCCTCCTGGGGCAATCTGATCGGGCTCGGGCGCGATGTGCTGCGCGTGCAATGGTATGTCTCGGCGATCCCGGGCATCGCGATCCTGGCGACGGTGCTGGCGGTATCGCTGGTCGGGCAGGGGCTGAACGACGCGCTGAACCCACGGCTGAACGGACGATGAGCGCGCTACTCCGCCTCGAAGGCCTGACCGTCGCGCTGCCGCCGGGCGCCGACCGTCCGCACGCGCTGCAAGGCGTGACCCTGGAGCTGCATCCGCGCGAGATCCTCTGCGTGGTGGGCGAGAGCGGCTCCGGCAAGTCGATGACCGCGAGCGCCATCATGCGGCTGCTGCCGCCCGGCGTCGCGATCGAAGCCGGCCGCGTGCTGTTCGAAGGCCAGGACCTGGCGCAGGTGGATACGGCCGGGATGCGCGCCATCCGCGGCGCCGGCATCGCGATGATCTTCCAGGAACCGATGACGGCGCTGAACCCGCTGCGCAGCATCGGCGACCAGATCGGCGAGATGTTCCGCATCCATACGGCGCTGCCGGGGCATGAGATCGAAGCCCGGGTGCTGGCCCTGCTGGAGGAGGTGCGGATCCCCGATCCGCGCCTGGCCTCCCGCGCCTATCCGCACCAGCTCTCGGGCGGCCAGCGCCAGCGGGCGATGATCGCCATGGCGTTGGCGCTGGACCCCAGGGTGCTGATCGCGGACGAGCCGACGACCGCGCTCGACGTCACCACCCAGGCACAGATCCTGCACCTGATCCGCGACCTGCAGCATCGCCGCGGCACCGCCGTCCTGTTCATCACCCATGATTTCGGCGTGGTGGCGGAGATCGCCGATCGCGTCGCGGTGATGCAGCATGGCGAGGTGGTGGAGCAGGGACCGGCCGCGCAGGTGCTGGAAGCGCCGCGGCACCCCTACTCCCAGGCGCTGCTGGCCGCGGTGCCGCCGCTCGGCGCGCCGGTGCCGCGGCCGGTCTCGGACGAGCCGATCCTCGTGATGCAGGACCTGCGCAAGACCTATCGCACCGGTGGCGTCTTCGGCCGCGGCGCGCGGGTGACGCAGGCGCTGCGCGGTGTCTCGCTGACGCTGCCGAAGGGGGCCACGCTCGGTATCGTCGGCGAAAGCGGCTCCGGCAAATCGACCCTGGCGCGGTGCATCGTGCGCCTGATCGAGCCTGATGGCGGCAGCGTGCGGCTGGGCGGCACCGATCTGCTCGGCCTGAAGCGCGGGGCGATGCGGCAGGCGGCGAAGCGCATCCAGATGGTGTTCCAGGACCCCTTCGGCTCGCTCAACCCGCGCCGGCGCGTCGGGGAGCTGGTGGCCCAGGGGCCGATGGTACACGGCACGCCGCGCGCCGCCGCGATGGCGCGTGCGAAGGAACTCTTCACGCTGGTCGGGCTCGACCCCGCCGCCACCGACCGGTTCCCGCATGAATTCAGCGGCGGCCAGCGTCAGCGCATCGGCCTGGCGCGCGCGCTGGCGCTGGAGCCGGAGGTGCTGGTGGCGGATGAGCCGGTCTCGGCCCTCGATGTCTCGGTCCAGGCGCAGGTGCTGCGGCTGCTGGCGGAACTCAGGGCGCGGCTTGGCCTGTCGATCGTCTTCATCACCCATGACCTGCGCGTGGCGGCGCAGGTCTGCGACCTGGTCGCGGTGATGAAGGATGGCGAGGTGGTCGAACAGGGTCCGATCGGCCAGGTCTTCACCGCGCCCGGGCATCCTTATACGCAGGCGCTGATCGCGGCCGTCCCCGGCCGCGCGGGCTGATGCGGCAGGACCAGCTCGATGGGCTGGCCGCCTTCGTCGCCGTGGCGGAGGCTCGCGGGTTTTCCGCCGCCGCGATCCGGCTCGGCGTCTCGCCCTCCGCGGTCAGCCAGGCGGTGCGCGTGCTGGAGCAGCGGTTGGGCCTGGTGCTGTTCAACCGCACCACCCGCAGCGTCAGCCTGACCGAGATCGGCCAGCGCTACTTCGAACGCGTGCTGCCCGCGGTGCGCGACCTGGCCGCCGCCTCGGAGGAACTGGGGCAGGAGGCGGAGCGCCCGAAGGGACTGCTGCGCCTCAATGTCCCGCGCGCCGGTTTCATGATCGCGTTGCAGCCGATCCTGCGCGGCTTTCTCGACGCCTGCCCCGAGATCGACCTGGAGATCGTGATCGAGAACGCGCTGGTCGATATCGTCGGCCACGGCTTCGACGCCGGCATCCGCTTCGGCGACCTGGTCGAGAAGGACATGGTCGCGCTGCGCATCGGCCCGCCGATCGCGGCGCATGTCATCGCCTCCCCGGCGTATCTCGCGCAGCACGGCGTGCCGGCGCATCCGCGCGACCTGCTGCGCCATGCCTGCATCGGCTTCCGGCACGTCACCACCGGCCAGATCGAACGCTGGGCATTCGCCCGGGACGGGGAGAGGCTGGAACTGGCGGTGACCGGCCGGCTGATCATCAATGATTCGGCGGCGCTGGTGCAGGCGGCGCTGGACGGGCTTGGCATCACCTACATGATCAACGGCTATATCGAGCGTTTCCTGCAGGATGGGCGGCTGGTCCGGGTGCTGGCGGATTGGAGCCCGCCGCTGGCTGGCCTGACCCTCTATTACCCCGATCGCCGCCGGGTACCGCCGAAGCTCAGGGCGCTGATTGACTATCTGCGACATGACAGGAACGATCGATGGGCTGCCACGGATGGCATGATACGTTCAGGCTGATGGCCCCAAAAGTGGGGCGGCGTGAGTAAGGGGAAGGCTATGCATCTGATCTGGATCATCATCATCGGCTTCCTGGCCGGCGTGATCGCGAAGTGGATCATGCCGGGCAGGAACGAGCCGCAGGGCTTCATCATGACGACGCTGCTCGGCATCGTCGGCTCCGTGCTGGCGTCCTTCATCGGGCAGGCGGTCGGCTGGTACCGGGCCGGGGAAGGCGCGGGCTTCATCGGCGCGATCGTCGGTGCCCTGATCATCCTGTTCATCTACAGCCGGGTGGTGCGGCCCGCCGCCTGATCGCCGTTCGCGCCGGCCCGGGGTCAACGAACCCCGCTGGCCGTGGCATCATCGCCCGGCACAATCCGGGAGGAGGCCACGGCCATGAAGAAGCTGGTGAATGATCCGCGCCGCGTGGTGCGGGAGATGCTGGAAGGCCTCTGCGACCTGCATCCCGGCCTGGCGCTGCTGGAGAGCGAGGATGTCGTCATCCGCGCTGACCTGCCGCCGCCCGCGGCGCGGCCGGTCGCGGTGCTCTCCGGTGGCGGGGCGGGGCATGAGCCCGCCCATGCCGGCTATGTCGGCCCGGGGCTGCTCGCCGGCGCCATCGCGGGCGATGTCTTTACCTCGCCCAGCGTCGACGCCGTGCTGGCCGCGATCCGCGCTGCCGCCGGGCCGGCCGGCGCGCTGCTGATCGTCAAGAACTATACCGGCGACCGGCTGAATTTCGGCCTGGCGGCGGAGCTCGCGCGCGCCGAAGGCATTCCGGCCGAGGTCGCGGTCGTCGCCGACGATGTGGCCCTGCGGGAGACGGTGAGTCCCGATCGCCGCCGCGGCATCGCCGGCACCGTCCTGGTCCACAAGGCGGCCGGCGCCGCGGCTGCCGCCGGCAGGCCGCTGGCCGAGGTCGCGCGCATCGCACGGGATGCCGCGGCGGCGCTCGGCAGCATGGGCGTCGCACTCGGCGCCTGCACCGTCCCCGCCGCCGGGCGCCCGGGTTTCGCGCTGGGCGAGGCGGAGATCGAGATCGGCCTGGGCATCCATGGCGAACAGGGCGTGCAGCGCGGCCCCGTGCAGCCCGCCGACGCGCTGGTGGAGCGTCTGCTCGGCACCATCCTGGAAGACCAGGGCCTCGGTGCCGGCGCCCGCGTGGCGCTGCTGGTGAACGGGCTGGGCGGCACGCCGCCGATGGAGCTCGCGATCGTTGCCCGCCGCGCCTTCGCGCTGCTGCGCGAACGTGGCCTGGTGGTGGAGCGCGCCTGGGCCGGTGACTTCCTGACCGCTCTGGAGATGCCCGGCTGCTCGCTCTCGCTGCTGGTGCTCGATGACGAACGCCTGGCGCTGCTGGATGCCCCGGCGAGTGCGCCGGCGTGGCCGGGCGGCGGCATGGTCGGGCCTGCGCGGGCGGTGGTCGCGTCCCCCGCCGTCGCGCCGCAGGCCCGCACCGTGGCGCCGGGGCCGCTGGCGCCGGCGCTCCAGGCGGCGGCGCTGGCCGTTGCCGCCGCCCTGGACGCGGCGGAGGCCAGCCTGACCGAGCTGGACGCCCGCACCGGCGATGGCGACCTCGGCATCAGCATGGTGCGTGGCGCGGCGGCGATCCGGGCGCTGCCGGACGCGGATTGGGCCGATCCGCCGACCGCGCTGGCCGCGATGGGCGGGGCGCTGCGCCGCGCCATCGCCGGCAGTTCCGGCCCCTTCTACGCCACCGCGCTGCTGCGCGCCGCGCGCGCCCTGCCGGCCGCACCCTCGCCCGCCGATTGGGCGGCCGCCTTCCGCGAGGGTGTCGCGGCGATCGCCGAACTCGGCGGCGCCAGGCCGGGCGACCGGACGATGCTGGACGCGCTGGTGCCGGCGGCAGAGGCTTTCGCCGCGGCGCAGGGGCGCGGCCAGGCACCGGCTGTGGCACTGGGCGCGGCCGTCACCGCCGCAGAGGCCGGCACCGCGGCCACCGCCGCGATGCATCCGCGGCTTGGCCGGGCGAGCTATCTCGGCGACCGCGCGATCGGCAATCCCGATGCCGGTGCCGCCGCGGTCGTGGTGTGGCTGCGGGCGCTGGCCCAGAAACTGGCCTGATTGCGCGCTTCTGCTTCAAAGCCTATCGCCGATTGTCGCGATTATCGCGGCAATCGGCTGGACCTAGCTTGCGCCTCACCAGGCAGGAGCAAGCCTCGATGTCCAAAACCTTCTTCATCACTGGCGTTTCGTCCGGCTTCGGCCGGGCGCTTGCCGAAGCCGCGCTGGCCGCCGGCCATCGCGTCGTCGGCACGCTGCGCAACACGGCGGCGATCACCGAGTTCGAGGCGCTGCAGCCCGGCCGGGCCTTCGGCCGGCTGCTCGATGTGACCGAAACCGAAGCCGTCGCGCCGGTGATCGCCGAGGTGGAGGCCGCGGTCGGCCCGATCGACGTGCTGGTGAACAATGCCGGCTACGGCCATGAAGGCACGATCGAGGAATCGCCCTTCGAGGATCTGCGCCGCCAGTTCGCGGTGAATGTCTTCGGCGCGGTCGCGGTGATCCAGGCGGTGCTGCCCTTCATGCGCGGCCGCCGCGCCGGGCATATCATCAACATCACCTCGATGGGCGGGATCGCCACCTTCCCGGGCCTGGGCTTCTACCATGGCAGCAAGTTCGCGCTGGAAGGCATCTCCGAAGCACTGGGCAAGGAGGTGAAGGCCTTCGGCATCGCGGTCACCGCGGTCGAGCCCGGCGCCTTCCGCACCGACTGGGCGGGCCGGTCCATGGTCCGCGCCGCGCGCGGCATCGCCGATTACGACGCGGTGTTCGAGCCGATCCGGCAGCGCCGGCAGGCGCTGAGCGGCAATCAGCCGGGCGATCCGGCCAAGGCTGCGCGCGCGATCCTGGCGCTGGTCGCGGCGGCGAATCCGCCCGCCCATCTCCTGCTCGGCCGCGACGCGGTCAGCTTCGTGCGGGAGAAGCTCGACCTGCTGAGGCAGGAGATCGATGCCTGGGAGCAGGTCTCGACCGCGACCGACTTCGCCTGAGCATCCGATGGATCCGGCGGTCGATGTGGAAAGATTGGCCGGCCCCGGCCTGTTCGCCGGGGCCGGCAGTCTGTCAGGTCTCCGACCAGGGCTGGCGCTGCCAGAGCTCCCGGAAGCTGCGGTCGCCTTCCGTCAGGCGGGCGCGCCAGGCCGGGCCGTCGATGTAGTTCAGCTCGGTGAACTGGATGCGCACCTGCTCGATGAAGGCGGGATCGCGCGCCACCTGGGCGGTCGCTTCCCGCAGCCGCGCGATGACCTCGGCCGGCAGGTTCTTCGGCGCGACGATGCCGCGTTCCGACCCCATCTCGATCGCGAAGCCGGCTTCCCGGAAGGTCGGTACGGTCGCGGCGAAGGGGGATCGCGTGGCGCCGCCCTGCACCAGCATGCGCAGCCCATCCGGCGTGCTCGCCACCTCGCCCACATTCAGCCCGGCGATGTCGATCTGCTTGCCGAGCATCGCGGTGCGCAGCGGGCCGGCGCCCGGGAAGGGCACATGCACCAGCCGCACGCCGGCCGCGGCCTGGAACAGCACCAGCGCCAGGTGGTCATCGGTGCCGATGCCGGTCGAGCCATAGGTCAGCGTGTCCGGCGCCTGCTTCGCGCGCTCCACCAGCTGCGCGATGCTGGTGATCGGGCTGTCCGCCGCCACGCTGAAGGCGGAAGGATCGGTCACCAGGTTGGCGACATAGTCGAAGTCGTCGAGCTTGAACTGGGAATTGCGGCGCTCGATCGGCAGCGTGACCAGGCCGGGCATATTGGTCATGGCGAGTTGGTAGCCATCCGGCCGGGCCCGGCCGACGAGACCGAGCGCGATCTCGCCCGAGGCGCCTGCGCGGTTCACCACCACCATCGACCCGCCGAGCACCTGTTCCAGGAAGCGGGCATAGGTGCGGGCGGTCAGGTCGGTGCCGCCGCCGGCGGAGAAGCCGACCGCGAGCTCGATCGACCGCTCCGGCCAGGCGCCGCGGCGCTGCGCCAGGGCGGGCCGGGCAAGGCCCGCGGCGCCGGCGGTGGCGAAGGTGGCCAGCAGGCGGCGCCGGCTGGAAGCGTGCTCGGACATGAGGGTTCCTTTGGTCATGATGCCGTGGTGCGGGCAGCGTCGGGTGCGGCCTGGCCGGCGGTGCGCGGCAGCGCGAAGCGGTCGCGCCGGAAGCCGATCGCGATCAGCGTCGCCAGCGCCGCCGTGGCGGCGACGATCAGCAGCCCCGCCTGGTAGTCGCCGGTCGTGGTCTTCACCCAGCCCATGACATAGGGACCGAAGAAGCCGGAGAGATTGGCCAGCGCATTGATGATGGCGATGCCGGCCGCGGCCGAGGCGCCGGAGAGGAAGGCAGCGGGCAGGCTCCAGAACACCGGATGGCAGCCATAGATGCCGAAGGCGGCGCAGCAGAAGCAGAGCATCTTCAGCACCGGGTCTTGCACCAGCGCCGCGGCGGCGAAGCTGACGGTGGCGATCGCCAGCACCGTGACGAGGTGCCACTTCCGCTCGCCGCGCCGGTCGGAGCGCCGGCCCCAGAGCGCCATGTTGATGGTGCCGACCAGGGAGGGAAGGGCGATGACGAGGCCGGTCTGGAAGGTGCTGAGCCCGAAATCATGCACGATCGAAGGCAGGAAGAAGCCGATCGTGTAGTTCATGGCGACGACGCCGAAATAGACCAGGCTGAGCGCCAGCACGATCGGGTTGCCGAGCGTCCGCCACACGCCGTCATGGATGGCCGTGCTGCGCTCCGCTTCCTCCTGCGCCAGGCGGCGCGTCAGCCAGTCGCGGCCTTCGGCGTCGAGCCAGGCGGCATCGGCGGGGCGGTCGGTCAGCCATGCGAGCACGCCGACGGCCAGCAGCAGCGCCGGCACCGCTTCGATGACGAAGAGCCATTGCCAGCCGGCGAAGCCGCCGGCGCCATGCATGCCGAGCAGCAGACCGGAGATCGGCGCGCCGATCACGCCCGAAAGCGGCAGCGCGGTCATGAAATAGCCGACCACCCGGGCGCGGTAGGCGTTCGGGAACCAGAGCGTCAGATAGAAGATGATACCGGGGAAGAAGCCGGCCTCGGCCGCGCCGAGCAGCAGGCGGATCGCGTAGAAGACGAATTCGTTGGACAGCCCGGTGGCACGCGCGATCTGCGGGATGAAGGCCATGGCGCCGGAGAGCAGGCCCCAGGTGACCATGATGCGCGCGATCCAGAGCCTGGCGCCGAAGCGGTGCAGGGCGAGGTTCGAAGGCACTTCGAAGATGAAGTAGGTAAAGAAGAAGATGCCGGCGCCGAGGCCATAGACCGCGGAGGAGAAGCCCAGCTCCTGGTTCATGGTCAGCGCGGCGAAGCCGACATTCACCCGGTCCAGGTAGGATGTCACGTAGCAGATGATCAGGAAGGGAACGATGCGCCACATGACGCGCGCCATCGTCCTGGCTTCCAGTGCTTCATTCGCCGTCGGCATGCGGCGATCCTCCGGTGTGATCTGTCGTCGCCGCGCCGGGCGCGGCAAGACGCCCCGCCGCGCGGCGGCGGCAGGGCGTTCCGTTTGAGCGGGATGGTCAGACGGTGTTGCGGTCGCGCCAGTTCAGCAGGCGGCGCAGGCCTTCGCGCATGTCGACCTGCGGCTCCCAGCCGATCGCCGCCTTGGCGGCGGTGTGGTCGATCTGGAAGGCGCCGCCCGAGGTCAGGCGCACCTTGGTCGGATCGGGCTCCACCAGCTCCGGCTCCAGGTCCGGCCGGCCGGAGAGTTCGGCCACCAGCTTCACCAGCTCCAGCGTCGTCACCGGCGCGGGGCCGGAGGTGTTGACGGCGACATCCGTCGTCGCGGCTTCCAGCGCCTGGCAATTGGCGCGGGCGAGATCGCCGACATAGACGAAGTGCTTGGTCTCCGACCCGTCGCCGATCACCTTCGGGCGCTCGCCGCGCTTGATCGCGTCATGCGTCTCGACGATGTAGAGCGCATTGGCGGCCCGGTAGTGCTGGCGCTCGCCATAGACCGTCGAATAGCGCACCACGATATAGTCCTGGCCGTGCCGGCGATAGGCGTCGCGGCAGAGCTGTTCGCCGATGATCTTGCTGGCGCCGTAGAGGATGGCGGCCGGCGGCGCGCCGACGGAATGGAACGGCGTCTCCTCGACCAGGTCGCCCTTCACGCCGGGGCCATAGCCGTAGACGGCATTGGAGGAGGAGAAGACCAGCTTCTTCACCTTGTTGGCGCGGCAGGCCTCCAGCACGTTCTGCACGCCGCGGATATTGACGTCGATGCCGCCCCAGGGATCGCGGTCCATCGACAGGGTCATGAAGGCGGCCAGGTGGATGACGCCGTCCAGGCCTTCGGTCGCGGCCAGCAGCTGGTGCAGGCGCAGGATGTCGCCCTGCACGACCTTCACCCGTGGATCGTCGCGCAGATGCGCGATCGCCTCGCCGGAGCCGAAGGAGAAGTTGTCGAACAGCCTGACCTCGGCGGCGCCGCGGGCAAGCAGTTCCTCGGTGGTGGCGGAGCCGACCAGGCTGGCGCCGCCGATGACCATGAAGCGGCCGCCCTGGATGGGAACGGCGGCGGAGGCTTTGCTGACCATGGCGTTCACCGCGCCACCGACATGGGTTGCTCGTGCAGGCCGAAATACATGCTTTTCACCTGTGCATAGAGACGGAGACCGTCGATGCCCTTTTCGCGGCCGAGGCCGCTGTCCTTGAAGCCGCCGAAGGGCGTGGGGGCGACCGACATCTTGTAGGTGTTGATCCAGACCGAGCCGGCTTCCAGGGCGCGGCCGACGCGCCAGGCGCGCTTGAAGTCCCCGGTCCAGATGCCGCAGGCTAGGCCGAAGGCGGTGCCGTTGCCCTGTTCGATCAGGTCGGCCTCATCCTTGAACGGCAGCGCCATCAGCACCGGCCCGAAGGCCTCCTCCTGGCAGGCGCGGGCGGTGTAGGGCAGGCCGTCGATCACCGTCGGCAGATAGAAGGCGCCCGTGTCGTAGATGCCGCCGGTCGGCACCGCGCCACCGCAGAGGATGCGGCCGCCTTCGGCGCGCGCATTCTCCACGAAGCGGATCACCCGCTCGCGATGGTGGAAGGACGCCAGCGGGCCGACCTCGACCTGCGGGTCGGAGGGCAGCAGCACGCGCAGCGCGCGGGCACGCTCGACGACGCGGCCGACGACCTCGTCATAGATGCTGGCTTCGACAAAGAGGCGGGATCCGGCGACGCAGGATTGCCCGGCCGAGCCGAAGATGCCGGCGACCACGGCGGCGACGGCGTGGTCGAGATCGGCATCGGCGAAGACCGCATGCGGCGACTTGCCGCCGAGCTCCAGCGCGGCCGGCACCAGCCGCCGGCCGGCGACCTCGCCGATCGCGCGCCCGGTCGCGGTGCCGCCGGTGAAGGAGATCATGCGCACGCCGGGATGCGCGACCAGGGCGGCGCCGATATCCGCGCCGCGGCCCTGCACCACCTGCAGCATGCCCTCCGGCAGGCCGGCGGCGCGGGCGATGCGGGCCAGCTCGGCGGCCAGCAGCGGGCTGTCCTCGGACGGCTTCAGCAGCACGGCGTTGCCGGCGGCCAGCGCGGGCGCGACCTTGGTCGCGTCGTTCATCAGCGGCGAATTCCACGGCGTGATGCAGGCGACGACGCCGAAGGGCTCCAGCACCGTCATCGCGACATAGTCGTTGCGCGGCGGCGTGACCGCGGTCTCCAGCGTCTCGATGACGCCGGCATAGTAGCGGAAGGTGCCGATGGCGCTCTCCGCCATGCCGCGGCATTCGGCCAGCGGCTTGCCGTTGTCGCGCATCTGCAGCTGCGCCAGGCTTTCCTTCTCGGCCGCGATGCCGTCGGCGATCGCGTGCAGCACCGCCGCGCGCTTATGCGGCAGCAGCGACTTCCAGCCGGAGGTGCGGAAGGCATGCCAGCCCCGTTCCACCATCGTGTCGAGCTCGGCCCGGCTGGTGCAGGGGATCCGGGCGACTTCGGACCCGTCGGCCGGGTCGATGCTGATCAGTTCTTCCGTAGCGGTCGGCAGCGCGTCCATGCGGCGTTCCCCTTTTTGGTAAGGCGCAAAGGGGTTTGGGCGCAGGAAGCGGGTCTGGCCAGACGGTCGATGCCGCCAATGATGGCAATGGGATTATTGATAAATGTCGCGATTCCGCCGACATGGGGAGCTGGACAATGCCATGAACCATCTCCCTTCCCCCGCCAACAGGCCAGACCTCACCGGTCAGGACGCCCAGCTGCCCGACCAGGTCGCGGTGGTGATCGCGGCGATCGAGACCGATATCATCCGCAGCCGCATCCTGCCGCGAACCCGGCTGATCGAAGATCACCTGATGGAGGATTACGGCGCCAAGCGGCATGTGGTGCGCGCGGCGCTGACCGAATTGCAGCGCCTCGGCGTCGTCGTGAAGCCGCGGCACCGCGGCGCGGAGCTGCGCCGCTTCGACGCCGCCGACCTCGCGCATCTCTACGCGATGCGGGAGGTGCTGCATCGCGCCGCGGTGCGGGCGATGGCCTTGCCCGTCGCCCCGGACCGGCTCGACGCGGTGGCGGCGGCGCTGCTGGCGCATGAGGCGGCGGCCGCCACCGGCGACCTGATCGCCATCCACCGCACCAACATGGCGTTCCACCGCACGCTGTACGGGCTGTGCGACAATCCCTACCTCGCGGATTCCATCCGCCTGCACGACTGGTTGAGTTTCCCGGCCCGTGCCTATGGCACCGCCGATCCCGGCGCGCTGCGCCAGGCCTGCGCGGAGCATGCGGCGATGGTCGCGGCGCTGCGCGCGGGCGATCACGCGGTGCTGGAAGCGCTGTCGGTCAGCCATATGGACCGCGCGCGTCGCATCTACATGGAGAAGTTCCTGGGCGGCGCCTGACCCGGCTTGCTTGACGGCCGCGGCCGGTTTTGGTTCGCTGGGCGCTGGCCCGGTCGGGGCCTCCGTGTCCGCGGAAAGGGCTGCGCCCGCGATCATTTCCAGAGTGGTGCGACTGATCCTCCACCCTTTCCTGTCTGGCAGGCGGACACAGACGCAAGGAAGGGGCTGCCCATGAGCGACCACCCGGATCGCGTCCGTCATCCGTCGCCATTTCGCCTGAATCTCGAACAGCAACGCAAGCGCGCCAAGGATCTGCTGCGTGAGCTCCGCGCCGGTGACGCCGGCGCGTGGCTGCGGTTGCGCGCGCAGCATCCGGGGGCGCCTGCCGAGGCGCGGCTGAGCGATGCGCAACTCGTCATCGCGCGTGAGCTCGGCCTGCCGAGCTGGCCGAAGCTGAAGGCGCATGTCCAGGCCATGGACCAGGCCTGGGACCATATCGCGCGTGGCGCCGATGCGCTGGATGCGGGAACGCCGACGCTGCATATCCGCTGTGGCTCGGACATCCGGCCGACCTTGCTGCAGGCCGGCTTCACCGGCGACTTCCTGGAATACTCGGACCCGCTCTGCCAGGGGCCGGTGACGGCGGAGCCCGACTGGCTCGATGCCCGCGCCGGCTTCCTGACCGCGGCCTATGGCACGGATGTCGGGCGCGACCGCGCCCGGATCGCGGCGGATCTGGCGGCGGCCGAAGCGGCGTTGCAATCGGCCGCTGCGCGCTACCCGCGCGTCGTGCTCTGGTTCGAGCACGACACCTATGACCAGCTCATCCTCGCGCGCGTCCTGGCGCAGTTCGCGGCGACCCCGCCCGCGCGGCTGGAACTGGTATCGCCGGCCCGCTATCCCGGCGCCATGCGCTTCATCGGCCTGGGACAATTGCCGCCGGAGGCGCTGCGGCTGTTATGGCGGGAACGCGAACCGGTCCTGCCGCCGCAACGCGAGGCCGGCCGCGCCGCCTGGTCCGCGCTGCGCGCGCCGGATCCGCGGCCGCTGGCGGCAATGGCGGCGTCCGGGTCGCCGGCCTTGCCGCAACTCGCCCGCGCGCTGCGGCGGCATTGCCAGGAACTGCCCTGGGTGGCGGATGGGCTCGGCCTGACCCAGCGGCTGATCCTGCAGATCGTCGCCGAGCAATCGCGCACCGCCGGCCGGGTCTTCGAGGCATTGATGCTGCAGCGGGAACCGCTGCCCTGGATGACCGACCTGATGCTGCGCGACATGGTGGCCACGATGACAGGCATCAGCCGGCCGATCGTCACGACCGGCTTCGACGGCGAGGACCGGCACTGGCCGCAGGAACGGCTGACCATCACGCCGCTCGGCCGCGCCGTGCTGGCGGGGGAGGTGGACTGGCTCTCGCTGGCGCCGCCGGTGCGTTGGCTTGGCGGCGTGCGCATCGACGGTGCCGCGCCCGGCTGGCGCTGGGATGACGCCGCCGGAACCGTGCTGCCGGGCTGATCGCGCCGGCTACACGGTGGCGCGATGGCGGTGCGACGGCTGGCCGGTTGCCGCCAGCGCGCCCAGGTCGCGGCGCAGCCGGTCCGGATCGGCGCCGGGCAGCTCCGCCTCCACATCCGCGTGGGTTTCGGTCCAGATCGGCACCGCCTGGGCCAGCAGGGCGGTGCCAGCCGGCGTCAGCGCCAGCAGGCGGCCGCGGCGATCGGCCGGATCGGGCGTGATCAGCACCAGGCCGCGCCGCTCCAGCGGCTTCAGGGCGGCGGTGAGGGTGGTGCGGTCCATCGCCAGCAGCTTCGCCACCGGCCCCATCGGCGGCGGCGCCGGCCGGTTCAGCGCCATCATCAGCGAGAACTGCCCGTTGGTCAGGCCGAGCGGCCGCAGCGCGTCGTCGAAGCGACGGGCCAGGGCACGCGCCGCGCGCTGGACATGCAGGCAGAGGCAGGTGTCGCGGACAAGAAGAGTTGTCTCGAAGGGCACCCGCACGGGCTTTGACATGCTACCATTATGTTGATATCAAACTTTCCAGTCAAGCAGAGGCAGGAGGTCGATCCGATGGCCGAGACTGCGGTGCCGCAACATGCGGTGGTGTCCCGGGAGGAATGGCTGGTCGCGCGCAAGGCGCTGCTGGCGCGGGAGAAGGAAGCGACGCGGCTGCGCGACCGCCTGAATGCGGAGCGTCTGGCGCTGCCCTGGGTGCGGGTCGACAAGGCCTATGGCTTCGAGACACCGGCGGGGCGCAGGAGCCTGGGCGAGCTTTTCGACGGCCGCAGCCAGCTCATGGTCTACCACTTCATGCTGGCGCCCGGTCAGGACGCGGGCTGCCCGGGCTGTTCCTTCCTGTCGGACCATCTCGACGGCGCGCTGGTGCATCTGAACCACCACGATGTCACCCTGGTCGCGGTGTCCCGCGCGCCGCTGCCGGAGATCGAGGCGTATCGGCGCCGCATGGGCTGGCACTTCCCCTGGGTGTCGTCCAACGGCAGCGATTTCAACCGCGACTACCATGTCAGCTTCACCGCGGAAGACCTCGCGCGCGGCAGCGTCGACTACAACTTCACCCAGACGCCCAGCGACCAGGCCAATGACGAACTGCCCGGCCTCAGCGCCTTCTATCGCGGCGCGGATGGGCAGGTCTTCCACACCTATTCCAGCTATGCGCGCGGGCCGGAGGAGTTGATCGGCACCTACATGATCCTCGACCGCGCACCGCTCGGCCGCAACGAAGCGCAGATCATGGATTGGATGCGCCGGCACGATGAATACGGGGCGGTGGCGAAGCCGCAGGGTTGCTGCGCTTCGTGAGTGCCTTTTCCGAAGCGCGGCTGGCCCGTATCGCCCCCGCGCTCCGCGCTCATGTCGACCGGGGCGCGGTCGCGGGCCTGGTGGCGCTGATCGCCCGCCGCGACGCGGTGCATGTGGAGGCGATCGGCCTGCGGGATATCGCGACCGCCGCGCCGATGCGCCGCGACAGCCTGTTCCGCGTGGCGTCGATGACCAAGACGTTGCTGGCCGCGGCGGCGATGACGCTGGTGGAGGAGACGCGGCTCCGCCTCGACGACCCTCTCGATCCCTGGCTGCCGGAACTCGCGGACAGACGCGTGCTGCGCCACATCGACAGCCCGCTCGACGACACGGTGCCGGCGCATCGCGCCATCACCTTGCGGGATCTGCTGACGCTGCGGCTCGGGCTCGGCGTCTTCATGGCGATGCCGGGCACCTGGCCGATCCAGGCGGCGATGGCGGCGGCCGGGGTGGAGCCGGGACCGGACGCCGTCCCGTTCGGTGCCGATGAATTCATGCGCCGCCTTGGCACGCTGCCGCTGGCGCATCAGCCGGGCGCGGGCTGGCTCTATCACACCGGGTATGACGTGCTGGCGGTGCTGCTGGCGCGGGTGACCGGCATGGCGCTGGGCGATCTCCTGGCCGAGCGGATCCTGGCGCCGCTCGGCATGGCCGATACCGGCTTCCAGGTGCCGGCGGCGAGCCTCGGGCGGCTGACCACCGCCTATCGCGGCGATGGCGCCGGCGGCCTCGCGGTGCAGGATGATGCGCGCGACAGCGTGTGGTCGCGCCCGCCCGCGATGCCGACCGAGGTCGTCGCGACCGCGGATGATTTCCTCGCTTTCGGGCGCATGCTGCTGGCCGGTGGCCGGCATGGCGGCCGGCGTATCCTGTCGCGGGCTTCCGTCGCGCTGATGCTGACCGACCAGGTGACGCGGGCGCAGAAGGATGCCTGGCCCTTCTTCCCTGGCTTCTGGGACGGCAACGGCTGGGGCTTCGGCGGCGCGGTCACCACCCGCCGCGACGACATCGCCGCTTCACCCGGCCGCTATGGCTGGCATGGCGGGTTCGGCACGACCTTCATGATCGATCCGCGAGAGGAGATGGTCGTCATCCTCCTGACCCAGCGCCTGATGCAGAGTGCCGATGACGGCCGCATCAGCAATGACGCGCTCACGCTCGCCTACCAGGCGATCGGCGACTGAGTCCACCCCAACGGAGGCACGGCAATGAACGACACCCATGGCAGGTTCTGCTGGTACGAGTTGCTGACGACCGATCCCGATGCGGCGCAGGCCTTCTACACGCAGGTCGTCGGATGGAATGCCAGGGATTCCGGTATGCCCGGGATGAACTACACCATCTTCGGCGTCGGCGAGGCCGGCATCGGCGGTATGATGAAGCTGACCGAGGAATGCGCCGTGGTCGGCGCGCGCACCGGTTGGGTCGGCTACGTGGCGGTCGAGGATGTCGATGCCCATGCGCAGAAGGTGGCGGATGCCGGCGGCGCCATCCGCATGCCGCCGCAGGATATTCCGGGCATCGGTCGCTTCGCCGTCGTCGCCGATCCGCAGGGCGCGGTGCTGACCCTGTTCAAGCCGGCGCCGGGCTCGCCCGAGCCGCAGATCCCGCCGATGGGCACGCCCGGGCCGGCACGCTGGCGCGAACTCTATGCCGATGACTGGCAGGCCGCCTTCGGCTTCTATGCGCCACTGTTCAACTGGACCAAGGGCGATGCGCTGGATATGGGCGCCATGGGCACCTACCAGATCTATGGCCGCGGCGAGGAAATGTTCGGTGGCATGATGAACCGTCCGCCGAATGTGCCGGCGGCCTTCTGGCTCTACTATTTCGAGACCGGCAATATCGACGAGGCGAAGGCGCGTATCGAGGCCGGTGGCGGCCAGGTGGTGCACGGCCCGTCGGAAGTGCCGGGCAATGCCTGGATCGTGCAGGCCATCGATCCGCAGGGCGGCATGTTCGGGCTGGTCGGCACGCGCTGATCGCGCATCGAGGCTTCAGGCCTGGCGAGGCGCCGCCGCCGGCATGCCGGCGGCGGTTGCCGCATTCCCCGGTTTCGTCCGGCCGTGAAGGCCCTATGCTGGCGGGAGCCGAGGAAACGTCACGCCACTGGAGCGGATATCGATGAGCACCCCTGAAGCGCTGCCGCCGGAACAGACCGGCCCCGCCGCCTGGTACGGCCCGGCGATGACCGCCGACACATCCTGGCTCCTGCCGCTGACAGCGGAAGAAATCGCGGAAGTCGATGCGGTGACCCGGCGATTGGCGGCGGCGGGGACCGATATCGCGGCGGTCACCGCGGCCGATTTCCCGCTACCGGTCCTCGCGCCGCGGCTTGCCGCGGTGCGGCGGGAGTTGGTGCAGGGCCGCGGCTTCGCGCTGCTGCGCGGGCTGCCGGTGGAGCGCTGGTCGATGCGGGAGAGCGCGATGGCGTTCTACGGCATCGGCGCCCATGTCGGCCATGCCCGCTCGCAGAACGCGAAGGGGCATGTGCTGGGGCATGTGAAGGATATGGGCCTGTCCTCCAGCGACCCGAATGTCCGCATCTACCAGACGGCGGAACGGCAGACCTACCACACCGACAGCTGCGACGTGGTCGGGCTGCTCTGCCTGAAGACCGCCAAGGCGGGCGGCCTGTCCACGCTGGTCAGCTCCTCGACCATGTTCAACGAGATCCGCCGCCGCCGCCCGGACCTGCTGCCGTTGCTGCTCGGCCCGATCGCCACCGATCGCCGCGGCGAGATCCCGGCCGGGATGAAGCCCTGGCTCGAGATCCCGGTCTTCTCCTGGCACGAGGGCCATCTGACCGGCTTCTACCAGCGGCAATACATCGACAGCGCCCAGCGCTTCCCGGAGGCGCCGCGCCTGACGCCGGCGCATGTGGAGGCCCTGGACCTGTTCGACGACCTGGCCAACGACCCGGCGCTGAACCTGCACATGGAGTTCCGGCCGGGCGACGTGCAGCTCGTCTACAACCACACGCTGCTGCATGACCGCACCGGCTTCGAGGATCATCCGGAACTCGACCGGCGGCGGCATCTGTTGCGTCTCTGGCTGACCGTCCCCGGCGACCGGCCGCTGCCGGAGGTCTTCGCCCAGCGCTACGGCAGCGTCACGATCGGCGATCGCGGCGGCATCATCGTGCCCGGCGATGTCCGGATGAACGCGCCGCTCGAAGCGGCCTGACCGCGGCGGCTTTCCGGCGCGTGCCGCCGTCGGGACCTGGCAGGTTCCGACGGGCCTTATCGCGCGGCGCGCGCCGCGCGGGGCCGGAAGAATTCCGCCAGCATGAACAGCGCGGTCACGATCACCACCACGATGACGGACGCCGCGACCAGCAGCGGGCTGACCTGCAGGATCACGTCGTCCCACATCTGCTTGGGCAAGGTGCTGCGCAGGCCGCCGCCGATGAACAGCGCGACCGTCAGCTCCTCGAAGGAGGCGAGGAAGGTGAAGATCAGCCCGGCTACCAGCCCGCCCCGGATCAGCGGCATGGTCACGCGCAGGAAGGCGCGGGGCCGGTTCGCGCCCAGCGTCGCCGCCGCCTGGTCCAGCCGCCAGTCATAGGATTTCAGCGTCGCCAGCACGATGACGAAGGCGATCGGCAGGGCATGCACGACATGGCCGATCATGATGCCGAGATCCGTCGCGATCAGCCCCATCCAGGCGAAAAGCTGGAACAGCGCGACCGCGACGACGATGGAGGGAATGACCATCGGCGTCATGAAGAGCAGGAAGGCGGCGGCCGAAAGCCGGCTGGTGCTGCGTGACAGCCCGAAGGCGGCAAGCGTGGCCAGCACCGTCGTCACCACCGCCGTCGCCGCCCCGATGCCGAAGGACCGCAGCGTGGCCGAGGTCCAGGCCGGTGAGGCGGCGTATTCCGCGAACCAGCGCGTGCTGAAGGCGGGCGGCGGGAAGGACATGAAGTCCGCGCTGGTGAAGGCCATCGGCACCAGCGCGAGGATCGGCAGCACCAGCACCGCGATCAGGGCCACGGCATAGGCCGGCAGCAGCCAGCCGAAGCGATGCCCGCCGAGCAGCCGGGCCAGGCCTGCCGCCGCGGCGCCGAACACCCGCGCCGCGACCCGGGATGCGAACAGCCCCGCCCGCCGCACCGGGCTGCCCGCCGCGCGCGCGGTCGCGCCGCCGCCTGAGACGCGTGAGAGCCCGAATATCCGGTCGTAGACCAGGCAGGAGATCAGCGCCGCCCCGATCAGCAGCGCCGAGAGCGCCGAGGCGAAGACCAGATTGTCCATCTGCTGGACCTGGTTGATGATCGCCTGGCCCATCATCGTCTCGCGCGGGCTGCCGAGCAGCGTCGGCGTGATGAAGTAGCCGAGCGCACCGATGAAGACGAGCAGCCCCGCCGATGCCACACCGGGCATGGATAGCGGCAGATAGATCCGCCAGAACGCGGTGACGCGGGACGCGCCGAGCGTGCCCGCGGCCTGGGTCAGCCGCGGATCCAGCTGCGTCATCACCGACAGCATGGAGACGGTGGCGATCGGCAGCATGCTGTGCGTCATCGCGAAGACGACGGTGAGGCGGTTGAACAGCAGGTCCGGTGCTTCGAAGCCCAGGGCCTGGATCAGGCCCGCGACGATGCCGGTGCGTCCGAACAGCACCAGCCAGGCGAAGTTCTTCACCAGCGCGCTGGTCCACATCGGCAGCAGTACCAGCAGCGCCGTCATGCGCTGCGCCCGCGCCGGCAGCCGCGCCAGCCAATAGGCCAGCGGATAGCCGAGCAGCAGGCAGAGCGCGGTCACCTGCAGGGCGATGGCGAAGGTATTGCCGATGATGCGCGTATAGACCGGCACGCCGAGCGCGCGCTGATAGGCGGCGAGCGACCATTCCCCCGTGTCGGTATCGGTCAGGCTGATCGAGAGCATGCCCAGCGCCGGCAGCACCAGGAAGACCAGCAGATAGACCAGCCCCGGCACGGCGAGCCACAGCGGATCCCGCCAGGCCGCCCGCCTGCGCGCGGCCGGCGCCGTGCTTTCCGCCATCTCCGCCATGTCTATCGCGCCGCCGGCATCAGCTCAGCAGCCAGTCCTGGAAACGCTCGCCGACGCGGGCGCGGTTGGCGGCCCACCAGGCATTGTCGACCGGGCCCAGCCCGCGGAGATTCGCGGGCGAGGTCGGCAGCAGCGCTGCCCGCTCGGCCGGGATGAACTGATAGGCGAGCTGGTTGCTCGACCCGTTCGCCACCTGGCTGGAATAGATCGCCTGCTGTTCCGGCTTCATGCAGAACTGGATGAAGCGCCGCGCCAGATCCGCCCGCGGCGTGCCGCGCAGGATCGACCAGCCATCGGTGGAATAGAGCCCCTGGTCCCAGCACATCTTCACCGGCGCGCCGGCGGCGATGGCGGCATAGGCGCGTGCACCCCAGCTATCGGCCATGTCCACTTCGCCGCTCTGCAGGATCTGCGTGTTCTGCGCCCCGCTCGACCACCAGACATTGATGTGGCGCTTGATCTGGTCGAGCTTGCGGAAGGCGCGGTTCACGTCGAGCGGGTAGAGATCCCGCGGCGCGACGCCGTCGGCCATCAGCGCCGCCTCGATCGGACCATTGGCGCCGCGATAGAGCGAACGGCGCCCGGGGAACTTCTCCACATCCCAGAAATCCGCCCAGCTGCGCGGCCCGTTCTCGCCGAACTTGTCGGTGCGATAGGCGAGGATGGTGGCGAAGACGGAAAAGCCGCACCAATCCGCGGTCAGCATGCCGTCGATCAGCCCCGGCACCCCCTGCAGGTTCAGCGGCTCGAGATAGGGGCGCGGGCGGGTCAGGCTCTGCACATGCGCCGGCGTGACCATGCAGAGGTCCCAGATATAGCTCCGCGAATCCACCGCCAGGCGGAACTGCACGGTCGGATCGGATTCATGCGCGACGCCCACCACCTTGATGCCGGTCTCGCGCTCGAAGGGATCGTAGAAGGCGTTGCGCATGGCCGTGCCCGGCGCGCCGCCCACATCGGCCGCGGTGATCTGGTCCGCGGCGAAGGCGCGTCCGGCGGTGAAGATGAAAGGGGCGGCGATCGCACCGCCCAGCAGGCGACGGCGTCTCGTCATCACGGTCATGGCCTCTTTTCGCCTCCGTTCGGCAATCATGGGATCGGCAGTCATGAGAAGAGCAGCCTGGCGCTGTCCGGCGCCCAGTCGAGCGTGACT
>DASYDR010000101.1:0-9335 GCA_036499545.1 Roseomonas sp. | reverse complement strand
CCCAGATGGGCCAAGACGGAGTCGTCTGGCGACAAGAGCATGACCGAGCGCCCTGGCGCCGCGCCAGTGCCGATCCGCAATGACCGCGCTCGCCGCCGCCTGGACCTGGTTCATCGGCAGCGCGGCCGGCCGCGCGGTCTTGGCCGTCGCCGCGGCGCTGGGCGCCCTCTGGCTTGCCTACGCCAAAGGCGGCGCGGCCCGCCAGACGCAGCTACAGGCCGACGCGCAGCGCCGCGACCTGGCCAATCGGGATATCCGTGATGAGGTGGATCGTGCTGTTGCTCGCGAGCCTGACCCTGCTGACCGCCTGCGCCGCGACTGGTCCCGGGATTGATGCCTGCGGACCATGGCGGCCGATCCTGGTCAGCCGCCAGGACGATCTCACGCGGCTGACCGCGGCCGACATCCTGGCCCACAACGAGACAGGGCGGAGGCTCTGCGGGTGGTGAGCATTCGCCATTCGGCGCTGTTGGCTCTTCGCTGAGACTTGGTGCAGCATTGACTCGCTATCACCCTTTCGTGCAGCGTCCCGGCAAGAGGGGGCAGGAAGCGAAATGGTTACTAAGACCGTCCACTACCGAAAATATGAGCCGGCCGAAAAAAGCCACTCTACCTCATTTCAGCAGCTTATTGCACAAAGCTTAGTCAGGAAGACCGGGGCAGGAAGTGTTGGAACTGATTCCAAAAGTCGGACGTTTGATTATCCTGGCGACATGGAATTTAAATGGCTAATTCACAATATTGTTCAGACTCAAGATAGTATTTTTGGAAGCCTGTGTTTATACTCTCCAGAATTGTGGATGGCCGTCCTGCGGCGGGTTGAATCCTCCGGGGGCGAGGAAACGCTCGAGGAAGCTCTGAACGAGATCGAAATCGCTGAGCGGCCGCCAGAGGAAGGTGAGGAGTTTCTGCGTGGCATATCATTTTGGCTTGTCATAAAGAATCATGTATTCGTCATCCAGCACGTCTCGTTGCAGACAAAAGCTTACGAGCAATATTTCGCGCAACTCTTTGAGGCCGCCGGCACCATCCCGGCAGGACATCAGTTCGCGCTAAATGCCGTCTTCGACCGGGACGTCGTCGGAGGGGATCTAGACGAAATCGCCGCCGTTGAGATCGGCGGAATTGCGCCCCGATTGGAGACAGACGATTCGGGCGAGAGAGTTCCTGCGCAGGCGCCGCTCGCCGCCGGCATGGTCGATGAACAGAAAAGCTTGGGTCATCAAAAGGTTAGTCGATGGGAGCGCGCTTTCGAGGTGCTCAAGGCTGTTTTCGGCACTCCCAATGCCGAAAAGATAATGGACAGCATCCCTGCGGATGCGGAATTAGAAGTGGATGTGAAGTTTGGTTACAAAACACGAAAGCGCAAGGTGTCCAGACGGGCCTTGAAGGAGCTGGCCGACGCCGCGCGCAACCTTCCGGATGGGGAGGTCAGAGCGATCGGGAAGCAGGGCAGGCAGGTCGGCAATGACCTACGCTTGAGCGCACCCATGCCCTTCAAGCCCGTCCGGCCCCGCAGCTCGCTCCTTCAACTGGATGACGCTCGCGAGAAGATGCTTCGTGTGTATCATCGCTTTGTGGAGGACAGTAAGATCGAGGCATGAGGGGCCCGCGCATAGGCTGGAGCTGGATCTTCGCGCCACTGGCGGCGATCGCCGGTGGCGTCTTCGCGTTCCGATACGTGCCCCTTCCGGCGCTCGCTCCGATCTTTCCAGCGACGCTCGTCGCTCTTTCGATGATCGGAGCGGCAGTCCTTGTCAGACTCGCTCGTGCGGCCCCGATCACCTCTCCAGCAGCATTCACCGAAGAGGATCTGGGCCTTTTTTTCGATACGCTTCGGGCCTTGGCGCTGCGGTTGTTCGCGCTCTTCGTGCTTGTGGTGTGCAACCTCATTGCGCTCTTGGTGGCAATCTGGATCGCGGACAACATACGTCAGAACCCCAACTGGGATTGGGCTTTTCTCGCGCGTTACGTCATCGCGGTGCTCACAACCCTATCCATCTGGATCACAATAAAGCTCTTTGAGATGGCGTATGGCGATATTGGTTTCCTTAGCCTCCAACGCGAGATTTTGGCGAGAGCCGTGAAGCGGGATCGAATGAAAGAGGCGGAGAAGAAAATAGCTTCGCCCATCGAGCCCGGCCCGGCGGCGCCTTACGGACGCGCGCTGTCCTCCCTGGGCAAAAAAGCGTCCTAACCATCCGCACGCGGCGCGTTTGAGCAAAGGACTTGCGAGGCATCCTGCGCATCTCCAGACCCTCTTTGGAGGTACTGCGATGCCGATGCAACCGATCAAGCTTCCGCCCGGCGTGGTGCGCGCCGCGACGCCATCGCGGGCCCGCGACCGCTACTGGGACGCGAACCTGATCCGCTGGCGCGGCGACCATCTGCTGCCGGTCGGCGGCTGGCAGCGCAACACCGCGGCGCCGCTGGCCGAGCCGGTGCGGCGGCTCTCCGCCTGGCGCGACCTCCAGGACATCTATCGGGTGGCCATGGGCAGCGACAATAAGCTGCAGATCCTGGAGAGCAGCACCGTCACCGACATCACCCCGGCCGATTTCGAGCCGGCGCCGCCGTTCACGACCGCAGGTGGGTACGGCATCGGGCCCTATAGCGACGGCGCCTACGGCACGCCGCGGCCGCCGGCGGATGCCCGGCTGTTCGGCCGGCCGCCGGGGTGGAGCCTCGACAATTTCGGCGCGAACCTGCTGGCGCTCTGCGGAAGCGATGGGCGGCTGCTGCTGTGGGATACCACCACCCTGCCGCTGCCCACCGAGGCGGTGCCGGTCGCGACGGCGCCTGAGAACAACATCGCCATGCTGGTGACCGAGGAACGGCACGTGATGCTGTTCGGCGCCGCCGGCGTGCCGTATCGCGTCGCCTGGTGCTCGCGCGAGGACATCAACGATTGGGACTTCGCCAGCACCACCAACACCGCGGGCTTCTTCGATCTCGGCATCTCCGGCTTCATCGTCAACGCGGTGCGCGTGCGCGGTGGCGTGCTGATCTTCACCGATGCCGATGTCTGGCTCGCGCGCTATGTCGGCGTGCCCTTCGTCTATTCGTTCGACCGGATCGGCGACGCGTGCAGCCTCTATGGCCCCTACAGCTTCGCCAGCGCCGGTGGCTTCGCGGTGTGGATGGGTCGGCAAACGTTCTGGATCTTCGACGGCGGCAATGTGCGGCCGCTGCCGAGCGACGTGGCCAACTTCATCTTCGCCGGGGTCGATGAGTTCGCCGGCCTGGCGCGGGTGCATGCCGCGGTCAATGGCCTGTTCCCTGAGGCGTGGTTTTTCTATCCGTCGCCGGGCCAGACCGAATGCGACCGGTACGTCATCTGGAACTGGCAGGAGAATTGGTGGTCGATCGGTGCGCTCTCGCGCAGCGCCATGCTCGGCGCCGGGGTGGCGCCCTATCCGGTGATGGCCGGATCCGATGGCCACATCTACGAGCACGAGAAGGGCTGGACCGCGGCCGGCATGACCCGCGCCGGCCAGGTCTGGATCGAGACCGGCAATATCGCGCTCGGCGGCGGCGATCGGCGCATCGAGGCATCGCAGGCGCAGTTCGACAGCGGGCACGGCTACGCGGCGACGCAGATGACTGCCTATGCGAAGGAGACCGCGGACGGCGCCGAATATGCCGAGGGTCCATTCATCCCGCGCGGCGACGGCTGGACCGATTGCCGCTTCGCCGGCCGCGACATTCGGCTGCGGATCGAGGCGACGCAGGACGCGGATTGGAGCCTGGGCGAATTGCGGCTGGACGCTCAGCCGGGAAGCGGCCGATGAGGATCACGCTGCCCGCCGTGCCGGGCCCGGCCAGCGCGGCGTTCGATGCCATCCGGCGCGCCTTCGCGGCGGTGGTCTCGACGCAGGAGGCGGTGCCCTTCGTGCTGCTGCAGGCGCCTGATCGCAGCGTGTGGCGCGTCACAGTGGACGATGCCGGGGCGCTGCAGGCGGAGAAGATCCAGGGATGAGCGAGGCGGCACTCATCGCGAAGCTTGAGCGCGCCATCGCCCATGGCGGCAACCTGGCCACGCTGCCCGATGTGGCGCAGCGGATCCGCGATGGCCGGGCGCAGTTCTGGCAGGAGGGCGAGACGGTCGCGGTTACGGAAATGCTTCAATACCCCCGCGGATCTGCGGTAAGGTATTGGCTGACAGCGGGCAACATCCGTCAGGCCTGCGCGCTGCTCCCCAAAATCGAATCTTGGGCTCGCGAGCAAGGCGCTGTGCGCGCCGAGGCGCTGGGCCGCACCGGATGGACGCGCTTGGCGCGCCAGCATGGCTATGAGCCGCGCTCCATCCTGTTCGTGAAGGACCTGATGGCATGAGCGGCGGCGGCGAAGACACGAAGACGCAAACCACGGAGCAGAAACTGCCGCCGTGGCTCGACGCCTACGCGCAGAACACCCTCGATTTCAGCCAGCAGGTCGCCGATCGGCCGCTGCAGCAGTACCAGGGCGACCGCATCCAGGGCTTCACGCCGGACCAGCTGGCCGCGCAGCAGGGCGTCCGCGGCATGCAGGGCCAGACCGGCAACTTCCTGCAGGGCCTCGCCGGCGGCGCGTCCTCTCTCGCCGGCTACCAGCCGCAGCAGGTCCAGGGCGGCACGCTGCCGGGCACCGACCTGAGCAAGTACATGGACCCGTACCTGCAATCGGTGGAGACCGGCGCGCTCTCCGCGCTCGACCAACAGCGGCAGCAGGCACAGAACGGGCTCGCCGATCAGGCGATTTCCGCGAAGGCTTTCGGCGGCAGCCGGCAGGCGCTGCAGGCGGGCGTGCTCGACGCGAACGCCGCGCAGCAGGCCGGCAACCTCTCCGCCCAACTGCGCAGCGGCGCCTTCACCAATGCCCAGCAGATGGCGCAACAGGATATGACGCGCGGCCTGCAGGCGGGCATGGCGAACCAGTCGGCCGGGTTGCAGGGCGCGGGGCTGAACCTGCAGGCGCTCGGCCTGGCCGGGCAGCTCGGCCAGAACTCGCAGCAGGCCAATTACACCGACCTCGCGATGCTCTCCGGCATCGGGCAGGAGCAGCAGCAGCTCGGCCAAGCCAACCTGGACCAGAACTACCAGCAGTTCCTAGACCAGTGGAATTACCCGCTGCAGCAGCTCCAGACCCGCCTCGGCGCGCTCGGCGGCACCCCGTATGGCGGCACCAGCTCCACCACGATGCCGGTGGCGGGCAAGGATCCGGCGATGGGCGCGCTCGGCGGCGCGGCGAGCGGCGCCGCGGCGGGGTCGATGTTCGGCCCTTGGGGCACGGCGATCGGTGCGGTCGGCGGCGCGCTCTATGGCGGCCTCAGCTGATGAGCGGTGATTTCGGGAGCCTCGGCCTGGATCCGGAGATGATGCGCCGGCTGCTCGAGCAATGGCAGGTCGGAGCGGCGATCGCGCCGGACGGCACCGGCGCGATGATGCAACCCGATCCTGCCGCGGATTTCGCGAAGATGGGCGCGCCGCCGATGGCCGCCGCCCCCGCCGCGGATCCGGCGACGCTCGGAAAGCCCAATGCCTTGGCGGCGCCGGCCGGTTCTGGCCTGCCGAAGCCCACCGGCTACGTGCCGGGCCAGCAGCCGACCGGCGTCACCGATGTGATGGCGCGCCTCGGCCTTGGTGGTGGCGGCAGCAAGAACGGCCAGCCCCAGGGCGGCGGCATCACCGGCTTGCTGCGCGGCGCGAGCGGCTTGGCGCGCCCCAATTCCGCCGGCGGGCAGGCCATGCCGATGAGCGCCGGCCAGCCGCCCGGCAACCGACCGCGCGGCGGCGGAGCGCTGCCCATGCGGGAATTCGTGCCGGGCAATCCATACCTCAAGCGCCGGAAGGGGCTCCTTGACGATGAGTGATCGCCTGGAAGACCGCCCGCGCGGCCTGCTCGACGGCATCGGCGAATGGTTCAGCCCGACCAGCGTCCCGGACGGCGCTGGCTACGACGCGGAGACGCTGCGCGCATCGCGCATGTCGATGCTGGCCGGGCTCGGCGCCAACCTCCTGGCCGGGTCGCGCCGCGGCCTGGAGCCGGCGCAGCGCGCTCAGTACATCGCGGCCGCCGGCCAGGCGCCCGCTGAGGCGCAGCAGATCCTGATGCGCGGCGCCGAGCAGCAATCCCAGCGCCAACTGCGCCAGGCGCAGATTTCCCGGCTGACGGCACAGCAGACGCAGGGCGCCGCGCTGGCCCGGATGCTGATGGGTGGCGATGCGCCGGCTGGCGGGGCGGCGCCTGCTCCGGCGTCGGGCGGGGCGCCCTCGCGCGCGGCGGCATCCCCGACGATCGACCTGTCCAGCTACACGCCGCCCGAGGGCGTGGATCGCGACACCGACCTCGCGGTGCGCACGGTGCTCGGCGAGGCCGGCAACCAGGGGCCGGTGGGGCAGTCGGCGGTCGCGCACGTCATCCGCAACCGGGTGCAGCAGAGCGGCCAGACGCCCGAACAGGTGGTGCTGGCGCCGTCACAGTTCGAGCCGTGGAACACGGATGCCGGCCGGCAGCGCCTCCTGTCGATCGACCCGCGCTCGCCCGCCTACCAGAACGCGCTGCGCGTCGTGCAGACTGCATTCGCCGATGGCTCCCAAGATCCGACGCAGGGCGCGACGCATTTCTACGCGCCGGACTTGCAGGCCCGCCTAGGCCGCCAGCCGCCGGCCTGGGCGGAGGGTCAGCAGGCCATCCCCATTGGCGCGCAGAATTTCTACCGGCTCTCGTATCGCCCGCCGGGCGGCCCCGTTGCACAGGCGGCCGGCGGCGGCAGCCCGCCCCCACCGCAGCCCACGCCCCTCAACCCGGCGCAGGCGACGCTCGCCAGTGCAGGCGGCCCGCCAGCCGGTTCCGCGGCCGCGCCTCCGATCCCGGCTGGCCGCACCGCGCTGCCGCCGCAAGGTGGAGCGCCAATGGCTGGCCCCACGCCTGCCGCTGCTCCACCAATGGCGCCCCTCAACCCCGCCCAGCAGGCACTGGCCGCGCCATCCGCCGCCGCACGGACGCCGCCGGGCTACAACGGCAACACCCTCGCCGCGATGCCACGCGAGTTGCGCCTGCTGGCAGCCCAGGCAGCCGCGGCCGGCGACATCGACGGCGCCCGTGGCATCGTGACGCAGTGGCTCACGCGTGCCCCGCCGCAAGTCCAGACGATGGAGGTCGGCGGTCGCCGGGTCGAGCTCCGCCCGGACGGCAGCGTCGGGCGAGACTACGGCCCCACCGGTGCCGCCGACACCACCCCGCTCACCGAGCAGCAGATGGTGGAGGCCGGCGTCCCGCAGGCGCAGGCCCGCGGGTTGGCGCGTCTCTCGCGAGCCGAGCAGGAGCAGGGCATCCGGGGGCTGGTGACCCGAGCGCCGCAGCAAACCCAGATGACGGAAGTTGCGGGCCGTCGCCGCGAGGTGCTTCCCAGCGGTGAGCTTGGACGGGATTACGGCCCGGCCGGAGCCGCGGATACGACGCCCCTGACGGAGCAGGACATGCTTGGCCACGGCGTGCCCGCGCAGACGGCACGCATGCTTGCCAGCCTGTCGCGACCGGCGCAGGAGGAAGGCATCCGATCGCTGGCCAGCCGCGAGACGAAGCCCGGCAGCGAGCAGGAAGATGCGCTGCGGCGGGAGTACACGGCGCTTCCGCCGGTCGCCAGGCTGTCCCAATCTGCGCCGCTGTACCGGGCGGTGACGGGCACGCTCGACCGGCTCCGCGACGCCCAGCGTTCCGGCCAGCCGGATCGTCTCGGCGAGCTGGACGCAGTCATCGGCCTGGCCAACCTCTTCGACCCGGGCTCCGTGGTGCGCGAAGGCGAGGTCACCAATGTCCAGCGCACGCAGGATCTGCCGACCTGGTTTGTCGGCCAGTTGAACCGCGTGATCGGCGGCCAAAGCCTCGGCCCGGACATGCTGCGGCAGATGGAGGCCGCGGCAGCGGGCCGCATGCGGGCGTATCGCGAGGCGGCCGCGCCCTATGCGACCACCTATCGCGGGATTGCCGAGCGCCGCGGCCTCTCGGCCGAGAACGCGGTTCCCGATTTCGGCGATGCCGTCGCCGCCCGTGAAAGCGAGCGCCGGCAAACACGCCCTGCGCCGGCGCCGCAGTCGCCCGGACCTGGAGGGGCGGGCACCGCGGAGCCGCCGCCGGCTTCTCCGCGGCCGCCGCGCGTCATTCGATACGATGACCAGGGGAGGCGCATCCCATGATCGAGGCGCAGCTTCCGGACGGCACCACGCTCCAATTCCCGGACGGTACCGCCGATGACGTGATCGACCGGGCGGTGCAGCAGCAGATCGGGTCTGGCTCGCGACCGCCTGCTACCCCCGCCAGCCTGCTGGGGCGCCTCGGCATGGGCGCGCGCGATGCTCTGGTTGGCGTCGCGGCGGTTCCCGGCATGGCCTACGATCTGGCCGGCACCGGCATCAACGCGGTGACGGGCGGCATCGAGGCGCTGGGCGGACCATCGATCCCGCGGGTTCGGCGGGCATCTGAAAATCTGGAAGACGTGGCCGATGCGGCCGGATTGCCGCGCCCGCAGACCCGAGAGGAGCAGCGCGTCTCCGCCACCTCCCGTGGTGTCGCGGGTGTGGTGCCGACGCTGGCCGCGGGAGGGCTGCCGGGCCTGCCGCCGGCGATGGCCACGCTGCTCGCCGGGAGCCCGGTCTCGCAGGTTGTCGGCGGCGCCAGTGGTGGCCTGGCAGGAGAGCTCGCAGCCGAGAACGGCGCCGGCCCCTGGGGGCAATTCGGCGCGAGCATTCTGGGCGGGCTGGGAGGCGCCGCCGTGACGCAGGCGGCTGCTGCTGGCGGACGGCTTGCGGCATCGGCGGCGCAGCCATTCAGCGAGGCCGGCCGGCGTCGGATCGTCGGCGAGGTTCTGCAGCGCAGCTCGGCCGATCCGGCAGGGTTGGCCGGCCGCATTGCCACCGGCGTTGCCGACACCGACCGCCGGCTGCCTGGCAGCCCGGTCACCACCGCGCAGGCCAGCCGCGATCCGGGCCTGGCCATCCTCGAGAGTGGCGCCCGGTCGCAGGCCGCGCCCACCGGCGCCGGCGGCATGTCGCCAGCGGTGACGCTCCGTAACGTCGATGCGGAGCGAAACGCATCGCGGGTTGGCGCCATCGAGGGGATGGCGGATGGAGGGACGCCGGAGGGTCGCGGCGCCGTGGTCCGCGGCGCGCTGCGCGACGCCGATGCGGCCATGGGTGCCCGCGTGGATGTCGCCTTCGATCGAGCCCGGCAGAATGGTGGCCGCTTCTCGATCGCGCCTGTGCTGGAGGAGGCGGAGGGCGCGCTTCGGAGCTACCAGCCGGCCAATGGCGGCGCCGGCGTCCCCGCTGAACTGCGGGGCGTGGTGGATGATCTCG
>DASYDR010000100.1:0-17754 GCA_036499545.1 Roseomonas sp. | reverse complement strand
GCTGGGAGGTGCTGGTCTGCGAGGACGCGCTCTCCGGCCGCCTGGAAGAAGGCTCCGGCCGGCCCGACGTGCCGGAGGCCGCCGCCCTGAAGCCGGCCTATGTCACGGCGCCGGAACTGGTCGCGCAGCTTTCGGACGGTGCGGCGCAGGTGGTGCAGATCACCCGCTCCATCGCCTTCCGCGACGCGCACCTGCCGGGCGCCGTCTGGGCCATTCGCGGCCGCCTGGCCGCTCTCGCGCCGGAACTCCCCGCCGATCGCCGGCTGGTCATCGTCGGTGAGCAGGACTGGCAGGCACGGCTGGCGGCGGCGGAACTGCAGGCCGCGGTGCAGGCGCCGGTGCGGGTGCTGAAGGGCGGCCTTGCCGCCTGGAAGGAAGCGGGCTTCCCGCTCCGCGCCGATCGCCAGGTGCCGACGGACGAAGCCTGTATCGACTGGTACCTGCGCCCCTATGACCGCAACTCCGGCCAGGAAGACGCCATGCGCGCATACCTGGCCTGGGAGATCGACCTGGTCCAGGCCGTCGAACGCGACGGCGATGCCCGGTTCGGGACCTGGGGCTGAGCCAGGGGCGCCCCGTCCAGGAGAGGGGTGCTGCCCCTCTCCGGGACAGCGTCAACCGCGCCGGCCTCTGGCTCCTGAATGCGTTGCTGCCGCCGCGCTGCCTGACCTGCGAGGCGCCGGTCACCGCGCAGGGGACCTTCTGCGCGGCCTGTTTCGCGGGCCTGAGCTTCATCACGGCGCCGCTCTGCCGCCGCTGCGGCGTGCCCTTCGCGCAGGCATCGGAGGCTGGCCGGGGCGGGTTGTGCCCGCGCTGCATCGTCGCTCCCCCGGCCTTCGCCATGGCCCGGGCGGCGCTGCGGTACGATGAGGGTGCCAAGCGGCTGATCCTGCCCCTGAAACATGGCGGCCGGGTGGAGTTGGCCTTGCCCCTGGCGCGGCACATGGCCCGCGCGGGGGCGGCTTTGCTCGAAGCGGCCGATCTGCTGGTGCCGGTGCCGCCGCACCGGCTGCGGCTGCTGGCGCGGCGCTATGACCAGGCGGCGCTGCTGGCGCGGCATCTGGCGCGGCTGTCCGGACTGCCCTGGCTGCCGCGCGGGCTGCGCCGGGTGCGGCGGACGGCGGCGCTGGCGGACCGGGGGGCGGCGGAGCGGATGCAGGTCGTGGAAGGGGCCTTCGCGGTGGGCGGCCGGGCGCCGGTGGCGGGGCGGCGGGTCGTGCTGGTGGATGATGTGGTCACCTCCGGCGCCACCGCCGACGCCTGCGCGCGGGCGCTGCTGGCGGCGGGCGCAGTCTCGGTCGCCGTGCTCGCCGCGGCACGCGTGCCGGACCCGCGCGGCGCGGGGGCTTGACCGCGCCTGCCGTTCATCCAGATTTCACGGTATGGCGACCATCGAAATCTACACCCAGGACTGGTGCCCCTATTGCGATCGCGCCAAGGCGCTGCTGGATCGCAAGGGCGTGACCTATCGCGAAATCGGGGCCAACCCGGGCTCCGCCTTGCGCCAGGAAGCGCGGGCCCGGTCGGGCGGGCGCACCTCGGTGCCGCAGATCTTCATCGACGGGGCCCATATCGGGGGCAGTGACGACCTGGCGGCGCTCGATCGCGCCGGCAAGCTCGACCCGCTGCTGGCGGCATGATCCGCTACACCCTGCGTTGCGCGGCTGCCGCTCATGGGTCGGCGCCGCATGAATTCGACAGCTGGTTCAAGGACAGTGCCGGCTTCGACAAGCTGACCGCCGTCGGCATGGTGCAATGCCCGGCCTGCGGTGGGACGGAGGTCGCACGCGCGCTGATGGCGCCGGCGATTCCGAAGAAGGGCCGCCCCCCCCGGAACGCGGAGCAGGCACCGCCGCCGGCGCCCGTGCCGGCGGCGCCGCAGCCCGCCGCCGCGGGGCCGATGCCGCCGCAGGTCATGGCGCTGCTGCAGCGAATCCGCGCCGAGGTCGAGAAATCCTGCGACTACGTCGGCGAGGACTTCGCCGAGGAGGCCCGCAAGATGAGCCGGGGCGAGAGCGAGCGCCGCGGCATCTATGGCGAGACCAGCGACAGCGAGGCCGAGGAACTGCGCGAAGAGGGGATCGAGGTCGGCCGCCTCCCCTGGGTGCCGCGCTCCGACGCCTGACCCGGTCCGGCGCCGGCGCCACGGTGGCGGGCGGGGCCGGCCTTCAGCCCCGCTCCGCCGCCAGGATGTAATTCACCCCGAGATCGCGGCTCTCCCGCCAGCGGCGGGTGAGGGGGTGCATGCTCATCCCGGCGAGATCCGTCACTCTGAGCCCCCGCGGGCGCAGCAGGGCGCCGAGTTCGCCCGGCGAGATGAACATCCGCCAGTCATGGGTGCCGGCCGGCAGCAGACGCAGCACGTATTCCGCGCCGAGCTTGGCCATCAGCCAGGCGCGCGGCGTGCGGTTCATGGTCGACAGGAACAGCATCCCGCCCGGCTTCAGCGCCCCGGCCAGCCCGGCCAGGAATGCCTCCCGCGCATCCACATGCTCGATGACCTCGAGGGCCACCACCGCATCGAATCGGGCATCCGGCGGCAGGTCCTCGGGGCCGCCCCGACAGTAATCGATGGCGAGCCCTTCCGCTTCGGCATGCGCCCGGGCAGCGGCCAGCGCGTCTGGGGCGGCATCCATGCCGGTCACCAGGGCGCCGCGCCGGGCCAGGGCTTCCGAAGCGAGGCCCGCGCCGCAGCCGATATCCAGCACCGAGACCCCGGTGAGGGAACCGCCATGGCGGGCAGCCAGGCGGTCCGCGATCCAGCCGGTGCGCAGCGGGTTCATGGCATGCAGCGGCGCCATCGGGCCGCGCGGATCCCACCAGCGCGCCGCCAGGGCATCGAATTTCGCGACCTCCTCCGCCCGAGCCGTCCCGCCTGCAGCCATCTGGCCCTCCGAAACACAGGTTGCGGGTTCACCGCCCGGTGGGTATCTGTCCCGCCCCGCTGCGCCGTGCAACCGCCGGCGCGCCGTTTTCCTCGACCCACGGGAAGTGCATCAGGCCCATGGCCCGCATCGTCATGAAGTTCGGCGGCACCTCCGTCGCCGATCTGGACCGCATCCGCAACGTCGCCAACCGCGTGAAGCGGGAGGTGGAAGCCGGCAATGAGGTCGCCGTCGTCGTCTCCGCCATGTCCGGGGTGACGAACCAGCTGGTGAAATGGTGCCAGGACCTGTCGCCGCTGCATGACGCGCGCGAATACGACGCCGTGGTCGCGACCGGGGAGCAGGTCACGACCGGGCTGCTGGCGATCGCGCTGCAGACCATCGGCATCGATGCCCGGTCCTGGCAGGGCTGGCAGGTGCCGATCACCACCGACGGCGCCCATGGCAAGGCCCGGGTCGAAGCCATCGATGGCCGGCTGCTGATCGAGCGCATGGCCCAGGGCCAGGTGCCGGTGGTGGCGGGTTTCCAGGGCGTCGAGCCGGCCCGCAACCGCATCACGACGCTGGGGCGGGGCGGATCGGACCTTTCGGCCGTCGCCATCGCCGCCGCCGTGCAGGCGGATCGCTGCGACATCTACACCGATGTGGATGGGATCTATACCACCGACCCCCGGATCGTGCCGCGCGCCCGCAAGCTCGACAAGATCTCCTATGAGGAGATGCTGGAACTGGCGTCGGTCGGTGCCAAGGTGTTGCAGACCCGCTCGGTCGAGCTCGCGATGAAGCAGCGGGTGCGCGTGCAGGTGCTGTCGAGCTTCGAGGACAAGCCAGGCTCCCTGGTGGTGGATGAGGACGAGATCGTGGAACAGCCTGTGGTCAGCGGCATCGCCTATTCCCGCGACGACGCGAAGGTGACGCTGCGGCGGGTGCCGGACCGGCCCGGGATCGCGGCGGCCGTCTTCGGTGCCCTGGCGGCGGCCAATGTCAATGTCGACATGATCGTGCAGAACCTCGGCGCGGACGGGTCCACCGACATGACCTTCACGGTCGGCAAGGCCGATCTCGCCCGCGCCCGGGTGACGCTGGAGCGCGCCCAGGCCGAACTGGGGCATGAGGCGATCATCGCCGATCCGGACGTGGCCAAGATCAGCGTTGTCGGCGTCGGCATGCGCAGCCATGCCGGCGTCGCCAACACCATGTTCAAGGCGCTGGCCGAGAAGAACATCAACATCCAGGTCATCTCGACCAGCGAGATCAAGGTCAGCGTGCTGGTCGGCGCCGAATACACCGAACTCGCGGTGCGCGCCCTGCACACGGCCTATGGCCTCGATGGGCCGGGCTGAGACCATGACCGACGGGCATGCCGCCATCGGGCGGCTGATGCAGCGCGGCGCCGAATTCCTCGGCGCGCGCTACGCGCTGCTCGGCGGCGCCATGAGCTGGGTGAGCGAGCGCCATCTGGTCGCGGCGCTGTCCAATGCCGGCGCCTTCGGGGTGATCGCCTGCGGCGCGATGATGCCGCCCAGGCTCGCCGAGGAGATCGCGGCCACCCAGGCGATGACCGATCGGCCCTTCGGCGTGAACCTCATCACCATGCACCCGAACCTGATGGAGCTGGTGGAGGTCTGCCTGGAAGCCGGGGTCGGCCATATCGTCTTCGCCGGCGGCATCCCGCCCGGCCCTGCGATCAAGCGGGCGAAGGAAGGCGGCGCCAAAGTCATCTGCTTCGCCCCGGCGCTGGCGCTGGCGAAGAAGCTGGTGCGCTCCGGCGCCGATGCCCTGGTGATCGAGGGCAGCGAGGCCGGCGGCCATATCGGCCCGGTCAGCCTGAACGTGCTGGCGCAGGAGATCCTGCCGCATATCCGGGACGTGCCGGTCTTCGTGGCTGGCGGCATCGGCCGTGGCGAGGCGATCCTCTCCTATCTGGAGATGGGGGCGGCGGGCGCCCAGCTCGGCACCCGCTTCGTCTGCGCCAGCGAGAGCATCGCCCATCCGAAGTTCAAGCAGGCCTTCATCCGGGCCGCCGCCCGCGACGCCCTGCCGACGGTGCAGATCGATGAGCGCTTCCCGGTCATTCCGGTGCGCGCCCTGATCAACCAGGGCAGCAAGCGCTTCATGGAGCATCAGGCCGCGGTGCTGGCGCGCTTCACCTCCGGTGAACTGGCAAAGGACGCGGCCCAGCTCGATATCGAGCATTTCTGGGCCGGCGCGCTGCGGCGCGCGGTGATCGAGGGCGATGTCGAGCACGGATCCCTGATGGCCGGGCAGAGTGTCGGCATGGTGGCGCGCGAGGAGCCGGCGGCGGCGATCATCGCGGAACTGATCGACCAGGCGGCCGCTGCCTATGAGAGCCGGCCCAGATGATCGTATGGTGAACCCCTGCGGTGCGCGCCCGTCCGCCCCCGTCGCGGGTTTGATTCGCGCCCCGCGCCGGGGTAATTGACGCCGGATGCCGAATGATATGAAGCGCATTGCCCGTCCGGACCTGACCGCGGCTGAAGCCTTCCGCCTCGGCGAGGAGCTGCGCGAAGCGCGCATGGCGCTTGGGGTCTCGGTCGCCGACATGGCGGAGCAGATCCGCATCCGGCGCGTCTACCTCCAGGCGCTGGAGGAAGGGCGGCTGCAGGATCTGCCGGGCCGGGCCTATGTCGTGGGCTTCCTGCGCAACTACTCCGCCGCCCTCGGCCTCGACACCGATGAGGTGCTGCGCCGCTTCCGGGAAGTGTCGGAACCCGGGCCGCGGGCCAATCTGATCTTCCCCGAACCGGTACCGAACCGTGGCGTGCCCGCCGGGGCGGTGATGCTGGCCGGCGCCGTGCTGGCGGTCGGCGCCTATGTCTTCTGGTATAATTGGTCGAGCGGCGGACCCCGCATCGTGGATGGCGTACCGCCGCTGCCGCCGCGCCTGGAACAGGCCGCTGACGAGATCGCTCCGCGCCCGACGCCGGCTCCGTCCGGACAGGTCGCGACCGTGGCGCCCGCGCCTGACGCGCCGGCCGCCGCCGTCACCCGTGGCCTGACCCCGCCCGGCTCCCTGCCGCCGGCAACGGCGCCGGGCGGGTCTGCCGCCACGCCGGCCCCGCAACCGGCATCGCCCGCCGCGCCCGTATCCCCGCCCGCGGCGGCCGCGCCGCAGCCGGCCGCGCCACCGCCCGGCGATGGATCCCGGATCATGCTGCGCGGCCGGGGCGAAGCCTGGATCCAGCTGCGCGACACCCGCGCCAACCGGGTCCTGGTCGACCGCGTGCTGCGCGCCGGGGAGACTTTCGCGGTGCCGGCCCAGGAAGGGCTGACGCTGACCACCGGCCGCGCCGATGCGATGGAATTGCTGGTGGACGGCGCCGTCGTGCCGGCCTTGCAGGGCGTCACCGGCGTCCGCCGCGACATCCCGATGGATCCCGACCGGCTGCGCGCCGGGCCTTTGCCGGCCCCGCCGCGCCCGGCCCCCCGCCGCCAGCCGGCCCCGCCGCCCACCGATCAGCCGCCGGCACAGGCGCCGCAATAGCCCTGTCCGCGCGGGGCAGCCCTGCCGCAGGGCCGGCCCCGCGTCAGGACGAAGGGTGTAGACTGAAGTGCCTTGGCGCGGGCGGGCATGCCGCCATATCCAGGGTGATGCCTGAATCGGTTGGCGCCGCACCGCCTTGCGCGTTCCGGTCCAGGTCCTTGTTGTGGCGAGCATCTTCCGCCGCGCCGGGAATCGACCGGCGCGGCAGCGGCTTGAACGACGCGTCCGAACGGCACGAGGCCAGCGCATGAGCTACCGTCCCTACCAGCAGATCATCCGCCGCAAGTCCCGCCAGATCATGGTGGGCAAGGTGCCGGTGGGCGGTGACGCACCGATCACGGTGCAGACCATGACCAATACGCCGACCGAGGATGCGGCGGCGACCATCGCCCAGATCCGCCGCGCCGAGCTCGCCGGGGTCGATATCGTCAGGGTCAGCTGCCCGACCGAGGAGAGCACCGCCGCGCTGCACGAGATCGTGCGCGAGGTGAATGTGCCGATCGTGGCCGATATCCATTTCCACTACCGCCGCGCCATCGAGGCCGCCGAGGCCGGCGCCGCCTGCCTGCGCATCAACCCCGGCAATATCGGCTCCAAGGAGCGGGTGAAGGAGGTGGTGAAGGCGGCGCGCGACCATGGCTGCTCCATCCGTATCGGCGTCAATGCCGGCAGCCTGGAGAAGCACCTGCTGGAGAAGTACGGGGAGCCCAACCCGGAAGCTCTGGTGGAAAGCGCCCTCTGGCACGCCGACCACCTGCTGCAGAATGATTTCCACGAGTTCAAGATCAGCGTGAAGGCCAGCGACGTGTTCCTGGCGGTCTCGGCCTATCAGCAGCTCGCGGAGGCCTGCGACCACCCGCTGCACATCGGCATCACCGAAGCGGGCGGCAAGCGCACCGGCACGGTGAAGAGCGCGATCGGCCTCGGCAGCCTGCTCTGGGCCGGCATCGGCGACACGCTGCGCGTCTCCCTCTCGGCGGAGCCGGAGGAGGAGGTGCATGTCGGCTGGGAGATGCTGAAGTCGCTCGGCATCCGGCACCGGGGCGTGAAGATCATCTCCTGCCCCTCCTGCGCCCGGCAGGGTTTCAACGTGATCGAGACCGTGGCGGCGCTGGAAGACCGGCTCGCCCATATCGAGACGCCGATCACGCTCTCCATCATCGGCTGCGTGGTCAACGGCCCGGGCGAGGCGCTGATGACCGATATCGGTTTGACCGGCGGCGGTGCCGGCCGGCACATGGTCTATGCTGCGGGCAAGACCGATCACACGGTGGATGGCGGCGGCATGGTCGAGCACATCGTGGGCCTGGTCGAGCGGAAGGCGCAGGAGATCGAGGCGGCCAAGGCGGCGGAGAAGATCGCGGCGGAGTAAGCCCGCCGGACCGGTTTGTAGACCGGTCCGAGGCCGCGAGCGCGGCCCGCCGGTCGTCCGGCGTCACGCCGGAGGCGTGCTGCTCGCACGAAGCCAAGCAAACCGGAGGTTTGAGCCCGGCGTCTGAGGGACCCTGATCGCGTCAGCGATCGGGGCTGCCGGCATAAGGCTCACCTGCCGCTTGCGCGCCGCGGCCGGCAGGGATATCGCCCACCCTCATGGCCAGTCTCCAACCCGCCCGCGGCACCCACGACCTCATCGGCGAGGATTTTCGCCGACACCAGGCGGTGATCGATGCCGCCCGGCGCATCAGCGCCCTCTATGGCTTCGAGGAGTGGGCGACCCCGATCTTCGAGGACACCAAGGTCTTCGCCCGCAGCCTCGGCGACACCTCCGACGTCGTCACGAAGGAGATGTATTCCTTCGAGGATCGCGGCGGGGAGAGCGTGACGCTCCGCCCGGAGAACACCGCCGGTGTCTGCCGGGCCCTGGTTTCGAACGGCCTCGCCCAGGGCGGGCTGCCGCGCAAGGTCTTCTACACCGGGCCGATGTTCCGCTATGAGCGGCCGCAGAAGGGCCGTTACCGCCAGTTCCACCAGATCGGCCTCGAGATCCTGGGCGCGCCCGAGCCGCTGGCCGATGCCGAGGCCATCGCCTGCGGCTGGCACATCCAGAAGGAGCTCGGCATCGATGCCGGCACCTCGCTGGAATTGAACACCCTCGGCGACGCCGCTTCCCGCGATGCCTATCGCGCCGCGCTGGTCGCGCATTTCGCGGCCCACAGTGAGACGCTGTCCGAGGACAGCCGGGTCCGGCTGGAGAAGAACCCGCTCCGTATCCTTGATTCCAAGCATGCGCAGGACAAGCCGCTGATCGCCGCGGCGCCGACCATCTTCGACCACCTGACGGTGGAAGCCCGCGCCTTTTTCGACGCCGTGCTGCATCACCTCGATGCCTTCGGTGTCGCCTATACGGTGAACCCCGGCATCGTCCGCGGACTCGACTACTACTCCCACACCGCCTTCGAATTCGTGACCCAGCGTCTTGGCACCCAGGGCACGGTGATGGCGGGTGGCCGCTACAACGGCCTGGTCGAGGAGATGGGCGGCCCGCCGACCCCGTCCGTCGGCTGGGCGGCGGGCGTCGAGCGGCTCGGCCTGCTGCTGGAGGCCAATGACCGCACGCCGGCGCCGCCGCGCCCGGTGGCGGTGATCCCGATCGGCGATGCCGCGGAACGGCCGGCACTCGACCTGCTGCAGGCGCTGCGGCGTGCCGGGGTCGCGGCCGAGATCGCCTATAAGGGCAATCTCAAGCGCCGCATGGAACGCGCCAACCGCATCGGCGCGCGCGCCGCGGTGATCCTCGGCGAAGAGGAACTGGCGGCCGGTCGCGCCCAGATCCGCGATCTCGACGCCGGCACCCAGGAGAGCGTCGCGATCGATGAGGTCGCGGCGCGGCTGGCATGATGTCTGGTGGAGAAAGTCCTGACTTTCGGAGCCAGGCATCAGCGCGCAGGGTTGGTGTGGCGGCTGCGCGCCAAACACGGAATCATGCCGGCCGCGTGACCGACGGCATCACTCAGACCATCATGCGGCCGGCATGAGTCTAACGGACAAGCTCGACCGCGTGCTCGTGCGGGCCGACGAGTTGCGCCACCTGCTGGCGACGGCCGATGGCGCGGGTTTCGGCGTGCTGTCGCGCGAACTCTCCGAGATCGAGCCGCTGGTGGAGAAGGTGGCCGCGCTGCGCGAGGCCGAGCGGGCGCGGGCCGAGGCGGAGGCGATGCTCGCCGACCCGGAGATGCGGGCGCTGGCTGAGGACGAGCTGGCCCAGCTCAAGGACAGCGTCCCGGCCCTGGAGCGCGAGATCCGCGTCGCGCTGCTGCCGAAGGACGAGGCGGATGCGCGCAGCGGCATCCTGGAGATCCGGCCGGCGGCGGGCGGGGATGAAGCGGCGCTGTTCGCGGCCGAGCTGTTCCGCGCCTATCAGCGCTACGCCGAAGCCCGTGGCTGGCGTTTCGAAGTGCTGGACTACGACGAGAGCGACCTCGGCGGCGTGAAGGGCGCGACCGCGGAAATCGTCGGCCGCGGCGTCTTCGCCAAGCTGAAATTCGAAAGCGGCGTGCACCGCGTGCAGCGCGTGCCGGCGACCGAGACCCAGGGCCGCATCCATACCTCCACCGTCACCGTCGCGGTGCTGCCGGAGGCGGAGGAGGTGGATGTGCAGATCGACGACAAGGATCTGCGCATCGACACCTACCGTGCCAGCGGCGCCGGCGGGCAGCACGTCAACAAGACCGATTCCGCCGTCCGCATCACCCACCTGCCGAGCGGCACCGTGGTCGCGATGCAGGAAGAGAGATCGCAGCACAAGAACCGCGCCAAGGCGATGAAGCTGCTGCGCGCGAAGCTCTACGAGGCGGAGCGGGGACGGCTGCAAGGGGCGCGCTCGGCGGACCGGAAATCGCAGGTGGGGACGGGCGACCGCTCCGAGCGGATCCGCACCTACAACTTCCCGCAGGGCCGGGTGACCGACCACCGCATCGGGCTGACCCTGCACAAGATCGACCGGGTCATGCTCGGCGAATTCGACGACGTCATCGACGCGCTGCTGGCGGAGGACGAGGCGGCCAGGCTTGCCGCGGAGGGGCTGTGAAGCGCTGGGGGAAGGAATTCCCCCAGACCCCTTTCTTTTTTTGCCAATGGGCGCTGATCGCGGCCGCGGTGAATGCCGCATGAGCGATTGCGCTGACCCGGCTGGTACCGTTGGGTTCTTTCTTTGCCGCGCCGGGCAGCATCTCCGGGCGGCCGCGATCGAAGGGCCGCGGGCGGAAGCCAGGCTGTTGCTGGGGGAGGCGATGGCTGTCCCGCCGGAGGCACTGTTGCGCGATGCCCGGGCCGCGGTGCCGCCGGACGCCGCCAGCCGCTTCGCCAGCCTGCTGCGCCGCCGTCTGGCCGGGGAACCCATGGCCCATCTGCTGGGCCGGCGCGGCTTCTGGACCCTGGATCTGGCTGTCTCGCCGGCCACGCTGATCCCGCGGCCCGATTCGGAAACCCTGGTCGAGGCGGCGCTGGAGGCCTTGCCGGACCGGCAGGCTCCGCTGCGGCTGCTGGATCTCGGCACCGGCACCGGGGCGCTGCTGCTGGCGGTGCTGGCGGAGTACCCGCATGGCTTCGGGATCGGCATCGATATCGTGCCGGAAGCGGTGGCGCTGGCCCGGGCCAATGCCGCCCGCAATGGGCTGGCGGGCCGGGCCGCTTTCCTCGCCGGGGACTGGGCGGCGGCGATCCAGGGGCGCTTCGACCTGGTGCTGTCCAACCCGCCCTATATCGAAAGCGCGGCCATTCCCGGGCTGATGCCGGAGGTCGCCCGCTTCGAGCCGCTCTCGGCGCTGGATGGCGGGGCGGATGGCCTCGACGCCTATCGTCATCTGGTGGCGAAGCTGCCCGACCTGCTCGCGCCCGGTGGGCTGGCGATTCTCGAACTGGGGGCAGGGCAGGCGGCCGCCGTCGCCGCGCTCGCTGGCCAGGCAGGGCTTGAACCCGGCCTGGCGAAGCCCGATCTGGCTGGAATCGCACGGGCTTTGCCCTTGCGCCTGGCGGCTTGCCGGAGCGGCTGACCTTCTGGCGAAAAAAGCATTTGGCGCCGCCGCGCCCTGCGGCTAGCTTCCGACCACGGCCCCGGGGTGCGCAGAGACGCCTCTGGGAGCATCCGGACATGGCGGCGATCCGGGATCGGACCCGCCAACGACGGGCCGCCGAACGACGCAACGATGCAGGCAAGTGACCAACAACCAGCGGCGTCGGACATCCGGCCCGTGCCCTTGTAACGGCCATCATCCTGACGCGCACGGCATTGAGGCCGGCGGGAGGGAGCGGCATGAGCGAGACAGCGAACGCAACAGCAATGAACATGAAACGCATGCGTGGCCGCGGCGGGCAGCAGCACCGTCACGGGGGCGGTGGTGGTGGTGGCAATTTCCGGCACGCCGGCGGCGGTGGTGGAGGTGGCAACGGCAACCAGCCGATGAACCGCAACCACGTCTTCGACAGCAGCGGCCCGGATATGCGCCTGCGCGGCACCGCGCAGCAGCTCTTCGAGAAGTACCTCCAGCTCGGCCGCGACGCGACCGGCGGCGGCGACCGGGTGATGGCCGAGGGCTATTTTCAGCATGCGGAGCATTATTTCCGCATCCTGAACGCGATGAATCAGGCCCAGCAGCAACAGCCCCAGCAACAGCAGCGCCGCTACCAGTCGCCGTCCGAAGGCGGTGAGCCGCTGGATGGGAGCGAGCAGCCGGAGCTGAACGGCCATGCCAACGGGCATGCCGTGGACGACGGTGATGCCGATAGCGACCCGCGGGACTTCCGCGAGCCGCTCTGACGCAACGCTGGCCCCGGGTGCCGGGGGAGGTGCGACCTCCCCCGGGTCTTGATCAGCCCAACCTGGACAGCGCCGCGTCCAGATCCGCGATCAGGTCGCGGGTATCCTCCAGGCCGATATGGAAGCGTGCCGTCGGGCCGCCAAGGTCCGGATCGGTCGCGGTCCGCGTCACGAAGCCCGTGGTCGGCAGCGCCAGGCTCTCATAGCCACCCCAGCTCGCGCCGATGCCGAACAGCTTCAGGCTGTCGATCATCGCGAAGACCTGCTCCATCGTGTAGCGCGGCTGGAACACCACGCCGAACAGCGAACAGGCGCCGGTGAAGTCCCGCTTCCAGATCGCGTGCTGCGGATGGCTCGGCAGCGCCGGATGCAGGACGCGCAGCACTTCCGGCCGGCCCTCGAACCAGCGCGCGACCTCGAGCCCGGCCTGCTCCTGGTGCTTCAGGCGCACGTTCATGGTGCGCAGCCCGCGCAGCGCCAGCCAGACATCATCCGGCGAGGCATATTGCCCAAGCTGGGAGGAGGCGCCGCGGAGCGTCTGCCAATCCGCGTCGTTGTTGACCGTGGCGCTGCCGAGCAGGACGTCGGAATGGCCGCCGACATACTTCGTCAGCGCCTGGATCGAGACGTCGACGCCCTTGGTGAAGGGCTGGAAGTGGTGGATGCCCCAGGTATTGTCCATCAGCACCTTGGCGCCGCGGGCATGGGCGACCTCGGCCAGGGCGGGGATGTCCTGCACTTCGAAGGTATGGCTGCCGGGGCTCTCGGTATAGAGCACCTTGGTATTCGGCCGCATCAGGGCGGCGATGCCGGCGGCATCCACGGTCGGATCGTAGAAGGTGGTCTCGATCCCGAAGCCGGTCATCAGGCCTTCGGCGACGTTGCGGCCGGGGCTGTAGATGCTGTCCGGCATCAGGCAGTGATCGCCCGACTTCAGGAAGGCCAGCAGCGGCACCGCGACGGCGGCAAGGCCGGTGCCATAGATCATGGCGCGGGTGCCGCCTTCGATCTCGGCGATCATGTCCTCGAACGCGTAATGCGTCGGCCCGCCCTGGGTGCCATAGGTCATGAACTGCTCGAACCGCCGGGCGCCGGCGTCGCGCCGCGCCTCGCAGCTCGGGTAGAGCACGGTCGATCCGCGATGCACCGGCGGGTTCACGAAGCCATGGATGCGGGTGCCGGCGCGGCCGCCATGCGACATGCGGGTGGCGAAATGCTCGCTCTTGTGGTCGTCGTCGTTCATCGGCCGGTCACCTTCGGGGTTTCGGGGCGGAGCGCCCATTCAGTCCAGCTGCCGTCATAGACAGCGGGCTCGGGAAGCCCGGCGACCACGGCGCCGAGCGCGAGAGCGGAGGCGGTGACGCCGCTGCCGCAACTCATCACCAGCGGCCGGGCGCCATCGGCGCCGGCATCGCGGTAGAGGCCGCGCAGGGTCTCCGGCGGCAGCAGGCGGCCATCAGCGCCCATGATCTCGGTGACCGGCAGGTTGCCGGCGCCCGGCATATGGCCGTTCGGCAGGCCGGCGCGGGGCTCCGGCGCGGTGCCTTCGAAGCGGCCGCGGGCGCGGGCGTCGATCACCTGGGCGCTGCCCTCCGCGACGATGCGCTTCATGTCGCCGATGCCCTTCAGGCGCTCGGCGCGGAAATCCGGCGTGAAGGCGACGGGCGTCGCCGCTGCCGGGGTGCCGGCTTCGGTCGCCAGGCCGGCAGCGCGCCAGGCGGGCAGGCCGCCATCCAGCACCTGGACCTTCTCATGCCCGAACAGGCGGAACAGCCACCAGCCGCGCGGCGCCCGGGTAGTGCCGGTCTGGTCGTAGAAGACGACGTGGCTGTCATTGCCGACGCCCATGGCGCCTACCAGCTTCGCGAAGCGGAAAGCGGTCGGCACCATGTGCGGCAGGTCGGTATCCTGATCCGCGACCTCGTTGATGTTGAAATAGCGCGCGCCCGGGATATGCGCGCGGGCGAATTCCTCGACGCCGCTCTTGTTCTCGTTCGGCAGGTAGTAGGTGGCGTCGAAGATGACGACGCGACCGAGCGCTGCCTGCAGTTCGGCGGCGCTGATCAGGGGCGGCATGGCTAATCCTCCAGGACGATATGGATGCGGCGATTCTGCCGCCCTTTGTTTTCCAGCTTGGTGACGCTGACGCGGCCGATCTCGGCGGTGTTGCGCACATGCGTGCCGCCGCAGGGCTGCAGGTCGACCGGTGCAGCCTCGGGCCCGATGCGTACCAGGCGGATGCGGCCGGCGCCGCGCGGTGGCTGTACGGAAAGCGTGCGCACCATCTGCGGATTGGCGTCGAGCTCGGCTTCGCTGATCCAGCGCTCGCCGATCGGATGCCCGGCGGCGACCAGGGCGCCGAGCTGTTCGGTGAACCATTCCCTGGCCGGGGGTTCGGGCAGGTCGAAATCGAGCCGCGATTTCTCCGCGCCGATCTGATTCCCGGTCGCGTAGATGCCGGGCAGGATGCTGCACAACAGATGCAGCGTGGTGTGCATGCGCATATGCCGGTGCCGCCGTTCCCAATCGAGCGCGAGGCCGACCTCGGCGCCTTCCGGCGGCGGTGCGGCCCCCGGGGCGAGCACATGCAGCACCGTATCCTCCGGCCCCTTGCGGGCATCGGTGACGGGGAGGGTGCCGCCTTCCCAGGTCAGGCTGCCGGCATCGCCCGGCTGGCCGCCGGAATTCGCGTAGAAGACGGTGCGGTCCAGCAGGATGCCGGCTTCGGTGACGGCGACGACGCGGGCGGTGCAGTCCCGGGCATAGGCATCGTCGCGGAACAGCATGTCGGTCGGCATCAGATCCATTCGCGCTTGAGGCGCGCGCGATGGCGCGCGAGCCAGTGGAGGCAGATCGCCGCGGTCGCGTTCTCGATGCGGTTGTCGTCCAGCATCGCGATCGCCTCCTCGGCGGGCAGGACCAGCAGGCGGATATCCTCATGCTCGCTGGCCAGGCCGGCGGTGGTCGCCGCCGTATCCGGCAAGGCGCAGCGCGCCGCGAACAGGGTGATGGTCTCGTCGCAGCCGCCCTGGGTCAGGATGTAGCGACCGATGCGTTCGAGCCCGGTGGCCGTCAGCGCGGTCTCTTCCGCGAGTTCGCGATGCGCCGCGGCTTCCGGATCCTCATCGGGTTCCAACAGGCCGGCGGCCACTTCGGTGACGATCGGGTGCAGCCCGGCCGCGAGTGCCGGCAGGCGGAACTGCTCGATCAGCGCGACGCGGTCCCGCATCGCATCATAGGGCAGCATCGCGACGGCGAAGCCGCGGCGCCACAATTCCCAGGTGAGCACGCCGCCTTCGCCGCCGTCGAAGCGGCGCTTGCGGAAGCGGATGCGTTGCAGTGGGAAGCGGCCATTCCACACCGTCTCCTCGCCCAGGATGTCGAGGCCTGGAAAAGGCGGCAGGGGGCGGGCTTTGTCTCTGGCGCTCATGAGCCACCGACCCTAGCTTCGGGCATCTGGAACGTCCATGTCCGACAGCCAAGCCGAGAATCGCAACGCCCGCCGGCGCGCCATCCTGATGATCCTTGGCGCCGCGGCCACCTTCGGCATGGCGGCCGCCATGGTGAAGGCGCTGCAGGGCGCGATCCCGCTCTCGGAAGTGGTGCTCTGCCGCAACCTCTTTGCGATCCCGGCGCTGCTGCCGCTGCTGTTACGCAACGGGTTGAAGGCGCTGCGCACCGAATACCCCTGGGGCCATGTCGGGCGCATCGCCTTCGGCCTGGCCGGGATGTATGGGTCCTTCTACGGCTATGTCTATCTGCCGCTGGCGACGGTGACGGCGCTGAACTTCACCATGCCGCTGTTCCTGACGCTGCTCTCCATGCCGCTTCTCGGCGAGAAGGTGGGGCCGCGCCGGCTCTCCGCGGTGACGATCGGCTTCGGCGGCGTGCTGCTGATGGTGGAGCCCTGGGAGGGCCAGCCGGGTGCGGCGCTGCACGCGACGCTCGCCGTGCTGGGCGCGGCGCTGGCCTGGGCGCTGGCGATGATTTCGATCCGCAAGTTGGGTGCAAAAGGCGAATCGGGCGTCTCGATCGTGCTGTGGTTCGCGATCGGCAGCGCCCTGGTCTCGGGCGTGCTGGCGGTGCCGGTCTGGGTCTGGCCGACCCCTTTCCAATGGCTGCTGCTGATCGGCACCGGCCTGGTTTCGGCCCTAGCGCAGGTGCTGATGACGGAAGCCTATCGCCGGGGCGAACCGACCCTGATCGCGCCCTTCGAATATTCCGGCATCCTCTGGACCAGCCTGCTCGGCGCCCTGGTCTGGAACGAACTGCCGGATGGCTGGGATTTCCTCGGCATGGCGGTGCTGGTCGCAGCCGGTCTCTATATCTGGCACCGGGAAGTCTCGCTCGGCCTCCGGCGCTGAAGCTTCCGCGATCATGCGCCGAAATGCTTGGAGCCGGGGCCATTCCGCCCCATTTTCAGGCCCGGATCGCCCGGCCGCCTGACGTGCCTTTGGTCCGCTCCGCTGCCGCCGCGCATCCGCCCGGTCTTGGCAACGCGCCCCAGACGGCGTGAGGGAGAGGAACGATGGCACAGCTTCTGATGACGGATCGGCAGTCCGGCGCCGCCGATCCGGCGATCCGGCGAATCGGCCCTGCCGACCTCTGGGCAGCGCTCACCGCCGGCTGGCGGGATTTCCTGGCCGCGCCCACCCAGCTTGTCTTCCTGGCCGTGATCTATCCGATCGTGGGGCTGTTGGCGGCGCGCGCCGCCTGGGGCGGCTCCCTGATGCCGTTGTTCTTCCCCCTGGTCTCCGGCTTCGCACTGATCGGGCCGATCGCTGCCCTTGGCATCTACGAACTCAGCCGGCGGCTGGAACGGGGAATGCCGGTTTCGGCCACGGATGCGCTGGATGTGCGCTACTCCCCGGCGCTGCCGTCGATCCTGACCCTCGGCGTCGTGCTGCTGGCGATCTTCGTCGGCTGGATCGCGGTGGCGCGGCAGATCCTGTTCGAAACCCTGGGCGCCGGCCCGTTGGGCACGCCGGTTGAATTCTGGCACCGGGTCCTCGGCACCGAGGAAGGCTGGCGGCTGATCCTGCTTGGCAACGGCGCCGGCTTTCTGTTCGCCGCGGTGGTCCTGGCGATCACGGTGGTGAGCTTTCCGCTGCTGCTCGACCGCGCGGTCGGGATGGGCGTGGCCATCAGGACCTCGTTGCGCGCGGTGCTGGCCAATCCCTTCACCATGGCGCTTTGGGGCCTGATCGTCGCGGCGATGCTGGCAGTGGGCTGCGCGCTGCTTTTCGCGGGGCTGGCGGTCGCGATCCCGGTGCTGGGCCACGCGACCTGGCACCTGTATCGGCGCGTCGTGGTGTAGGTATTCGGTACGCATGAGATACGCGTGCCGCCAGTCGTGCCAGCCCGGCGGACCGGTCGCTTGACCGGTCCGAGGCCGCGAATGCGGCCCGCGCGTGACTATCAGCCGCCGCCGGTGCGCACCCGACAGCGCGTCAGCCAAGCCGGCGGATGCCGGCGCCTGAGCGACTGTGTTGAGTGTCAAGGGCCGATGCGACGAGAGATGGTCTACGGGCGATCGGTGCAGCTCAAGGCGGTCGCTGCGCGCCCCCGCCTGCGGCGGCTGGGGCCTTGACCCGGCCCGCTCGTCGGTA
>DASYDR010000099.1:0-3314 GCA_036499545.1 Roseomonas sp. | reverse complement strand
TGGCGCGCCAGGCGGCGATGTCGTCATCAAGCGTCGCGATCGCCGCGCCGCGCTGCACCGCGCCCAGCGGCGCCTCCTCGTCGCGCGGGCCTTCATGCTGCATCGCGACGAAAACCGCGCCGTCGCCGGCGACCGCGAGATGGCGGAGCGACAGGGATCGCAGGTCCGCGTCGAGCTTCCAGCCGGCCAGGCGCCGGCCGCTGGCGGCGTCGATCCGCACCAGGGAACTGTCGATGGCATCGAGGTCGAAGCGTGCCCGCGGCAGGCTGGGATCGGCGCGGATGCCGCCATTGGCGACCACCAGCGTGGCGCCGTCGGCCAGCAGCCGGATGTCGTGCGGATCGGCGCCATGGGTCGGGAATTCGCCGATGCGCGCGAAATCGCGGCCCGGCGCGTAGACGCCGACCAGCCCGTCGCCGGTCGCGTCGATTTCCGTCGCGTAGAGCAGGCCGCCATCGGCGGCGAAGGTGCCGTGGCCACAGAACCAGCGGTCCGCCGCGCGCGGCAGCGCACGCCCCGGCCGCCCTTCGCGCAGGTCGATCTCCTGCGCGAAGGCGCCCGGGCGGCGGCCGAAGACCAGCGCAGTACCGCCATCCGGCGCGATCGCGACGCCATGGCCACGTCCCGGGATCGGCAGGTCGAAATGCCCGGCACCGTCGAGGCCGAAGCCCGCGACCCGGAAGCCGCCCCGCGCATCGGCCGCAGCCGAGACGAAGCCCGTCTCCCGCGCCCGCGCGCGGCCGGTGACCAGCGCCGCGGCGCCGAGGCCGAGTGCGGCCCTTCGCCCTATCGCCTGGCTCATCTCAATCGCCGTCCATGGAGTTGAAGCCGACCGGCAGCCCGAGCGCGGGGGCGCCGCGTTCCGCCAGCAGCCGGCGCAGCGCGCCAAGGGCACGGATGGTGTCTTCGACGGCGCTGCGCCCATCCGCCGTCGCGACCGCGGCTTCGAGGCTCGGCGCGATGCGCTGCGCGGCCGCCTGCAACTCCGCGAAGCCCTGGTCGACCGCCCGCGCCAGCGCGGCGTCGGAAGCGGCGAGCAGCCCGGCGAAAGCCGTGCGATGGAGCATCGCCAGCGCCTCGATCGAGCCGCGCGCCAGGGCCAGCGACTGGCCGCTGCGCCAGGCTTCCGACAGGCGCGGCCGCGCTTCCCGCAGCGAGGGGCCGAGGGTGCGGGCCAGCAGGCGGTCGCCCACGAAATCGAGCCCGCCATGCAGGCTCTTGAACAGCAGCAGCAGCGCGTCCTCGGGGTCGCCGCCAGCGCCGAAGGGATCGCCGGTCCAGCCGGTGGCGAGGTCGCCGGCAATGGTCGCGATGTTGCGCGCGATGGCGGCCAGCAGGGCGCGGCGATAGGTCTCGCCCGGCTGCAGCAGCGGCGCCTCGCCTTCCGCGACCAGCAGGCGCTCGGCGGCCGGCAGGCCCTGCACCGGGACGCGGCCGCGCCCGGCGGCGATGGCTTCCAGCGCATCCTGGGAGGCGTCACGCAGCAGGGCGGTCAGGTCGCGGCCGGTGGCGTTGCGCTGGTCCGGAAAGAAGGACAGGCGGAAGCCGCGGTCGAAGGCGTCCATCGGGCCGAAGCGCAGGTGGCGCACGCCCTGGAAGGCGAGATTGGCCGCGACCCAGGCGCCGCGTGCCGCAGCGGCGGCCGCCGGGGAGGGGGCGTCACGCAGCGCCGCCGTGGCCTGCATGAAGCGCTCCGCCGCTTCCGCGAAGGCGCGGTGCGGCGCCAGCAGCGCCGTCTTGGCAGCCTCCACCACGCGCTGCCGTGCCATGCGGGACGCGGTCTGCGCGCGCACCGGGCGGGCGAGCAAAAGCGGCAGGGCCGCGAGGATCAGGCGTCTGCTGGGCATGGATTCCCCTGAGAAGCGGCCGGCGGCCGCGCTCTGCGTGGAATCAGCGGCGCGGAGCCCAACCGGCCCTATCGCCTCCTCCCGTCATTGGCAAGAAGAGGCGCGACCAGCCCAGGTGGCAAGGCCCTGGTTTGCCGGTCCCTGCACCGTCTTGAATCGTTCGCACTTCGCGATGATGCTGGCATGTAACGGCCGACGGAATTGCGCCGAGGGGAAAAGCCATGTCGTGGAAGTCCGCCGCCCTGATCGCCTTGGCCTGGCTCACGGCCTGCTCTGGCACGCCGCCAGGCATCGCCCCGGACAATGGCCGGCTCTGGGAACATCGTTGCCCGGCGGCGGGCACGGTGGTTCGTGCCTCGACCGGTGGGATCGTGACCTATGCCGGCCAGGCTGGTCCCGGGCTATGCCGCCGCAGTGACGGCAGCACCGCCGTGTACGGCCTCTGGATCTTGCCGCGGGGTCAGTCCCGGCCCGATCTGCAGGAGTGGCTCGGCGCCCTGTTTCCGGCAAGCGCGGGCCGTACCGCCACCACGAGCCAGGTTGGCCCGTCCGTCGATCGTCGCGACAGCCAGATGTGGCTGCGTGAGGCGCAGGTCGTGGGCTTCGAACCTCTCGATCTTCCCGCCGGCCGGCTCGATACCGTGCTGATCGAGTGGGAGGACCGCGGCCTTGTGAACAACTATCATCGCAGCCTCCACCGCCGCTGGCTCGACACCCGCACGGGCGCCCTGGTGCGGTCCGAGGTGCGCATCCTGGGCGGGGCCGGAACCGAATCCGCCTGGCATGCGATATCGATCAGCAGCGCCAGCGCGCCGCTGCCGCCCGAACCCTCGGGATGGAGCTCTTCGCGCAGGCCGCGCCGATAGCAGTGCCGGTTGCCGGGCGATCCCGGATCAGTTGCCGGCCAGCCGCGCCGCCATCAGCGGCGCGCCGAGGCGCATCAGGCCGTTCACGTCCGGCGCCCGGTCCAGCGACAGCACCGCGTCGGCAAGCTGGCGTGCCCGCTCCGTACCGAGCACCGCGTCGCAGAGGGCTGCGAACTTGGCGCGCAGTTCGTCTTCGGTCAGGAAGTTGGCGGGCTCGCCCTTCGGCACCACCACCTTGCGCGTGAAGGTCTGGCCGCGGGCGCGGATGGTGACCTTGCCGGACATATTGGCCGGGAACTCGGCCTCGATCTCCGGATCCTGCTCGCAGACCACCTTCGGCATCATGGCGCGGATATCGGCATCGTTCAGCCAGGCATAGCTGTCCCAGCCGAAATGCCCGCGCACCAGCGCGCAGGAGACGACGAAGGGGCCGCTGAACTGGCCGTCCACGACGTTCTGCGGGTTCTGCTTGTATTCCAGCGGCCGGCCGACCAGCAGCATGCCCTTGTCGGGCAGCCCCATGGTGACGCCCTCGATCTCCTCCGGCCGAAGCCCGTGCTCGGCGCGCAACATCAGCGCCGCGTCGACGCTGGCATGGCCG
>DASYDR010000098.1:0-3718 GCA_036499545.1 Roseomonas sp. | reverse complement strand
CGCGGCATCGCGGCGCTGAAGGACCAGGGCGACTACTACGTCCATGCCGGCACGACAGCCGATCCGACGGTGATGGGCGTGCGCTCGGGTGCCGCCGAGTTCCAGGCGCCCAACGGCCAGACCATGGCGCTCAAGACCGGCGAAGAGGTCCAGGTGACCGGCGACGGCGATTCGATCCAGATCCGCAAGGTCGAGACCGCGCCGCCGGCGATGCCGACTTACTGGGCGCAGCGCGACCAGCAGATCAATTACGCGCCAGTCCAGTATCTCAGCGCCGACGTGACAGGCTACGAGGATCTCGGCGCCTACGGCAGCTGGAGCAACGATCCCGACTACGGCCAGGTCTGGGCGCCGCAGGCCGTCGCGGCCGACTGGACGCCCTACAGCACCGGCCACTGGTCTTATGTCGACCCGTACGGCTGGAGCTGGGTCGATTCATCGCCGTGGGGTTACGCGCCGTATCACTACGGCCGCTGGGCGAATCGCAACAATCACTGGTTCTGGGTTCCGCCCGATCGGCATGAGCACGCGGTCTATGCGCCGGCGCTGGTCTCCTTCGTCGGCGGCACCGAGCTCGGCCTCGCCCTCGGCGTGCAGAGCCAACGCCCGGTCGGCTGGTTCCCGCTCGGCCCGCGTGAGGCCTATGTGCCGTCCTACACCGCCGATCGCCGCTACTACCAGCGCATCAACGCCAATGCGCGTGTGCCCGAGGCGGCGCTGAACGACCGCTGGCAGCGGGCCGAGCATCATGAGGCGTTGACGGCCAACGATCACAACGAGGCGTTCGCCAACCGCCGCTTCGCCACGGTGGTCCCGGCCGAGGCCTTCGCCCGCTCGCAGCCGGTCCAGCAGGCCCGCCTGCACTTCGCCGCCGACAAGATGGCCACGGCGCCGGTGGCCGCCGTCTCCGCCCCGCCCGCGCCGACGCTGGCGCTGGCCGCGCAAACCAAGCCCGGGCAGCCGCAACCGCAGGCCCAGGCGACCGCCCGTCCGGGTCAGCCGCCGCAGCCGGGCCAGCCCGCGACTGCGCAGACCCGCTTCGCCGCCATGGAGACGATCGCACGGCCCACGTCCAACGCGGCCCAGCAGCACACCGCACCCGGTCCGCGCATCGTCTCGACCAAGCCGAACGCGCCAATGGCTCCGGGCGCCAAGCCCAACCTGCCACAGCTCGCGCCGCATGGCGGCGCCGCGCCGGCACCTGGCCAGCCGCAGGCGAATCAAGCCGTCCGTCCCGGCGAGCCCCCGCGTCCGGGTGAACCGCCGCGGCCCAACGAGCAGCGCCCCAACGAACAGCATCCCGGTCAGCCGCCTCAGGCCAACCAGGCTGTTCAGCCGGCGCATCCCGGCGAGCCGCCGCGACCGAACGAGCAGCATCCGGGTCAGCCGCTGGCGAACCAGGCTCAGCCCCCGCAGCAGCACCCCGGCCAGCCGCAGCCGCCGCGGCCGGGTGAGCCGCCGCACCCGCAGGCCAACCAAGCCGCTCCGGCGCCGCATGCCGCCGAGCCGCCGCGGCCGAATGAGCAGCACGCGCCGCCGCAGGTGAACCATGCGGTCCAGGCGCCGCAGCATCAGGCCGAGCCGCCACATCCGCAGGCAAACGTTGCGCCGCAGCACCCGGCCGAGCCGCCGCATGCGGCGCCCCAGCCGCAAGCTCAGCCGCAGCACATGAGCCCGCCGCCACAGCAGCAGGTCCACACGGCCCCGCCGCCCCAGGCACCGCATCCGGCCGCACCGCCGCCGCAGATGCAGCACGCGGCTCCTCCGCCGCAGGCCCAGGCGCCGCATCCGGCACCGCCGCCTCCTGCCCCGCATCCGGCTCCGCCGCCGCAACAGGCCCAAGCGCCGCATCCGGCCCCGCCGCCGGCACAGCATCCGGCACCTGCTCCTCAGAAGCAGGAAGAGAAGAAGTAGCTTCTCGCTACAGAACCTGATTGCGGAGAACCTGGTCGCCCTTCCAAAGGCGCTCCAGGTTCTCCATCAGGATGTCGAGCACATTGTCTTCGTAGGCCCGCGTCTCTCCCGCCGTATGCGGCGTGATGAAGACATTGGGCATCGTCCAGAGCGGCGATGCCTCGGGCAGCGGCTCCTCCGCGGTGACATCGAGCGCCGCCGCCGCGATCTTCCCCGCCTTCATGGTCTCGACCAACGCCGCCTCGTCGGCGACCTTGCCGCGCGCCACGTTGACGAACATCGCCGAGGGCTTCATCGCCGCGAAGGCCGCGGCGCTCATCAGCCCGGTGGTCTCCGGCGTGAGTGCGCAGGTCAGCGCCACGATGTCCGCCTGCGGCGCCAGCTTCACCAGGTCGCCCATGGCATGGATCGAATCGGCACCGTTCGTGCCCTTGGCCGGATCCTGCCGGATGCCGATCACCTTCATGTCGAACGCCTTGCCCAGCATGGCGAGGTGGCTGCCGATGCGGCCCATGCCGACGACCAGCATGGTCTTGGCGCCGAGTTCGTCCTCGCGCTGCGCGAGGTCGCCGATCATGCCGCGCCAGAACTTCCTGTGCTGGTTATCGCGCGCCTCGGGCAGGCGCCGCGCCACGGCAAGGATCAGCGCGATCGCGTGCTCGGCCACCGCGCGTGCATTGACGCCGGCCGCGCTGGCCAGCCGCACGTTCTTCGCGGCGAGCTGCTCCTTGGAATACTGGTCCATGCCGGAGCTGATCGACTGGATGAATTTGAGCTTGTTCGCCGACGGGATGAGGTCGTTCTTCCACATGCCCGACACGACGACGACATCGGCTTCGCCGATCCGCTTCTGGAGATCATCGTAGTTCCAGACCTGGAAATTGCGGATGCCGCTTTTGCGCAAATCGAAGCGCGCCTGCATCTGGTAGGCGGCGTGCGCGAAACAGATGGTCAGATCCTGCTTGGCCGGAAACATGATACTCCCCTCAAAACGACACGACGCCGTACATCAGAAACGATCCGGCCGGAAGGGCTCGAGATCGACGGTCGTGGATTGGCCGGTCGCCAGCTCGGCCACCAGCTTGCCCGTGATGCCCGCCATGGTCAGGCCGAGATGGTCGTGGCCGAACGCGAAGTAGACATTCTTGTGCCGCGGCGAACGGCCGATCACCGGCTTGGAATCGGGATGCGAGGGACGCGGCCCCATCCATTTCGAGGCCGCCTCGCCCTTCAGGCCCGGCACCAGTTCCCTGGCATGGCGCATCACCCTGTCGGCGATGCGCATGTCGGGTGGCGCGTCGGGAGCGGCGAACTCCGCGACTCCGGTGGCGCGGAAGCCCCCGTACATCTGGATGAGCGAGACGCTGCGGTCGGCCGAAACCAGCGCCCGCTTCAACCCGAAATCCTGTGGGCCGAACATGACGTGATAGCCGCGCTCGGCCTCGAGCGGCACCGAGGTGCCGAGCTGCTTGGCGAGCGACCGCGACCAGACACCGGCCGCGATCACCACCTGCTCGACATCCATCGGCCCGCGGTCGGTGACGATCTTGCTCGGACCCTCGCCGCCGATCTCGAAGCCCTTCACGTCGGCATTCACGATCTCGCCGCCGCGGCGCACGAAGTCGCGGGCCAGCGCATCGCACAGTCGCCAGGGATCGATGGTGCGGTGCACGTCGGGCAGCGACACCGCCTTGATCACCTTGTCCGACAGCGCGGGCTCCATCTGGCGCGCCTCGTTGCCGTCGAGGATGTCCATGTGCACGCCGTTGCGGCGGCGCAGGTCGAGCGCGTATTGGGCGCCGCG
>DASYDR010000097.1:0-14404 GCA_036499545.1 Roseomonas sp. | reverse complement strand
GCGACGATCAGCAGTTCGAAACCGTGCTCAGCGCAGCGCTTCGCGAGTTCGAAGCCAATGCCGGAGGAGGCGCCGGTGATCACGGCGAGGGATACGGGATGGTCGCTCATCGGGATGCTCCTGCCTGTTTGGAAATGGGATAGCCGGTCAGGGCTTCAGCACGACCTTGATGCAGCCATCCTCCTTGTCGCGAAACCGCTTGTAGAGTTCCGGTCCCTCGTCCAGCGTCGCGCGATGGGTGATGACGAAGGAAGGATCGATCTCCCCCCTCTCGATGCGCTCCAGCAGCCCGGGCAGGTAACGCTGCACCGGGGTCTGCGCCATGCGGAAGGTCAGGCCGCGATTCACCGCGGAGCCGAAGGGGATCTTGTCGAGCAAGCCGCCGTAGACGCCGACGATCGAAACCGTGCCGAAATTCCGGCAGCAATGGATGGCCTGCCGCAGCACATGCGGCCTGTCGGTGCCAAGGAAGGTCGCGGTCTTCACCCGGTCGAGGACGGAATCAACGCTGGCGGTCGCATCGGCTTCCGTTCCGACCGCGTCAATACAGGCATCGGCGCCGCGCCCATGCGTCATCTGCTGGATGCGGTCATAGATATCCTCGGTGCGGAAATCGAGCGTCTCGGCCCCGGCCCGCCGCGCGAGCGCCAGCCGCTCCGGCACCGTGTCGATCGCGATGACCCGCCCGGCGCCCAGCAGGAAAGCGCTGCGGATGGCGAATTGCCCGACTGGGCCGCAACCCCAGACGGCGATGGTATCGCCCTGCTGGATGTTGCAGAACTCCGCCGCCATGTAGCCGGTCGGGAAGATGTCGGACAGGAACAGCACCTGTTCGTCCGCAAGACCGTTCGGCACCTTGATGGGACCGGCATCGGCGAAGGGCACGCGCAGGTATTCCGCCTGGCCGCCGGCATAGCCGCCCAGCATGTGCGAATAGCCGAACAGACCGGCGGGGGAATGCCCCCACAGCTTGCTCGCCTGCTCCGCATTCGGGTTCGACCGTTCGCAGCCGGAGTAGAAGCCCCTGGTGCAGAAGAAGCACTCGCCACAGGCGATGGTGAAGGGCACCACGACGCGATCGCCGGGCTTCAGGGCGGTGTTGCCGGCACCGACCTCCACCACCTCGCCCATCGTCTCGTGCCCCAGCACGTCGCCATGCTCCATCGAAGGCATGACGCCGTTGAACAGATGCAGGTCGGAGCCGCAGATCGCACAGGCAGTGACCTTGATGATCGCATCGCGTGGATGCTCGATACGGGGATCGGGCACGCTTTCGCAGCGGATATCACCCTTGCCGTGCCAGGTGAGTGCCTTCATGGCTGATGCTCCGGTGGAAGGAGAAGGATAGGGAGGCGAATCAGACGCCGGCTTTCTCGCCCGTGGTCCTGAGCGCCACATAACGATGCGTCAGCTTGCCGAGATGGTCGTGGCACCACTGCGCCATCCGCTCCTCCTCGCGTAGCGAGAGGTCGAGCGGCGCCTGCGCGCTGGCGTGGCCGGCGAAGTCCGCCAGGATGAGCAGGGATTTGTAGGTCGCGATCTCGTAGTGCTCAAAGGCGTAGTTCGCCAGCGCATTCTTGAGCACCTCGTCCGGCGCCAGGGCGTGGCCCATGGCAGCCAGATTCGCCATCGTGGCGGTGATGAAGTCCTTCACCGGAGAGTTCGAAGAGCCGAGCGAGTGCAGCAGCTCATCTAGTCGATCACACTGCACTTCGCTTTCCGTGATGTGCCGGCGCAGCGCCTCCTCCAGATCGGGATAGCTTTCAAGTCGCTCCACCTGGCGGGAGAGAAGCTGGATCGCCTGGGTCTCCAGCGCGCGCGCGTTGATCAGGCCGGTGACATAGATATCCCGGACGCTCTCGCTCATTCTTGCCTCCTGGCAGGGTCGCAGCCCGCGGCTTTGCCAAACGGGCCCTGCTTCGAGAACGGGAACGCGAGACTAGGGTTCAAAGGCCGATGCCGGCCAGCCGAGCACAGCTGCGGGCGTAGCTTGACCGTCGGGAGGAAAGCGTCAGGCGAAGGAGCTTTCGGGGAGCGCGCTGTTGGCAGCCGGCTTGGCTTCTTTCGCCGCGAGCCAGGGCATCGGAATCTCGGACGCGACATGCGCGGTTGCCGATGCCGCCTGTTGCCAAAGCAAAGCGAGCCTCGGCCGTTCCCTGTCGGGCATGACAATCACGCGGGCTTCCACGATGCCGTCGCCGCCGGCTTCCTGCTGAACGCAGGCGTCGTGGAAGGCCAGGAATTCCCGCAGCAGCCGCGGCGCGACCGGCCGGCCTCCGTCGCCCAGCAGTACCTTGAGGAAGCTCGAGACCGTGGGCAGGTACGCGAAGCTGCTGTCATCGGCATCGACGGTATAATTGTGCTTCGGCTCAGGGTTCATGGCGCCGCTCCCGTTCAGAGAATGGCGCCCCAGGGCCAGGGCGCCGCCTACAAAGCTACGGAGCTCTAACTCACGATCGTCCCAAGGGATGCGGCCCCTTCCATGCGCCGCAAGGCTGCGCAGACCTGGCCGATGACAGCGGCCCAATCGCCCGGGCATGGCTGCCGGAAGAGCCGCATCGACGGATACCAGGGGCTGTCGTCGCGGCCGATCATCCAGCGCCAGTCGGATTCATGCGCCAGCAGGACCCAGACCGGCACGGCGAGCGCACCGGCCAGATGCGCGACCATGGTGTCCACCGCGATGACCAGATCGAGCTGGGTCATCGTCTCCGCCGTCGCCATGATGTCGTCCGAACCGCAGCAGATGCCGAGGCCTGGCGGACAATGGCGCAATGCCGGCCCGCGTTGCAGGATGTGCAGCCGCACGCCTGCCAACGCAGCCAGCGGCTGTAGCAGCGGCACCGGGATCGAACGCGCCGCCGCATTCCAGTCGCTGCTCTGCCAGACCAACCCCACTTCGAGCGGCTGGCCCTTGCGCCGACCTTGCCGAAGGGGGCGGCGTCCGGGCAGATGGAAATACGGCACCTCCGCCGGCAGTGTCGCGATGGATGGCCGCAGGCAATGCGGTAATTCCATCACCTCGATATCGACGTCGCGTTCGACCCCGGGATCGCCATCATGCAACGGCAACAGGCGGCCGACATCGTCCATCGTCCGCAGCAGCGGGATGAGGGCCGGCTGCGCCCAGATGGTCAGTTCCGCGGCGATCGCCCGCACCTGCGAGGCGAAGCGGATGAACTGGATGGTATCGCCCAGCCCGTGATAGCAGTGGATAAGGACGTGCCGTCCCGCCAGCGGCGTGCCATCCCATAGGATCTGAAGGTGGCGCGGCATCCGGGGATCGATCGGCCGGCCCGGCGGCCGCCGCGTGGCTTCGCTGATCCGCCATGCCGTTTCCCATTCACCGCAGACCATATGCCGGCGCCACGACGCCGCGATGTCGCCGGCGGCCGTATCGGCGGTCATGGAATGTGGCGGCTCATCGCCGGACCGCCTCAGCGGCTGTCCTGCAGATTGAAGGTCGGCCGCGCCCGCAGGACCTCAGCCGTCGCGCCCGGCAGCACCCAGCGCTCCCGTTCGGCATTCCACCGCAGTTCCTGGAACGGCACCGCGACATCCTTGCTGCCGATCCCGAGGAAGCCACCGACAGAGAGCACAGCCATCATCTCGCCGCCCCGCGGTGTCAGGAGCAGGTCGCGGACGCTGCCGATGCTCTCATCGCCGTCATTGTAGACGTTGGCGCTGATCAGGCTGCTCGCGCGCTCGCCCGCCAGTTCCGGAGTCGTCTGTGCGGAAGGCGGACGCGGCGCAGCGGCGCCGGTCGCCTCCGGCGACGGCCGCACCGGCGCCGGCGTGCTGGTGCCCGGTTCGGTTGGCGGCATCGGGCCCGCACCGGGAGTGCTCGGCTGCCCCTGCGCCAGGACAGCGCCGGGCAAGAGCATGGCGGCGGCAAGGATGGCAAGGGCACGGTGCTGCACGGGGCTTCCTCCGCAACGTAACGCCGCCCGGCTTATCCGGATCGGCTGCCACTCAAACACCGAATGCCGCCCCCGGGTTCACCGGCACGGCGGTCACGGCGGCGTTGAACCCGGCCGCGTCTGGCGTCGCAGCCAGAAGGCAGGGGCATCCCAGAAGGTGAAATCGCGGGTGCCGTCGCGTAGCAACGCGAAGCCGTGCCGCTGCGCCATGGCGCGCAGGTCCACCTGGTCCTGCCCGATGTCGCGATAGCTGAAATTCAGGATCACCAGGCTGCCGCCCGGCCGCAGCAACCGGCCCGCATCCGCGACATGCCGCTCCGCCAGCGCGGAGCCCGCCTGGACTAGATAGGGAAACACATCGACCGCCAGCATCAGGTCGAAGCCGTCCGCCGACAACCCATCCAGCCCATTGCCGTAGGTCAGCGCGAATTCCAGGCCGGAAATGCCGCGGCAGCGCTGCCGCGCGGCGTCAATCATGCCGGCCGAGACATCGAGGCCGAGCACCGCGCCGGCATGCGGCGCCAGGGCCTGGGCGATGCGGCCGATGCCGCAGCCGAGATCCAGGATGCGCGGCCGGTCATCCAGCAGCCCCAGCCCCTGCAGCCAAGCCAGGATCTCGGCACTCGCCGCATCGAGCAACGCAGGGTCGCCGAGCGAATAGGCGGCGACGCTTGCTTCCGGGCTGATCCGGACCAGCCGGTCGAACATCGCGCGGCTCGCCGCCACCGCGGCTTCCGCGGACGGCGCGGGGCCATGCTCGGCACCGCTCCGCACCATCGCCTGCAGCCGATGCAGCCCGGCGCCCTGCTTGCGCGCCAGCGCCAACAGCGGCGCCAGCCCCTCCTCCGCAGCCAATCCGGCCATGATCGCATCGACGGAGAGGCCGGCCAAAGCGACGCGCATTAGCGCGACGGGCGCCGATATCCGCCCCGCCGCGAACTCCGCCACGGTGTCACGTGCCGCTTGCGGCCATGCGGCCATCACAGGAAGGACCGGCCGCAGGGCCAGTGCGGGATGCCGAAGGCAACGGCGAGCGAGGCGGCGACATCCGCGAAGCCGTCACGGGTGCCGAGCGGCACGGCACGGTCGCCCTGCAGCACCAGCAGCGGCACCTCTTCCCGTGTGTGATCGGTGCCGTGATGAGTCGGATCATTGCCGTGATCGGCGGTGATGATGAGGATGTCGTCGGCGCGGCATTGCGGCAGCAGGCCGGCAAGCCAAGCGTCAAATTCCGCCAGCGCGGCGGCATAGCCGGCAACGTCGCGCCGATGGCCATGGAGCGTGTCGAAATCGACCAGGTTGGTGAAGATCAGGCCGGATTCCGTTTGCTGCCAGAGCCTGTCGGTCACTCGCATGCCTTCGGCATTGCCGCCGGTCGGATGCGTTTCGGTGATGCCTTGCCCGGCAAAGAGGTCGGCAATCTTGCCGACGGCCTTGATCGCGATGCCCGCCGCACTGATCGCATCCAGGACCGTTCGCGGCGGCCGCATGGAGAAGTCGTGCCGCCGCTCCGTGCGGGTGAAGCCGCCGGGTGCACCGATGAATGGGCGGGCAATGACGCGGCCGATGCGCCAGGCATCGGCATGGCGCCGGGCCACCTCACAGATGGCGTAAAGGCGCTCGACCGGGATCACCGCTTCATGCGCCGCGATCTGCAGCACGGAATCGGCGGAGGTGTAGAGGATCGGCCGCCCGGTCCGCATGTGCTCCCGGCCGAGATCCTCGATGATCCGCGTGCCGCTGGCCGGATGATTGCCGAGAAAATGCAGACCGGTCTCGTCCTCGATCGCCTGCATGAGCGGATCCGGAAAGCGTTTGAAGACCGCAAAGGGCTGGTCCAGGACGATGCCGGCGATTTCCCAGTGGCCGGTCGTGCTGTCCTTGCCGGCGGAGCGTTGCCGCATCCTCCCATGGCTGGCGCGCGGCGGCTCGCCCCCTTCCTCGCCAAGGATGCGGCCGAGCCCGAGCGCACGCAGTGCCGGCAGGCGGAGCCCGGTCCGGGCGATGACATGGCCGAGCGTATTTGCGCCGGCATCGCCGTAATCCGCCGCATCCGGCGCGGCGCCGACACCGACGCTGTCGAGCACGACGAGAAGGCAGCGCGTCATGGTCCAGCTCCCGCCGGCGGACGCAGCAGACGACGAAAGCTGGTCTCGTCCTCGGCACCCCAGAAATATTTGTAGCGTTCCTGGCCACGCAGGAAGTCGAGAGTGGCGAAGCCTTCGGTCACCGCCTGTTCCATGGCATGCCCGATCAGCAGCATGCCCGGACTGAGCCGGTCGAAGGCGGGATCGAAGCCGCTGATGTAGAGATAGATCCGCCGCGCCGGACGGTGCGGCGGATCTATGAGCGCGTAGAGCACGGCTATGACGGCATCGTCGAGGTGCAGCGACTGCAAGCGAAGCAGGCCGGCGCGGGCGAGTTCCGGCAGCGCTGCCCGATGCGCCGCCTGGACGGCGGGCGCGGCCAGCACCCCGCTTTGCCCCCGTGTCTGCCAATGCGCGGCGTGCAGGCGCAGCAGCGCGTCGAAGATACGATCGAGGCTGCCGGCCCCGGCCTCCACCCAGCGCAGGGTGCCCGCCTCCCCTGCCCGCTTCCGCACCGTGCGCAGGTCGCGCAATGTCTTGCGCCATACCACGCTGCCCAGATCGTCCAGGTGTCGCGGCAGCGGCGTGGCCGGGCAGACCACGTCCGGCCCGGTCTGCGACATCCAACCCGGCGGCGCGGTGTGCAGCAACGTCGCGTCAGGCCGCAGTTGCGGCCATTCCGCGATGTCGAAGTGATCGGCGAGCACTGCGAGCTGCTGGAACGCCGCCGTCATGACAGCCGCTTCACGGCCCGGCATAGCGACCGCGTCCAGATAGTCGGTCGTGCCGATGCCGAGGGGGAAAAGGCGGCGGCTGCCCTCCCCGCCATGGACATAGAACGGCAGCAGCCCCACCAGCGCGCCGTGCTCGCGCAGCACCAGGGTCAACAGCTTCCCTTGCCCGATATGCCGCCACCACGGGATCAGCCAGGCGGGGGACTGGAACGGCGTCGCCGCCGGCGCCTGCAGCCAGAGCGCCTCCCATTCCGGCCGCAGCGCTTCGAGTGCCGCGGCCTGCGTCACCAGCGCGACATCAAGCGCCGGGTCAGGCCGGGACAGCATGCACCTGCCTCCTTCCGGCCAGCCGCGCGTAGAGGTGGAGATAGGCCACCGCCATATCCGCCGCGGAGAAGCGGTCGCGTGCGGCGGCGCGGCAGGCTTCGGGATCGATCCGACGCACCGCCCGGATGGCTTCCGCCATTTCCCGCACGTCCTCGACCAGGAAGCCGGTGACGCCGTGCTCGACGATCTCCGGCAAGGCACCCGAGGGGAAAGCGACCACCGGCGTGCCGCAGGCCAGCGCCTCCATGGCGACGAGGGAGCTGGTCTCCGGTGCGACGCTCGCCGAAATCAGACAGCGCGCGGCGCTCAGCAGCCGGCGCTTGCGCGCGAAGCCAACGGGACCGAGGAAGCGGTGCGGCCCGTGCGCCAGAAGCGGCATGACGGCTTGCCGCCAGTACTCCTCATGCGCCGCATAGGGGAAGACCTGGCCGCCGAGCAGCACCGGCATTCTGGCGAGGCTGCCGGCCTGCAGCGCAGCGTGCTGGTTCTTCTCCGGGCAAATGCGCCCAAGGCAGAGCGCGAAGCTGCGGCGAGAGACCGGCGCCGGCAGATCAGCCACCGGCACACCGTTGGGGATGGGCGGCAGCAGCGCCGGGGAAGCTGGGCAGGTTCGGTATTGCGCCTGCGACACCGGATGCAGCCATGTCTCCGGCCGGCCCGGCCGCAGGGCGCCGGACGGATACCAGGCGGGTGGCAGATGCAGTGTCACCAGCGCCGGCAAGCCGGGCGGCGGCAAATAGCGGTCGAAATCCAGGCCATGCATGTGCACCAGATCGACGCGGCGGTTGCGCAGCAACCGGCCGATCGCCTCGCGGCAGGCGGCATGCACGGCATCGCGCTCCGCCTCCGTGATCGCCCCGCTTGGCAGCGGCATTGCGATCAGCTCACCCGCGGCGCTGGAGCCGGCTGCGGCGAGCACGATCGAGCGGCCGCCTGCCGCCGTCACCGCCTGGTCGAGCTGTGACAGTACCTGCTCCGCGCCACCGACAGCATCGGGGCCGACCGGCGCGAAGGGATAGGCGACCTGCAGCACGGTGAGGCTCATCGGCCGTCCTCCAGCGCTCGCCAAGCCTCTGCGGCCAGTTGGCGGAACGCCGCACCGGTCATGCCCCAGGGGTAATTCTCGTAATGGAGGCGGCCGGGATGCGGCGGCTGGGTAAAGTCGTAACGCGGCGCCGGGCGCAGCACTTCGACATCGTCGGGAAAGCCGGCCAGCACCCGCTGCTGGGTGGCGAAGCAGGCGAGCATGCACCGCTTGCCTGCCTGCGCCGCCGGCCCGACGGCAAGCCGGACCGCCGGACAGTCCGCCACGGGCAGGAAGCACCCGGTCTCGATACCGTGCGGCCCCGCGTGATAGCCGGCCATCTCCAGCAAGGCCGGCCTCGGCGCATTGGCCAGGCGCAGGGCCGCGTGCACGGCGAAGGCAGTGGCGTCGTGATCGGGATGGCCGCCTTCATAGGCTTGGGTGATCAACACCGCGGGCCGAACCTCGACGAGAAGCGCGGCGATCCGCCGAGCGACATCCACGAGCGCCAGCGTTGCCTGCTGGTCGGCGATGCCGCAGGTCGGCGCGCGATCGGGTGTGATTCCGGCGATCGCCAGCGCCGCCAGCAATTCCCGCCGCCGCGCGGCAGCATAGGCTGCGGCATCGGCGAAACCATGCATTGCCGCATCACCGCCATCCCGCGGCGCGCCATCGGTCACATGCAGCAAGGTGATATCGCGGAACCGCGGCAGCTGCGCGCCGATGCCGATCACCTCGTCATCCGGATGCGCGGCGACGAGCAGCACCGGGACATCGACCGGCGCCTCCACGTCGGCCAGCAGCGCGAGCAGGGGCGCGGCGGCCGTCATGCGTCAATCCACGCCGACACGCGGTGCGGCAGCGCCGCCATCGGCCACCTGCTGATCGGGGCGCAGCGCCGCCGCCTGGGTCAGCGCGGTCTGCTGCAAGGCCCGGAACGGCACCAGCACCGGCGCTTCGGCCGGTCGTTCGCCCAGCAGGGCGACGGCTTCGCGCCAGCCGTGCATGGTACCGACATCGACATAGGTCTCCCCGGCGCAGATCCCGCGCGCGCGGCCGCCGCGCGCCAGCCAGGCATTAACCAGCGTACCGACATATTCGTCGCCGCGGCCGGGTTCCTGCCATAGCGCGTGCAGGGCATGCAGCACATGTCCAGGCATGCGGAATGCGCCCCAGACCCAATGCGAGGCCGCGACGGCCTGCTTGACCTGAATTTCCCGCACGGCGCCGGCGGCGTCGGTCACCACCGCGTCGAAGAATTCCGGATGCTCGACGGGGAACAGCAGGAAGGACAGCGCATCGTCCGGCAGCAGCGCCAAGCCGTTGCGGGGGAACCAGATTGTATCTGGCAATCCGACCGCGACCTGCTCGCCGGGATCGATGCAGGGGCAGGCAGAGAAGATCGCGTCGCAGAGCCCGGCCGGTTCGGCCTGCACCACATAGGTGATGCTGGCCGGCCCGATCCGGGCGCCATAGTAGTTCACGATATCGCTCTTGCCGGGGGCGATGACGAAGCAGAGCTTGTCGACGCCGGCATCGATCATGCGCTCGATCAGGTGCTCGCTGACGGCGCGGGGCCGCTCGACACCGGCGTCCAGCCGGCTGCCGACCGGCAGCAACTCCTTCGAGAAGGCGAGCGGCTGGATGCGACTCCCGATCCCGGCAGCGGGAATGATGCCCCACATGATCAGGCCTCCGTCTGAAGGGTGGTGGGCGCGATCGTCCCAAGCGCCGCCTCCAGCTCCCGGGCCCGGCGGTCACCGCTGTGTTCGTCGAGCGTGCGTTGCCGCGCGCGATCCGCGATTCGCCGCAGCTCCGCCGTCCCGCACCGGATGGCGGCGATCGCATCCGCGGCATCGCCGGCGATCAGGATCTCTTCCCCAGGGGTGTAGAAATCCGAAAGCCCGGGCCATTTGTCGCTCAGCACCGCCGCGCCGCAGGCCGCGGCCTCGAACAGCCGTCCGGAGGGGCACCATCCGGCTTCCGCCATGGCACGCCGGGTGACATTCAGTGTGAGACGGGAGGAGGAGAAGAAGGCGGGGTGCTGTTGTGGCGGCATATGGCGGACGAAGTAGATGTTCTCCGCCCAGGGGAAATCGGCCGGGTACTGGGCGCCACCGATTACGAAGCGACGCTGCGGCATGCGCAGCGCAGGATCGATGAGCAGCGCCTGCAGCGCCGGCTGGCGATCGGCAGCGTAGGTGCCGAGATAAGACAGGTCGGCATGATATTCGGCGACCGATGGCACGGGCTGATGCGTCTGCGGATCGACGCTGCCATAGAGCGGCAGGACGCGGCGGGCGCCGAGCTCCGTCCGCAGCCGGCCGAGTGCCTCGCCGCCAGTGAAGCTGAGCACGAGGTCGAAATCGCCGAGCCCCTCGGGCGGCAGATAGGCCGGCCGCTCGCCGATGGTCAGTGCCGCCAGGGTCACCGGCGTATCGAGGTCGTAGAAGACGCGCGCGGCCCGGCCGGCGAGCACCAGGGCGGAGGCAGCGGCGCCGTCCGCGCAATAGGAGGTGACGACGGCCACGTCCGCCTCCGCCACCTCTCGCGCGGCGCGCGCCTGCAGGCTGTCCCAATCCGGGTAGATGACGGTCTCCAGCCCCGGCATTTCACCCAGGTCGCGCGCATCCGCGTACCAGGGAACGTCGCGTTCGAAGAAGGTGACGCGATGCCCCCGCCGCGTCAGTGCGCGGCAGAGGGAACGCCAAAGCGTGGCGTGACCATTGCCCCAGGAGGAGGTGATGGTCAGGCCGAAGACCACGAACTTCATGCGCCGCCTCTCTCGCGGTTCAGCCGTTCCAGCAGCAGCGCCAGGACGGCTGCCTCCTCCGGCTGGAGCGTCTCCATCTCCTCGCTCAACCGGGTGCGGGCCTGCTCCTCCATCCCAAGGGCGAAGCCGCCATCGAGGTAACTGTCGAGGATCGCCGGGTGCACGTAGCATTTGCGGCAGATCGTGGGTGTATTGCCGAGCCGCGCGGCGACGCGCTCAATCGCTGACTTGATGTTGCGCTTCGCGCCGGCTTGGCTATCGAAGCGGCGGATCTCATCCAGGGCCAGCGCCGCCAGCACCGTCCCGGCCCAGGTGCGGAAATCCTTGGCGGTGATCTCGCGCCCCGTGATCTCGCGCAGGTAGGCGTTCACGTCGGTGGAGGATACGTCTCTCAGCGTGCCGTCCGCTTCGCGGTACTGGAACAGCTCCTGACCCGGCAATTCCTGGCAGGACCGGATGACGCGCGCGACGCGCCGGTCGCGCAGGCGAAGCTGCCAGCTCTTGCCGCCCTTGCCCTTAAAGGCAAAGCGCAGTTCGGTGCCATTCAGCGCGACATGGCGGGTACGCAGCGTGGTCAGCCCGTAGCTGCGATTCTCTCGGGCGTAATCCTCATTGCCGACGCGGATCAGCGTCGTTTCCAGGAGATGAACGATGGTCGCCAGCACCTTCTCCCGCGGTAGCCCGGGCAGCGCCATGTCCGTCGCGACGCGCGCGCGGACGCTTGGCAGGGCGTGTGCGAATTCCACCATATGTTCGTATTTCGCGGCATCTCGAAGCTCGCGCCAGCGCGCGTGGTAGCGGTACTGCTTGCGGCCGCGCTGGTCCCGTCCGGTGGCTTGGATGTGGCCATTGGCCTTCGGGCAAATCCAGACCCCCGTCCAGGCGGGCGGTATCGCCAGCGCGCGAATGCGCCGCAGAATCGCCGCATCCCGCACCAGCTCGCCCTTCGGCAGCCGGTAGCTGAAGCCTGTCCCGGCCCGCCGCCGGGAAATGCCCGGCCGCTCATCCGTGACATAGATCAAATTCGCGTCCTCGGCGGCGGTGCGCGGATCGACCACGATGGAGGACAGGCCAGGTTCGTGCTCGAGGAGCATGGCGGTGGCGACCGGGTGAGGTGTTGTTCCTGAACGCGCGAGGTGGTTACCGGTTACGCGCGCCTTGCGCTCACGCTTCTCACGCACGCGTCGTTGCCCGGGCCTGCGAACTGGGCGGCGGCGCCCGCGTTGAAAGCAGACATCCAGCTGAAGGAGCCGAGCCATGGCTGAAGCCACGACTGACCACGCAACCATCCGCCGGTGGGCCGAGGCAAAGGGCGGCAAGCCCGCGGCGGTGGAACGCACCCATGCCGGGCACGACACCGGCATCATCCGGATCATGTTTCCGGACGCCCCGCACTCGGACCATGGCGCGTTGACCGAGATTTCCTGGGACGAGTTCTTCGAGCAGTTCGACAAGGCCAACCTCGCCCTGCTGTATGAGAAGGACAGCTTGTTCAGCAAGATCATCGGCCGCGACACGCTGGAACGCCGCCAACACGGCGAGCACGACGCGGCCCGCTGATCGGGCCGGGTGCGGCGCTCAACCTTTGGCGTAGCGCCGCACCATCGCCGCGCAGAATTCCGCGAACTCCTCCTTCACCAGCGGCGCGCTGGTGTGGTGGGGCGCGATGCCGCGATGCTCCGGGGTAAAGCAGAAGGTCACGGTGACGTCGAATTCCTCGAGCGCCCGCATCTGCCGGTCGAACCAAGCCAGCGCATCCGGCCGGAAGCTGTCGGCCCAGGAGAGGCCTGTGCGCAGATAGCGCACGCCGAGCTGCCGCATCCAGGCCACCGCATCATCCAGCCGGTGATCCTCGAAATGGAACCATTGGCAGAGGCCAAGCTCCGGCGTGTGCCTGGCGAAGGCATCGAAACCCGGCTTCGGCGTCCCGTCCTCCCGCAGCAGTCCCATGTAAAAGTGCCGGTAGTAGGATGATCCCTCAGCCTCCCGATGCCTCGTGGTGGCTTCCCAGGCGCGCGGCAGATCGCAGAGACTGTACCAATGGATGCGCGGTGCGCGGCCCTTCAGCAACTCGGTCGTGCGCGCCACACCCCAGGCTTGCACTTGCTCGGCACCGAAGGAGGAGACGCCGACTTCGGACACCCAGACGGGCAGGTCGGTCACCGCCTGAATCTCGCGCAGCTTCGCCGGCCACTCGTCGATCTGCCAGAGGTTCCAGTCGAGCGGAAAGCCATGCACGGCGACCGCATCCATCTGGTCCAGCACGCCTTTGCCGGCCATGTTGCGGATGAATCCGGGGTCGATCGGTGACATGCCACCGAGCACCCGCGGCAAAGTTGGGTGTTCCGCCCGGATCGCCATGCCGGCGAGCTTCGCCATCTCCCCGAACAGCGTCCAGTCCGGGTCGATTTCCGGGTCCCAATGCGACTTGTTGTTGGGCTCGTTCCAGATCATCGCGGCTTCGATCACGGCGTACTCCCCTTCACCGGGTAGACGGCGCCGGCACCATCCGGCGCCGCCACGCGCTGGCAGACATAGACCTCGTCCTCGGCATGGTCGGTGATGGCGAAGCCGGCGCTGCGGAGCATCGCCTCGGCACAGGCCCGGTTCGGCACCCACCAGTTGGTCGGATCATGCGCGTAGCGATGCTCGACGAAATGCAGGCGGGGGAAGCCCGGCCGATCGAAGGGCGCCTCGTCCCAGAATTCGTAATCCGGCTGCACCTGCTCAACGGCCGCGGTGCCGCGCTGCATGGATTGGAAGACCAGCAGGTCTCGCGCCACGTGCTCATGGATCAGATCCAAGGCCAGCAGCGGATGCCGCAAGTGGTAGAGCACGCCCATGAACAGGACGAGATCGAAGCGCTCGCCGAGGGCGCCCAGATCGTAGACCGACAGCTTGCGGAACTCGATTACCAGGCCCTGGACTTCGGCAGCGAAGCGAGCCTGCGCCAGATACTCATCATCCGAATCGATGCCGAGCACGCGTTCCGCGCCCCGCCGCTTCATCTCGATCGAATAGAAGCCGGCATTGCAGCCGATATCGAGGACGCTCTGTCCCGTGAGATCCTGCGGTATCGCATGCGCGAAGCGGTGCCACTTCACCGCAGGATAATCACCCAGGAAGTGATCCGGCGCGGTGCGCACGCCGCCGAGGTCAAGGTTGTGGAACCAGGGGCCGAGCGCTTCGACATGCCGTTCGATCGCCTCGCGCGACCATGGCGGGTTATGGCTCATGGCGACAGCATCCCTTCCTGCGATTCGTCTTGATGGGTGGCACGGCCGCAGCGGCCTCCTGCCGCAGCCGCGCCGCGATGGCGAGCAACTCATCAGCCCGATGCGCGCAGCTATGCCTGGCCCGGATCACCTCCAGCCCGCTGGCGGCGAGCGCCCGGCGCAGCGCCCCGTCCCAGCGCAGCGCCCGTAGGTGCCGGACCATCTCGGTGTCGGTCTCCGCGGTGAGGTAATCGCGGCCGGGACGGAACAGCGCCTCCGAATCTCGCCATGGCGCCGAGACCAGCGGAATGCCGCAGGCCAGGG
>DASYDR010000096.1:0-15137 GCA_036499545.1 Roseomonas sp. | reverse complement strand
CGGCTCCGCGACGCGGCTGATCGGCGGCGGCTTCGCGGTGTTCAGCATCTTCATGCTGGCGATCGTGACCCCGATCGTCGCCTTCTACATGCTGCGCGACTGGCCCGGCATGATGACGCGGATCGAAAGCTGGCTGCCGCGCCGGTCGAGCGCCACCTTGCGGGCCCTCGGCCGCGACATGGACCGGGTGCTCTCCGCCTGGCTGCGCGGGCAGCTCATCTGCTGCGCCCTGCTGGCGGTGATCTATGGCGTCGGCCTGCAGCTCGTCGGGCTGGAACTCGGGCTCAGCGTCGGGCTGCTCAGCGGCGTGCTGTCCTTCATTCCCTATGTCGGCTCGCTCACCGGCCTGATGACCGCGGTGCTGCTGGCGATCGGCCAGTTCGGGCATTGGAACGGCGTGCTCTGGGTGCTCGGCGTCTTCGTCTTCGGCCAGATCGTCGAAGGCTACATCATCTATCCGCGCCTGCTCGGCGACCGGGTGGAGCTGCATGCGGTGTGGGTGATCTTCGCGCTCTTCGCCGGCGGCGTGGCCTTCGGCTTCGTGGGCGTGCTGCTGGCGGTGCCGATCGCGGCCGCCATCGGCGTCGTCGCGCGCTACTGGCTGCGGCGCTATCTGGAAAGCCCGCTCTACCTCGACCCACCGCGGACCGGGCTGTGAGCGGGGGCAGGCAACTCGCGCTGGCGCTGTCCGTCCCGGTCTCCCGCCACCGCGCCGACCTGATCGAGGACGCGTCGAACGCGGAGGCGCTGGCCTGGCTGGACCGGCCGGGCGACTGGCCGCTCGGCCGCTTCGCGATCCACGGCCCGCCCGGCGTCGGCAAGTCGCACATGCTGGCGGCGATGGCGGAGGCGCATGGCTGGGCGATGCTGGACGCGACGATGCTGCGCGGCCTGCCGGAATTGCCGGGCGCCGGCGTGGTGCTGGACGATGCCGATTGCGCCGCCGAGGAAGCGGCGCTGTTCCACCTGATCAACCTCTGCGCCGAGCGCGGGGCGAAGCTGCTGCTGGCCGGCCGCCGCCCGCCCGCGCGTTGGCCGGTGGCGCTGCCGGACCTCGCCTCCCGGCTGCGCGCCACCGCCGCGGCCGGCATCGGCCCGCCCTCCGATGCGCTGCTCGGCGCGCTGCTGGCCAAGCTCTTCGCCGACCGGCAGCTGCGCGTGGCGCCGGACCTGCAATCCTGGCTGCTGGCCCGCCTCCCGCGGGAGGCGGCGGCGCTGGCGGAGGCGGTGGCGCGGCTCGACCGCGCGGCACTCGCCGCCCGGGTGCCGGTGACGCGGGGGCTGGCGCGATCGGTGCTCGGCGGGTGGGAGGAATTCGATATCATAACAAATGACGGTTTCGAGGCATCATCGTCCGGTGCCTCGCCTGTTCTCCCGACCCTGCTGTAGTGTCCGGCCGGCTGGAGCGGCCCCGCGCCGCGAAACCGCTCCAGCCCTTTGTTTTCGTGAGCATTCTTTCCCGTTTCCGGCAATTCGCGCCGGGCCGGGCCTGCTCCAGGGAGAGCCAGCATGGACGCGCCGACTGTGATCCTTCCCGCCATCGCGCCCGATAGCCCCGACCGGTTCATCAACCGGGAGCTGTCCTGGCTGGCTTTCAACGGCCGCGTGCTGGAGGAGGCCGCGAATGCCCGGCATCCGCTGCTGGAGCGGCTGCGCTTCATCTCCATCTCGGCCTCGAACCTCGACGAATTCTATTCGGTGCGCGTCGCCGGCCTGGTCGGCCAGGAACGTGCCGGCCTGACCAAGGTCGCCTCCGATGGCCGCACCCCGGGCCAGCAGCTCGCCGCCATCCACGCCGAGGCGCAGAGCCTGATCGAGGAGCAGCAGCGCAGCTGGGTGGAGCTCAGCGCGCAGCTTCGCGAAGCCGGCATCGCCCTGGTGCAGCCGGAGGAGCTGTCGGATGCCGACCGCGACTGGCTGCAGGACTTCTTCATGGAGCGCGTGTTCCCGGTCCTGACGCCGATCGCCGTCGACCCGGCGCATCCCTTCCCCTTCATCTCCAACCTGGCGCTCTGCCTGGTCTTCAAGCTGGTGCGGGAAGAAGACGGCACCACCATGCGGGCGCTGCTGCCGCTGCCGCCGCAGATCGAGCGCTTCATCCGCCTGCCGGCCGATCCCGCCGCCGATGCCACGCGCGCCCAGGCCTCGATCCGCTTCCTGATCCTGGAAGACCTGATCGGCCTGTTCCTCGACCGGCTCTTCCCCGGCTTCCTCGCCGCGGAAGGCGGGCAGTTCCGTCTGATCCGCGACACCGACGTGGAGTTCGAGGAGGAGGCTGAGGACCTGGTCCGCAGCTATGAAAGCGCGCTGAAGCGCCGCCGCCGCGGCCGGCCGATCCGCCTGTCGGTCACCGCCGATACGCCGCCCGACGTGCTCGCCTTCGTGTCGGAGGAGCTGGACGCCGACCGCTCCAACGTCTTCACGGTCGATGGGCTGCTCGGCGTCGCCGACATCAAGCAGCTGATCGTCGACGACCGGCCCGACCTGCTGTTCACGCCCTATACGGCGCGCTTCCCGGAGCGGATCCTGGATTTCGGCGGCGACTGCTTCGCCGCGATCCGCGCCAAGGACATCATCGTCCACCACCCCTATGAGAGCTTCGACGTGGTGGTGCAGTTCCTGCGCCAGGCCGCGCGCGACCCGAACGTGGTCGCGATCAAGCAGACGCTGTATCGCACGACGCGCGACAGCCCGATCGCCAAGGCGCTGATCGAGGCGGCGGAAGCCGGCAAGAGCGTGACCGCGATGGTCGAGCTGAAGGCCCGCTTCGACGAGGAGCGCAACATCGCCCTGGCGCGGGAGCTGGAAGCGGCCGGCGTGCAGGTGGTCTATGGCTTCGTCGAGCTGAAGACCCACGCCAAGGTGTCGCTGGTGGTGCGCCGCGAAGGCACCGCGCTGCGCAGCTACGCGCATTTCGGCACCGGCAACTACCACCCGGTGACGGCGCGCATCTATACCGACCTGTCCTTCTTCACGACCGATCCGGCGCTGACCCGCGACGCGCAGAAGCTGTTCAACTACATGACCGGCTATGCGCGGCCGGAGACGATGCAGGCGCTGGCCTTCGCGCCGCTGACCATCCGCCCGTCGCTGCTGAAGCTGATCGAGCGGGAGATCGGCTTCGCCAAGGAAGGCAAGTCGGCGGCGATCTGGCTGAAGATGAACAGCCTGGTCGACGAACAGCTGATCGATGCGCTGTACCGCGCCTCGGCCGCCGGGGTGGTGGTGGAATGCGTGGTGCGCGGCATCTGCTGCCTGCGCCCCGGCGTCCCCGGCCTGTCCGAGAACATCCATGTGAAGTCGATCGTCGGCCGCTTCCTGGAGCACAGCCGCATCTACGCCTTCGGCAACGGCAACAAGCTGCCGAACCGCCGCGCCAAGATCTACATCTCCTCGGCCGACTGGATGGCGCGCAACATGGACTGGCGCGTCGAGACCCTGGTGCCGATCGAGAACGCGACCGTGCATGCGCAGGTGCTGGACCAGATCATGATGGTGAACCTGAAGGACACCATGCAGAGCTGGGAACTGGCGGCCGATGGCGTCTATACCCGGCTGGAGCCAGGGGCCGATCCGGTTTCCGCCCATGAGTATTTCATGACCAACCCCTCCCTCTCCGGCCGCGGCAGCGCGCTGAGCCGTACGCCGCGCGCCCCTGCGCGGCGCGGCCGCCAGGACCGGGTGAACCAGGACTGACGTGTCTCCAAAGAAGAAGAACCACCCTGCACCGGTGCCGGTGCAGGCCGATACGACACGCTGCGGGATCGTCGATCTCGGCTCCAACTCCGTGCGCCTCGTCGTCTTCGAAGGGCGCGGCCGCAACCCGGTCGCCATCTTCAATGAGAAGGCGGTGCTGGGCCTTGGGCGCGGCCTGCAGGCCTCAGGCCGGCTGAACGAGGAAGCGATCGACCAGGCGCTGACCGTCATGCAGCGCTATTACGCGGTCGGCCAGGCGATGGGGGCGAACCCCCTGCAGGTGCTGGCCACCGCGGCGGCGCGCGACGCCGATAACGGCGCCGAATTCGTGCGCGGGCTGGAAGCGCGGCTGCCCGGCGTGCCGATCCGCATTCTCAGCGGCGACGAGGAAGCGCGCTTCTCGGCCGATGGCGTGCTGCTCGGCTTCCCGGGCGCCGACGGCATCCTGGGCGATCTCGGCGGCGGTTCCCTCGAACTGGTGGAACTGAAGCACGGCAAGATCGGCCATACCGCGAGCCTGCCGGTCGGCGTCATCCGCCTGGCGGAGCGCGCGAATGGCGAGGTGGTGCGTGCCCGCGCGGTGGTCGAGAAGGAACTCTCGACCGTGCCCTGGCTGAAGAAGGGCGAAGGGCGGGACCTCTATCTGGTCGGCGGTGCCTGGCGCGCCCTGGCGCGGATGCATATCGCGCAGACCGCCTATCCGCTGTTCATCGTCCACCATTACGGGCTGAAGCGGGAAGAGGCGCGCGACCTCTCCGGCGTGGTGATGGCGGCGACGCGGCGCACCCTGGAACGGATGGCCGGCGCGCCGCTGAAGCGCATCGGCGACCTGCCCTTCGCCGCGGTGGTGATGCGCCGCCTGCTGCGTGCGACCGGCGCCACCCGCGTGGTGTTCAGTGCCAACGGCCTGCGCGAGGGCTGGTATGCCGGGCTGCTGGACGATGCAACGCGGGAGCAGGATCCGCTGCTCGCCGCCGCCTCCGACCTCGCCACCCGCTTCGGCCGCGATTCCCGCCTGCCTTCCGCGCTGGTCGACTGGACCGACGCGCTGTTCCCCGAGGAATCGGACAGCGAGCGCCAGATGCGGGAAGCGGCCTGCTGGGTGTCCGATACCGGCAGCCACGACCATCCCGATTACCGCGCCGAGCAGGCCTTCCTGCGCGTGCTGCGCCAGCCGGGCGTCGGGCTGGACCACCATGCGCGGGCCTTCCTCGCGCTCGTGGTGGCGCTGCGCTACGAGGCGGAGGCGGATGCGCCCTATCTCCCGACCGCGCGCCTGCTGCTCGACAGCCGCGCGATGCGGCGGGCGGAGGTGCTGGGGGCGGCGCTGCGCCTGGCCTATACGCTCTCCGGCGGCACGCCGGAGCTGCTGCGCGGGACGGAGCTCACCCGGCGCGGCGGCCAATTGGCGCTGAAGCTGGTGCATGGCGGCGGCGTCTTCGCCGGCGAAAGCGTGCAGCGCCGGATCGAAGCCCTGGCCGCGGTGCTCGGCATGGAATCCACCGTCGAGGTGACGCAGTAGAGCGTGATCGGTTGAGGTAGACTCACCGAAAACCGTGAATCACGCGATCAAACAAAGCCCTGGAGCAGGATGCGTGAGCGCTTGCGAACGCATCCTGATCTAGCCGGGCACTACCCGGCTTGCGCTCTCCCGCTCGCGGCCGCAGGCCGCCAATAGTCTCGGTGGGGCGAGCGGAGCGATGCCCCGGGGCCGCGAATGCGGCCCCGCGCGCGACCATCAGTTGCCGTCAATGCACACCTGACAGCGCGGAATCCAAGCGCGCGGATGCGCGCGCCGGCGCCTGAGGTGCAAAAAAATCAGCCCGCCTTGATCAGCTTCACCCGCTTGCCCTCGACGCCGAGGGCAAGCTGGCCGCCCTTCAGCGCCAGCGCCGCTTCGCCGAACACCGTGCGGCGCCAGCCATGCAGGGCCGGCACCTCGGCATCGCCGGCGGCGAGCCGGTCCAGATCCTCGGCATTCGCCAGCAGCTTCGGGGCGACGTCATGCTCCTCGCTCTTGGCGGCGAGCAGCACCTTGAGCAGCGCGATCAGCGCGGGGGAGGGCGGCGGGCCGCTGCGTTCCCGCGCCGGCTCCGGCAGGGCCTCATCCGGCATGTCCTTGCCCGCCGCGACGGCGGCCAGCAGCGACACGCCGGACTTGCCCTTGGCGAAGCCTTCGCTGATGCCGCGGGCGCGGGTCAGCGCGGCGGTGTCCTCCGGGACGGTCGCCGCGATCTCCAGCATCGTCTCATCCTTCACCAGCCGCTGGCGGGGGATGTTGATGCGTTGCGCTTCCCGTTCCCGCCAGGCGGCGAGCACCTTCAGCATGCCCAGGAAGCGCCGGTTGGTGGTGCGCGGCCGCAGCCTTTCCCAGGCGGTGTCCGGGTCCTGGCGATAGGTGGCGGGGTCGTGCAGCGCCGCCATTTCCTCGGCGACCCAGGCGTCGCGGCCTTCCTGCGCCAGCTTGTCGCGCAGTGCCACGTAGATGCGGCGCAGATGGGTGACGTCGGCCGCCGCATAGGCGATCTGGCTGGCCGAGAGCGGCCGCGCCGACCAGTCGGAGAAGCGGTGCGCCTTGTCGATCTGGGCATTGGCCAGGCCCCGGCACAGGGCGTCATAGCTCACCTGGTCGCCGAAGCCGGCGACCATGGCGGCGACCTGGGTGTCGAACATCGGCGACGGTACCGCGCCGTATTTGAGCAGGAAGATCTCGATATCCTGCCGGGCGGCGTGGAAGACCTTCACCACGGCCGGGTCGGCCAGCAGCCCGCCGAGCGGCGCGAGGTCGAGACCCGGCGCCAGGGCGTCGACCACGGCGACATCCTGCGTGCCCGCGAGCTGGACGACGCAGAGTTCGGGCCAATAGGTCCGTTCGCGCATGAATTCCGTGTCGACGGTGACGAAGGGCTCGGTGCGGAGCCGTTCACACAGGGCGGCGAGGTCTTCGGAGCGGGTGATGAGGACCGGGGCGGAATCGGCCCGGGCAGCGTGTCGGCTGGTCATGGACGGCCCTTGTATCTGCCGGGGGCGGACAGGGCCATCCCCCGGAAGGCGCGGGCTGGGCCGCGTGCCGGTCCTGGCGCAGGATGCCGGCCAATACAGGGAAGGGTGGGCCTGATGGAAACGCGTGCGCTGGGCCGTTCCGGCCTTTCGGTGCCGCCGCTGGTCTTCGGCGGCAATGTCTTCGGTTGGACGGTGGATGCGGCGGCGAGCTTCCGGCTGCTCGATACTTGCGTCGAGGCCGGGCTGAACGCCATCGACACGGCGGATGTCTATTCGGCCTGGGCGCCCGGCAACAAGGGCGGCGAATCGGAGACCGTGATCGGCGATTGGCTGAAGCGGCGCGGCCGCCGCGACGACGTGCTGATCCTGACCAAGGTCGGCATCGAGATCCCGGGCCGCGGCAAGGGCCTGTCGGCCGCCTGGATCCGGACGGCGGTGGAGGACAGCCTCAGGCGCCTCGGCGTCGAGACGATCGATCTCTACCAGGCGCATCGCGACGATCCGACGGTGCCGCTGGAGGAGACGCTGGCCGCCCTCGGGGCCCTGGTCCGGCAGGGCAAGGTCCGCGCCATCGCCGCGTCCAACTACACGGCGCCGCGGCTGAAGGAGGCGCTGGAGACCAGCGCGGCGCTCGGCCTGCCCCGCTTCGAGAGCCTGCAGCCGCACTACAACCTGATGGAGCGCGGGATCGAGGCCGATCTGCTGCCGCTCTGCCAGGCGGAGGGCCTGGGGGTGATCCCCTATTACGCGCTGGCCTCGGGCTTCCTGACCGGCAAGTACCGCAGCGAGGCCGATGCCGGGAAAAGCGTGCGCGGCAAGGGCGTGGCCGGGAAGTACCTGAATGCCAGGGGCATGGCGGTGCTGGCGGCGCTGGATGCGGCGGCGGCCCGGCTCGGCGCGACGCCGGCCCAGGTGGCGCTGGCCTGGATGATCGCCAGGCCCGGCATCACCGCCCCGATCGCCAGCGCGACCACGGTCGAACAACTGGCCGACCTGGCCAAGGCCGCGGCGCTGCGGCTGGATGCGGAGGCGATCGCTGCCCTGGACGCCGCCAGCGCCTGAGGGGCCGGGGCCGCGCCGCCCGGGTCAGGCCCAGAGATAGCGGAACCAGTGCGGCGCGAACTGCTGAAGCTCGTAGACGGGGAACCGCTGCGGCGGCTCCCCGGTCGGGCTGAACAGCAGGTTGTGGCCCCAGGGCGTGCCGCCCGGGACGGGTTCGCCCAGGCTGATCTGGCCGCCGGGCTCCCGGCTGAAGCGGGAGAGCGAAAGCCGCTGCAGCCTTGCCCGGAGGTCCCAATAGCGGGCCGCCGGGACATTCAGCTCCCGCAACAGGTCGTCGATGAAGATCTCGGGCTGGAACGCCTCGGGCTTGGCCTGGTCGCGGTAGTGCGTCACCAGCACGTCATTGACGAAGCGATAGCTGTCATAGGCGACCAGCCTGTCCCCCTCCCTGAGAGGATATCGGCGGTCGTAGGTTCCCGGCCTGGTGCCATCCCGAAGAACATACTGGCCGTCTTGCCCAAGCTCCATGGACCGGATGCCGGGAACCGCCTGGATCTCGGCGATCAGGGCGTCGAGGCGGAGCCGGTTCAGCCAGAAATAGCCCGTCGCCGTGCCGAAAGCCGCCCAAAGGGCGAAGCCGCCGAGGCCGATCAGCGCCAGGGCCTGCGGCCGCCTATGCCCAGTCATCCGCGTCAGCAGGAACACGCCCAGCACTGCCGCGCCGAGGATCGCCGGCAGCAACCTATAGGCCACGAGGCCCCAGGCGAGGCCGCCGAGCCCGGTCAGGGCCAAAAGCTGGAGCCGCCGATAGCCGGCTATCCGCTCCAACAGGAGGAAGACCAGCGTGACCGCGGCAACGATCGCCGGCGGCAGCCTTTCGGTCGTAAGGCCCCAGGCCAGGGCGGCAAGGCAGACCATGCCCGCCCCCAGGCTGAGTTTCCGGGCCTTGTTGTCGTCATCCATCATCCTTCGACTCCGCTGGACCTTGCCGCCGTCTTTTAGGGCGGTGGAGCAGAGGGGTGTTGACAGCGCCGCCTCCGGGCGGCCCTTTGCGCCCCCTGACCCGATCCACCAGGACTGAGCCCGCATGCACGCCTACCGTACCCATACCTGCGCCGCGCTCCGCGCCACCGATGCCGGTGCGACCGTCCGCCTGTCCGGCTGGGTGCATCGCAAGCGCGACCATGGCGGCCTGCTGTTCCTCGATCTGCGCGACCATCACGGCCTGACCCAATGCGTCGTCGCGCATGGCTCGCCGCTGCTGGCGGAACTGGAGGCGGTGCGGGCGGAAAGCGTGGTGACCGTGACCGGCGAGGTGGTGCTGCGCGAGCCCGGCACCGTGAACGACAAGCTGCCGACCGGCGCGATCGAGCTCCGGGTGAAGGAACTGGCGGTGCAGTCGGCGGCCGAGGTGCTGCCGATCCAGGTCGCCGGCGACCAGGAATTCCCCGAGGATCTGCGCCTCAAATACCGCTTCATCGACCTGCGGCGGGAGAAGCAGCACCGCAACATCATGCTGCGCGCCGGCGTCATCGCCTCCATCCGTCGCCGCATGATCGATCAGGGGTTCACGGAGTTCCAGACGCCGATCCTGACCGCGTCCTCGCCGGAAGGGGCGCGCGACTTCCTGGTGCCGTCGCGCAACCATCCCGGCACCTTCTATGCGCTGCCGCAGGCGCCGCAGCAGTTCAAGCAGCTCGCGATGGTCGCGGGCTTCGACCGCTATTTCCAGATCGCCCCCTGCTTCCGCGACGAGGCGAGCCGCGCGGATCGCTCCCCGGGTGAATTCTACCAGCTCGATTTCGAGATGAGCTTCGTCACCCAGGAAGATGTCTTCGCGGCGATCGAGCCGGTGATGGAAGGGATCTTCACGGAATTCGGCGGCGGTCGGAAAGTGACCCCGGCGCCGTTCCCGCGCATCGCCTTCGACACGGCGATGCTGGAATACGGCTCCGACAAGCCGGATCTGCGCAACCCGCTGAAGATCACCGACGTCACCGCGCATTTCGCCGAGTCCGGCTTCGGCCTGTTCGCGAAGATCGCGGCCTCGGGTGGCATCGTGCGCGCCGTGCCGGCGCCGGGTGCCGCCGCCCATCCGCGCGGCTTCTTCGACAAGCTGAACGACTGGGCCCGCGCTGAGGGCGCCGGCGGCCTCGGCTATATCCAGTTCGCGGCCGACGGCCCGAAGGGCCCGATCGCCAAGAACCTGGAGGCCGACCGCGTCGAGGCGATTCGCGTCGCCTGCGGCCTGAACCCGGGCGATGCGGTGTTCTTCGCCGCCGGCAAGAAGGACGAGGCGCCGAAATTCGCCGGCAAGGTGCGCACCCGCCTCGGCGAGGAACTCGGCCTGATCGCGCAGGGCGAGTTCCGCTTCTGCTGGATCGTCGACTTCCCGATGTACGAGCTGAACGAGGAGACCAAGCAGGTCGATTTCAGCCACAACCCCTTCAGCATGCCGCAGGGCGGGCTGGAGGCGCTGAACACGATGGACCCGCTGGAGATCAAGGCCTTCCAGTACGACATCGTCTGCAACGGCATCGAATTGTCCTCGGGCGCCATCCGCAACCACCGGCCGGACATCATGGTCCGCGCCTTCGAGATCGCGGGCTATACGGCGGCCGACGTGGAAGCGCGCTTCGGCGGCATGCTGAACGCCTTCCGCTATGGCGCGCCGCCGCATGGCGGCTCCGCCCCCGGCATCGACCGCATGGTCATGCTGCTGGCCGATGAGCCGAATATCCGGGAAGTGATCCTGTTCCCGCTGAACCAGCAGGGGCAGGACCTGATGATGGGTGCGCCGGCGGCGGTGGACCCGGCCCGGCTTAAGGAGTTGTCCATCAAGTTGGATATCGCGCCGCCGAAGGGTGCAGCGACGCCCAAGACTCCCTAAGTTCAAGGGATAACGCTTTCAGGGAATCACCGGATGCGGCTGCGCCCTCTGCTGTTGTCGCTATGCCTCGCGCTCGCCGGCGCACCCGCTTTCGCCCAGACCGCCGCGGCGCCGCAGCCCGCGCCCCTGCCGCCGGTCGCGGCCGGGGCGCCGATCGAGGCGCGGCACATGGCGTCCCATCGCGCCGCCTATCGCCTGACGCTCGATCGCGCGCGGGAGAATTCCGACGTGGCCCGGGCCGAAGGCGTGATGCTGTTCGAGGTGGTGGATGCCTGCGACGGCTGGGCGACCCGGCAGCGCCTGACGCTGACCCTGACCGATCGCGACGGCAACCAGATCGAGAGCGTGTCCGACTACAACACCTATGAAAGCCGCGACGGCACCCGGCTGCGCTTCTCCTTGACCCAGACCTCGCAGGGCGCGGTGAGCAGCCGCGTGCAGGGCGAGGCGGAGCTGACGCCGCAGGGCGGCACCGTCCGCTACGAACAGCCGACGGCGCGGGAAGTGGCGTTGCCGGCCGGCACCCTGCTGCCGATGCAGCACACCATCGCGGCGCTGAACGCGGTGCGCTCCGGCACCCGGATCCTGGCGCTGCCGCTGTTCGACGGCACCAATGCCGATGGCCCGCAGGATACCACCACGGTGCTGGCGCCCTGGACCGCCGCCCAGCCGCAGGACCGGTTCCCGGCCTTGGCCAATCTCGGCAGCGCGCGCATGCGCATCGCCTTCTTCGACCGCGACGCCAGCCAGCAGAATGGCGGCGCCGGCACGCCCGACTACGAGGTGAGCCTGCGCTATTACGAGAACGGCGTGGCCGACGAGCTGAAGATGGATTTCGGCGAATTCGTCGTCGATGGCCGCCTGGCGGAACTGGCGCTGCTGCCCAGCCCCTGCGGCGGCTGATTCCAGGGCAGGATGCGTTCGCAAGGGCTCACGCATCCTGCCCAGAGGCTTTGTTTGATCGCGTGATGCAAGGTTCTCGGTGAGTCCACCTCAACCGACTACCTTCTAGCGCCGCTGCGGGCCCGCTTCGTTCAGGGCCAGGTTCTGGGCGGCGAGGTCGGCGGTCGCGCTGTCCGGTGCCAGTTCCAGGGCGCGCGACCAATCGGCCCGCGCGCCGTCGGCATCGCCGCGAAGCTGGCGGATGATGCCGCGCTCCAGCAGCGCCTCGGCATTCTCGGGCTCCAGCGCGATGGCACGCTCGATGTCCTGCGCGGCGAGTTCCACCCGGTCGAGCTGGCGCTGGGTGCCGGCGCGCAGCACCCAGGCCTCGGCCCGCGTGGGCTCGAGCTGGACGGCGCGGTCGAGATCGGCCAGCGCTTCCGGGTAGCGGCCCTGGGCGGTGGCGGAGACCGCGCGGTCCATCAGCAGCCAGGTGTCGTCCGGCGTCAGGGCCAGCGCCTGGGTGGCCGCCGTGAAGGCGCGCACCGGATTTTCGGCCAGCAGCCAGGCCTGGGTCGCCTGGCCGAAGACAGCGGCCCGCGCCGCCGGCCCGGCCTGGCTGCGGCCGGCGACCGCCTCCAGCGCGTCGGCCGCGGCTTCGGTTTCGCCCAGTCCGAGCTGGGCGAGGGCGGCACAATGGTCGGCGCCTTCGCCGCCGCCATCCCGCTGCCATTGCTGCGCCAGGGCCAGCGCATCCTGGGCATCGGTCGCCAGCAGGGCCAGGCAACGGTCGTATTCGGGGCTGTCCACCAGGCGCGGCGGCTCGGGCGGCGTCGGCAACGCCTCCTCGGCCGGGCCATCGCCGGGGCCGAAGGCGAACCACGCAGCACCGGCCGAAGCCAGCGCGATCGCGGCAGCGCCGAAAAGGGCAGGGGGGGAAAGCCGCATTTCCCCGTAAGTGTATCGGAGATTCAGAGCGCAGGGAATCACGGCGGGGAGTATGGCTGGGACTCAAATTGAGAATGTTGCGAGTGGGGTGGGGCGCCATGCATCAGATTTTGGTGATCGGGCTCGGCTATGCCGGGCAGGCGGTGGCGTGCCGTGCCGCGACACAGGGCTGGGCGGTCACCGGCACCAAGCGGGATCCGGGACCCCTGCCGCCGACACCCGGCGTGCGGGTGATCGCCTTCGCCGATGCCGGGGACGCCATCGCCCGCGCCTCGCATCTGCTGGTCACCGCGCAGCCGGGGGAAGGCGGGGATCCGGTGCTGGCCGCGCATGGGCCCGCGATCGCGGCGGCGCTGGCCGCCGGCAGCCTGGCCTGGATCGGCTATGTCTCCAGCACCGGCGTCTACGGCGACCGCGACGGGGCCTGGGTGGATGAAGCGACACCGCCCGCACCGGGCCAGCCCCGCACTCGCCGCCGGCTGGAGGCGGAGGCAGTCTGGCGCGCCATGGCCGATCGCCGCGCCGCCCTCGATATCCTGCGGGCCGGCGGCATCTATGGCCCGCGCAACTCGGTCTTCGACGAGCTCCGCGCCGGTACCGCGCGGCATGTGGTGAAGCCCGGCCACCTGTTCAGCCGCATCCATCGCGACGACATCGCGCTCGCCTGCTGCGCCGCGATGGCGCAGCCGCGGCCGGCCGCGCCGCGGGTGCTGCACCTGGTCGACGACGTGCCGGTCGAGAGCGCGGTGGTGGTGAAGGCCGCCGCCGCCCTGCTCGGCATCGCGCCGCCGCCGCCGGTGCCCTACGAACAGGCGCTGCCGCGCATGTCGGACATGGCGCGCAGCTTCTGGAGCGAGAATCGGCGCGTGGCCAATGCCGCGACCAAGGCGGCCCTCCGCATCCAATGGCAATACCCGAGCTGGCGGGAAGGCCTGGCCGCCATCCTGGCGGAGGAGACGCGGGACACCGCGCTGTGACGGCAACGGGCCGGTTCACCGGCCGGCCCGAGGCGGCGACTGCGGCCCGCGCGTCGTCGCGCGAAGCCAAGGCCGGCGGATGCCGGCCGCCCGGCGTTCGAGGGGCCTTGATCGGCTTCGATCAAGGCCGTTGCAGGAATTCCGCGAGCGTCCGTTCCAGCAGAACGAGGTCCTGCGGCCGCGACAGGCGATGGTCGCCGTCCTTGATCAGGGTCAGGCGCACATCCTCGCCCTGGATCGCGTCGACCAGCCGCAGCGCGTGCCGCCAGGGCACGTCCGGGTCGAGCATGCCCTGCAGGATGCGCACCGGCGCGGCCAGGGCGATGCCGGCATCGAGCAGCAAATGCCGGTCGCCATCCTCGATCAGCCGCCGGGTGATCGGGTAGGGATCGCCATAGTCGGAAGGCCGCAGGATCATGCCGTCGCGCAGCAGCGCGGCCCGCTGACCCTCGGAGAATTCGGGCCACATCAGCGCGCGGGTGAAGTCTGGCGCCGGGGCGATGCCGATCAGGGCATGGAGCCGCGCCGGGAAGCGCCGTGCCAGCAGCAACGCGATCCAGCCACCCATGGAGGAGCCGACCAGGATCTGCGGACCCTCGGTCAGGCGTTCGAGGAGGAACGCCGCATCCTCCGCCCAGTCGCCGATGCAGCCCGCCTCGAAGCGGCCGCCGGAGGCGCCGTGGCCGCTGTAGTCCAGGCGCAGGAAGGGCGTGCCGCGCGCGGCGCAGCACTCCGCCAGCGCTTCCGCCTTGGTGCCGGCCATGTCGCTGCGGAAGCCGCCCAGGAACACCACGCCCGGGCCTCGCCCGGCGCTGCGGCGCCAGGCGAGCGGGATGCCCGGCAGCCGTTCCGTGGTGCCGTGTTCCTCGGTCATGCGCGCGGCAATCCGCGCCGCGCCAGGCTGCTCATCAGGGCGCCGGTGCCGAAGCGCCAGGGCGGGCAGGCATCGGTGCGGTCCACCTGGTTCGACAGCGCGCCGAGGCGCGGCGTGCGGATGGTCACCACGTCGCCCGGCTGGTGGGAGAAGCCCATGCCGGGCGCGCCCCGGTCCTTGGTGGGGGAGAAGGGGGTGCCGAGATAGAGCACGACGCCGTCCGGATACTGGTGGTGCTGGCCGATCAGCTGGCCGACCAGCTCGGTCGGGTCGCGGCTGATCGCGCCGACCGCGCCCTGCTCCTCCAGCGCGAAGCCGTCATCGCCTGCGATGGTCAGGGTGATGCTGGCCTGGGGGATATCCTCGAGCGTGAAGCCATCATCGAAGAGGCGGATCAGCGGGCCCAGCGAGGCGGAGGCGTTGTTGTCCTTGGCGTGGCCGAGCAGCAGGGCGGAGCGTCCTTCGACGTCGCGCAGGTTCACGTCATTGCCGAGCGTCGCGCCGATGATGGCGCCGCGGCTGTTCACCACCATCACCGCTTCCGGTTCCGGGTTGGACCAGTGCGAGGCGGGGTGGACGCCGACCTTGGCGCCGGTGCCGACGGTCGCCATCGGCGGGCATTTGGTGAAGATCTCGGCATCCGGGCCGATGCCGACCTCGAGATACTGGCTCCACCAGCCCTTCTCCTGCAGCACGGCCTTCACGCGCGCCGCTTCGGCGCTGCCGGGGCGGATATTGGCCAGGTCGTCGCCGATGATGGCGCGCACCTCGGCGCGGATCGCCTCGGCGCGGGAGGCGTCGCCGCGGCAGCGCTCCTCGATCACCCGTTCCAGCATGGAGCGGACATAGGTGACGCCGCTGGCCT
>DASYDR010000095.1:0-65153 GCA_036499545.1 Roseomonas sp. | reverse complement strand
GGCCGGGTCGCCTCGATCCGGTTGGCGGCGACGGCCGCCGCCGCGGGCGGTGCCGGGCCGAGGCGGCCGAAGCCATCCAGCGCCTCCAGCGGTGCCAGCATCGTATCGCCTTCGGCGCCGGTGACGCCGGCCGAGAGCGCGACCAGGCGGCGCAGCATGTCCACGAACAGCCCCGACAGCGGCAAGTTCGACCACTCCGCCTGGGCGGTGACATGGAACAGGACCAGGCGCCCGGCACCCCGGTTCTCATAGGTGACCAGGGGCGTACCGTCGGCCAGCCGGGCCCAGGAATGCTGCGAGAGCTGGGCCGAAGGCTCGGCCAGCACCTGGCGCTCCACCGTCACGTCCGGCGGCACCACCAGGCCGGCGAAGGGCGAGCCATCCTGGAACGGGGCCAATGGCTGGGCGCGTTCCCAGGTCAGCGCGCCGCCGAGCTGGCGTTCCCCGGCGCGCAGCGGCACCGGCAGCAGCGGGTCGGGCCGTTCGGCCATGCGCGGGCCGGCGAAGCGGATCAAGGTGCCGCCTTCCTGCACCCAGCGCGCCACCGCTTCGCGTTCATGCGGATCGGACAGATCGCGATCGGCCAGCACCAGCACCGCCAGCCGGCGCGCCAGCAACTGGTCCAGCGTGCCGCGCCGGATCTCGGCATAGGGCGACAAGGCGCGGTCGAGATAATAGAGGTCACCGATCAGCGGCACATCGGCGGTGGTATCGGTGCCGGCGAGCAGCCCGACCGGCCGGCGGCGAAACCGCTCATCCAGCAGCACCACGCCGGCGGCGCCGGCTTCGGGTTCAAGGTCGAGCCGCACGATCTGGTTGCGGATCTCGATCGGCAGGTCCAGCACCGCTTCCCCTTCGCCGGCACCGGCCGGAAGAGCTACCGGCGCGCTGGCCAGGGTGCGGCCATCACCGGTGCGCGCCAGCACGGTCGCAGTGGTGGCGGCAGGCAGCGGCAGTTGCGCGACATGGAGCGTGAGCCGATCGGCCTCGGCGCGCGGCGGCAGCAGCATCCGGGCGGGCGCCGCCTCGGCCCGCGCCACGGTCAGCGCGCCGCCTTCGGCCAGCGCCGCCATGAAGGGTGCAGCATCGGCTTCGGCATGCGCGACACCATCGGTGACGTAGTGGGCGGCGAAGGGGCCGGGGTTGCGGCCGCGGAATTCGGCCAGCGCCGCCAGGGCCGCGGCGCGATCCGGTGCCCAGGGCTTCGGCCGCAGCGCCGCGAGGCGCGCCCGCGCCTCCTCGGCCGGCATCAGGCCGGAGACGCGCGGCGCTTCCCCGGTTTCCGACGGGGCGGTGGCCAGCAGGGCGATGCGCCGCCCTTCCCGCCCCGCCACGTCCAGCGCGGTGCTGGCGGAGGCGGCGCGGGCCGGCCAGTCGGCGGCCGATGCCCAGCCGTCATCCATCACGATCAGCAGCGGGCCGGCGCCGCCGGCCGCCGCCCCCGGCTGCCAGATCGGGCGCGACAGGCCAAGGATGATCAGCGCCGCGGCCAGGACGCGCAGCAGCAGCAGCCACCAGGGCGTGCGGGCCGGGGTCTCCTCCGTCCGCGGCAGGTCGCGCAGCAGGCGGATGGCCGGGAAGCTCTGGCGCTTGGCGGCCGGTGGCGTGACGCGCAGCAGCCAGAACAGCACCGGCAGCGCGACGAGCGCCGCCAGCAGCCAGGGCGCCGCGAAGGCAAAGGGTCCGAGGCTCAGCATCAGCCGGGCGCCAGCGCCTGGTGCAGCGCCAGCAGCGCGGCCTCCGGCGGCTGGTCCGTGTGGTGCAGGGCGAAGCCCCAGCCGGCGGCGCCGCAGATGGCCTTCAGCCCGTCGCGATGCGCGGCCAGCCGTTCGGCATAGAGCGCGCGCACGCCTTCGACACGGGGAAGAAGCGCGTGTTCCGCGCCCTCCACCCCCTCGAAGCGGATGCGCCCGGCATAGGGCAGGCTTTCCTCGGCGGGATCGAGCACCTGCAACAGATGGCCCCGGACCGGGCGCGCCGCCAGCGCTGCGACCGCGCGGCTGGTCTCCCCCAGCGGATCCAGGAAATCGCCGATCAGTACCACCCGGGCATGGCGCGGGACCTCCGCATCCGCGGGCGGCGGCGTGGCGCGGCCCAAGGCTTCGGCCAGCGGCACCAGGGCGCCGCGGCCGGCGAAGCTGCGCCGCCCGGCGCCCAGCAGCCGCACCCTTTCGCCGCCGCGCAGCAGCAACGCGGCGAGCGCCAGCAGCAGCAGCTCCGCCCGCGCCAGTTTCTCGACCGTGGCCAGGCCGGAATGCCAGGCCATGGAGGCGGAGGCGTCACGCCAGACCGCCACGGTCTGCGCCGCTTCCCATTCCGTCTCCCGGATGAAGAGGCGGTCGGATTTGGCGCTCTGGCGCCAGTCGATGCGGGCGGCGGCGTCGCCGGTCAGGAAGGGGCGGAACTGCCAGAAGGCGTCGCCCTGGCCGGAGCGGCGGCGCCCGTGCACGCCCTGCATGACCGTGGCCGCGACCCGTTCCGCCTGCACGACCAGCGGCGGCAGCCGGGCGCCCAGCGCCTCCGCGCGGTTGGCGTCCCGGAAGGCCGTGACGGTACTCAGGCGATGCTCGCCTTCAGCGCGCCGATCACGTCGGCGAGCGTCACGCCATCGGCCCGGGCCGAAAAATTCAATGCCATGCGATGGCGCAGCACCGGCTCCGCCAGGTCGGCCACATCCTCGACCGACGGCGCCAGCCGCCCGTCCAGCACCGCCCGCGCCCGGGTCGCCAGCATCAGCGCCTGGGCGGCGCGCGGGCCCGGGCCCCAGGCGAGATGCCTGCGCACCGCGTCGATCCCCGTGGTCTCCGGCCGGGCGCCGCGCACCAGCTTCAGGATGGCGTCCAGCACCTGCTCACCCACCGGCATGCGGCGGATCAGCGCCTGGGCGGCCAGCAGCTCGGCCCCGGACATCGCCGGCTGCGGCCGGGCTTCCTCGGCGCCGGTGGTGGCCAGCAGCATGGCGCGTTCCGCCGCCTCATCCGGGTAGCCGACCTCGACCTCCAGCAGGAAGCGGTCGAGCTGGGCTTCCGGCAGCGGATAGGTGCCTTCCTGCTCGATCGGGTTCTGGGTGGCCAACACGTGAAACGGCGCCGGCAGCGGGTGGATGACGCCGCCGACCGCCACCTTGTGCTCCTGCATCGCCTGCAGCAGCGCCGACTGGGTACGCGGGCTGGCGCGGTTGATCTCGTCCGCCATCAGCAGCTGGCAGAAGACGGGGCCCTTCAGGAAGCGGAAGGCGCGGCGGCCATCGGCGCCTTCTTCCAGCACTTCCGAGCCCAGGATGTCGGCGGGCATCAGGTCCGGCGTGAACTGCACCCGGCGGGCATCGAGGCCCATCACGGCGCCGAGCGTTTCCACCAGCTTGGTCTTGCCGAGGCCGGGGACGCCCACCAGCAGCACATGCCCGCCCGACAGCAGCGTGATCAGGGTGCGTTCCACGACCTGGTCCTGGCCGAAGATGACCCGGCCTACCGCTTCCCGCGCGCGGGTCAGCCGGGCGCCCAGCGCCTCCGCCTCGGCGACGAGGGATGCGGGATCGGTCATTTCCGCCACTTCAACCATGCCTTCCTTCTTCCCATACTAGGGGGCGAAGCCGATCGCCGAGCCCGGCTTCGGAACCAGCGCCTGTCACCCAGCCCCCGCCCGCCGGTTTCCGGCACGGCGGCCAGAATGAAGTGAAGCCTATGACCGGAGAGCGCGCGGAGAAAGCGACGAATGGTGTCGATGGAGGCTCCGTGATGGGCCCGCGGCCCGGACGGCGCCCGAAGGTCGACTGCGGCGACTTCGCGATCCGCATCGGCCGCGACGGCACCTGGTACTACCGCGGCAGCCCGATCGGCCGGAAGGAGCTCGTCTCCCTCTTCGCCTCGGTGCTGAAGCGGGAGGAGGATGGCGGCTACGTGCTGGAAACCCCGGTGGAGCGGGGCCGCATCGATGTGGAGGATGCACCCTTCGTCGCGGTCGAGCTGTTCTGGCGCGACTGCGCCTGCGCCGAGACCGGCAAGCCGCAGCAATGCCTGACCTTCCGGACCAATCTCGACGAAATGGTCACCGCCAACCAGGCGCATCCGATCCGGGTCGCGATCTGCCCGGTGACGCGGGAGCCGCGGCCCTATGTCACGGTGCGCCCTGGCCTCGAGGCGCGGATCGCGCGCGCCGTCTTCTATGAGCTGGTGGCGCTGGCGGAGACCGAAGAGGTGGATGCGCGCCGGGTGCTCGGCGTCTGGAGCGAAGGCGTGTTCTTCCCGATCGACGAGGTGCCGCCGGAACTCGCCGGGCAGGCCGCGGTTTGACCCCGGTCGAGATCGCGGCCCGGCTGGCGGACCCCGCCCGCCGCGACAGGATCGCGCCCACCGGCAGCGACGATGCCCAGGACCTGATGCCGGAGCGCCGCACGCAGGCCGCGGTGCTGGTGCCGATCATCCTGCACGATGCGCCGACGGTCATGCTGACCTTGCGGGCGGCCGCCATGTCGTCCCATGCCGGGCAGGTGAGCTTCCCCGGCGGCCGCATCGAGGCGGAGGAGACGCCGGAGGCGGCGGCGCTGCGCGAGGCGGCGGAAGAAGTGGGGCTCGACCCCCGCCAGCCGGAACTGATCGGCCGCCTGCCGGAGCACCGCACCGGCACCGGCTTCCACGTGACGCCGGTGGTGGCGCTGGTGCCGGTGCCGCTGACCCTGACGCCGGAACCGGCGGAGGTCGCCGAGATCTTCGAATACCCGCTGGCGGCCCTGCTGCGCCCCGGCCTGGCGCAACGCCAGAAGCGGGAATTCAAGGGCCGCACCCGGGAATTCTGGGTGATCCCGCATGAGCGCCACTACATCTGGGGCGCGACGGCCGCGATCCTGGTCAACCTGTCGAAGCTGCTGCGGGACTGAGAGTCGCCAGGTGCCCTGAGGCGCCGGGCGCCGGCATGCGCCGGCTTGGCTGACGCGCTGTCGGCGGAACATGGATGGCTGAGGTCGGTCGCGCGCGGGGCCGCATTTGCGGCCCCGGAGCATCGCCCCGCTCCGCAGAAGCAGGTGGCGGCCTCCGGCCGCGGGGCCTGACCGCCGATATCAGGCGCCGATCAGCCGCAGCGGCCCCGGCATGTCGGTGACCATGACGGGCAGTGTCCCGGCCTTGTCGCCATCGGCCTGTACCGGCACGCCTTCGGCCATCAGTTCCACCTGCGCCGCGCGCAGCAGCCGGACGCCCGGCATGCGCGACAGCAGGTTCAGCGGCAGCGCGGCGCCGAGCAGCGCGGTCGAGACCGGTCCCTGCGCGGAGAACAGCGCGACATGGAAGCCGGGCTCGCCCTGCTTCGCTTCCGGCGCCAGGCGGTAGCGGCCGGCATAGAGGCGGCCCTTGGTGATGATGGCGCTGGTCGCGGCATGGGCGACGCCGTCGAGCGTCACCTGAATCGGCGCGAAGGGGTAGCGCGGCAATTCGCGGATGGTCTGCCAGACATAGGCGGCGCGGCCGATGCGGCGCTTCAGGCCGAGATCGAGATTGGCGACCACCGCCGCGTCGAAACCCGCGCCCAGCATCTGCACGAAAAGCCGCGCGCGGCCGTCACCGAAGCGGGCCATGCCCGGCCGCAGCTCCACCATGCGGCCCTGCGCCAGGCGGCCGGCGGCGGCTTCCGGCCGCATCGGCAAGCCAAGCTCCCAGGCGAGCACATTGGCGGTGCCGAGCGGCAATACGCCGAGCGCCGCATCGCTGCCGGCGATGCCGCTGGCGACTTCGGCGATCGTGCCGTCGCCGCCGGCCGCGATCACCATCGGCACGCCGCGCGCCGCGCCGTCGCGCGCCAGGCGCTCGGCATCGCCGGGGCCGGTGGTCTCGGCGAGTTCGGGCCGCAGGCCGAGGCCGAGCAGCGTGTCCATCGCCCGCGTCAGGCGGCGGCGGCGGCGGGCGCCGGCAGCGGGGTTGAAGACGACGAGCATGATGGGCGGCTTCTCGCAGCGGTTGGTGACGGTTTCGTGTCGGAAACGCTTCCATAGCATGACTGCAGTAAATTGTGGGGTTTCATCCAGGATTCATGCGCCACACGCCAGGTTGAGGATATCTCCACGCGAACGCAGATCAGACGCCGCCGGCGCGCTTCGATTCGCGGAGCAGGTCGGGCGCTTCAGGGCCGGATTCATGCAAGTCACGCCGACGACCGATGCGAAGCGCCGATACCGCACTGTTTTTATTTCGGACACCCATCTCGGAACCCGCGGTTGCCGCAGTGACTACCTGGTGGACTTCCTGCGCCAGATGGAATGCGAGCAGCTCTACCTCGTCGGCGACATCGTCGATGGCTGGCGGCTCCGCAAATCCTGGTACTGGGACGCCGACCACAACGAGGCGATCCGCCTGATCCTCTCGATGGCGCGCAACGGCACCGCCGTCACCTACATCCCCGGCAATCACGACGAGATGTTCCGCGACTGGCTCGGCCTCGGTCTCGAGATCGGTGGCGTCAGGCTGCAGAAGGAAGCGGTGCACACCGCGGCCGACGGGCGTCGCTACCTCGTCATGCACGGCGACGAATTCGACGGTGTCATCCGTTACGCCAAGTTCCTCGCCCATCTCGGCGACTGGGCCTATGACTGGGCGCTCTGGCTCAACACTTGGTTCAACGCGGCGCGCCGGAAGCTCGGCTATCCCTACTGGTCGCTGTCGCAGTGGCTGAAGCGCCAGGTGAAGGAAGCGGTGAAGGCGATCGACCGCTTCGAGACCGCGCTGGCCAACGAAGCCCGGCGGCGCGGCCTGGACGGCGTGGTCTGCGGCCATATCCACCATGCCGAGATGCGCAGCATCCAGGGCATCGCCTACATGAATGACGGCGACTGGGTGGAAAGCTGCACCGCGCTGGTCGAACACGCCGATGGCCGCTTCGAGCTGGTGGATTGGGCGGCCGAGAACCGCCTGACCTTCACCGCCCGCCGCCCCGCGGCACGCGAACGCGCCGTACTGCCGGAAATCGCGTGACCGGGCTGGCCGAGGCGGCGCCGCTCCGCCTGCTGATCGTCTCCGACGCCTGGCACCCGCAGGTGAACGGCGTGGTGCGCACCCTGACTCTGGTCACCGACATCCTGCGCCAGCAGGGCGATGTGGTGGAGGTGGTGGGCCCGGACCGGTTCCGCAGCATGGCGACGCCGGGCTACAAGGAAATCCGCCTCGCGCTGTTCCCGCGCCGGAAGCTGGAGGCGATCGCGCGGGCCTTCATGCCCTGTGCCGTGCACATCGCGACGGAAGGGCCGCTCGGCTGGGCGATGCGGCGCATCTGCCGCCGGCACGGCTGGCCGTTCACCACCGCCTACCACACGAAATTCCCCGAATACGTCCATGCCCGGACGCGCATCCCGACCCGGCTGTCCTGGTCGATGATGCGGCGCTTCCACCAGGCCGGGGAAGCGACCTTGGCGGCGACCCAGACATTGCGCGACGAACTCGCCTCCCGCGGCTTCACCAAGGTGCGGCCCTGGACCCGCGGCGTCGACCTGGCGCGCTTCAACCCCAATACGCGCGACCCCTTCGAAGGCCTGCCGCGGCCGATCTTCCTCTATGCCGGCCGCGTCGCCATCGAGAAGAACATCGCGGCCTTCCTGCAACTCGACCTGCCCGGCACCAAGGTGGTGGTGGGCGACGGACCGCAACGCCTGGCACTGATGGCCCGCTTCCCCAAGGTGCATTTCACCGGCTGGCGGGACAATGGCACGCTGGCCCGCAGCTATGCCGGCGCCGATGTCTTCGTCTTCCCGTCTCGCACGGACACCTTCGGGCTGGTGCTGCTGGAAGCGCTGGCGTCCGGCACGCCGGTCGCCGCCTATCCGGTGACCGGGCCGCTCGACGTGGTGACCGATCCCCGGGTCGGCGCGCTGGATGAGGATCTGCGCGCCGCCTGCCTGAAGGCACTCGACTGCGACCGCGCCGCGGCGCGGCGGCATGCCGAGACATTCTCCTGGGAAGCCTGCGCGGCGCAGTTCCGCGCCGCGCTGAGCCGCTTCCCGGCCGACGAGACCTGATCAGCGCAGCACTGCCACCTTGTTGCGCTCGATCAGGGCGAAGTCGATCTCGGCGCCGAGGCCGGGCTTGTCCGGCGCCCGCACCATGCCGTCGGCGCCGATCTCGATGTCCTCGATCAGCCCGTATTTCTGGGCGTCGGCCGGCAGCAGCACCTCGAAGAATTCGGTGTTCGGGATCGACATGGCGATGTGCAGGTTCGCCAGGTTGTTCAGCGAATTGCCGGCGTGGTGGATTTCGTAGTTCATGCGGAACGCCTCGGCGAGATGCGCGGTCTTCACCACCGTGGTGATGCCGCCCTTCACCGTCACGTCGCCGCGCAGGTAATCGGTCGCGCGGTTCATGATCCACTGCGCATAGCCGTCGAGCCCGCCCATCGGATATTCCGTCGCCAGCAACGGGATCCGCAGCGCCTGGCGCAGCTTGACGTAGTTGTAGACATCCTGGTCGTGCAGCGGATCTTCGTACCAGTAGAAGTTCAGCTCCTCGATCACCTTGCCGACGCGCAGCGCGGTGGGGAAATCATAGCCCCAGGTGCTGTCGAGCATGAGACGGAACTCGTCGCCGACCGCCTTGCGCACCGCGCGGCAGATCGCGATGTCTTCCTGCAGCTTCTGCGGCGGATGGATCTTGTAGGCGGCCCAGCCGGCATCCCGGTAGCGCACCGCTTCCTCGGCATAGGCTTCCGGCGAGGACAGCACGGCGGAGCTGGCATAGGCGGGGATGGCATCGCGGCACTTGCCGAGCAGGTTGAAGACCGGCACGCCGAGCGCCTTGCCGGCCAGATCCCAGAGCGCGATGTCGCAGGCGCCGATGGCGCGCGTGGTCGATTGCCGGACGCGGGTCCAGAGCTTCCTGTTCAGCTTCTCCCGGGCGAAGGGATCCTCGCCGATCAGCAGCGGCTTCAGCGCGGTGATCACCGTGCTCGCCTCGCTCTCGGCGCTGTTGCGGGAGCTGCCGAGGAAGGCGTGGCCGGTGACGCCCGCATCGGTCTCGATCGCCAGCAGGCCGAGCTGGCTCTCGCCATTGCCGCGGGCGGTATGCGCGCCATAGGTGATCGGCGGAATGCCCTTCCACGCGAAGAGCGTGAGGGTGACATCGGTGATCTTCATGGTCGGAGATTTCCTCGTTCATGGGGCGGCCGATTCAGATCTCCGGGCCATTCGGCCCTTCGATCATCGGACGCTCCGTGCATGACAGGCTCAGTAGATCGCCGGCTCTTCGACCGGCGCGCCGAAATCGGTGCGCAGGAAATCGAAGTCGCAGCCTTCATTCGCCTGCTGGATATGGCGGCTGAACATCCAGCCATAGCCGCGGTGGTAGCGCACCGGCGGCGGCGTCCAGGCGGCGCGGCGGCGTTCCATCTCCTCATCCGGGATATCCAGGCTGATGCGGCGCGCATCGACATCGATGCTGATGATGTCGCCGTTCCGCACCAGCGCCAGCGGCCCGCCGACATAGCTTTCCGGCGCCACATGCAGCACGCAGGCGCCGTAGCTGGTGCCCGACATACGCGCATCGGACAGCCGCAGCATGTCGCGATAGCCCTGCTTCAGCAGCTTCTTCGGCATCGGCAGCATGCCCCATTCCGGCATGCCCGGCCCGCCCTGCGGCCCGGCATTGCGCAGGATCAGAACATGGTCCGGCGTGACGTCGAGATCCTCGTCATCCACCGCCTTCTTCAGCGCCGGGTAGTCGTCGAACACCAGGGCCGGCCCGCTGTGTTTCAGGAAGCGCGGATCGCAGGCCGAGGGCTTGATGACGCAGCCATCGGGCGCCAGGTTGCCCTTCAGCACCGCCAGCGCGCCTTCCCGGTAGATCGGGTTCTCGACCGGGCGGATGACGTCGTCATTGTAGACGCGGGCGCCGGCGATATTCTCGCCCACCGTGCGGCCGGTGCAGGTGATGGCATCGGTGTGCAGATGGCCGCGAATGCGCTCCATCAGGGCGCGGATGCCGCCGGCATAGAAGAAATCCTCCATCAGGTAGGTGGTGCCGGACGGCCGCACATTGCCGATCACCGGCACGATGCGGCTCATGCGCTCGAAATCCTCGAGGCCGATATCGGTGCCGGCCCGTCGCGCCATCGCCAGCAGATGGATGATGGCATTGGTCGAGCAGCCCATCGCCATGGCGACCGCGATCGCATTCTCGAAGGCGTCGCGGGTCTGGATGCGGGCGGGGGTCAGGTCCTCCCACACCATGTCGACGATGCGCCGGCCGGATTCGGCGGCGAGGCGCGGATGCGCGGCATCGACGGCGGGGATGGAGGAGCCGCCGGGCAGCACCATGCCGATCGCTTCCGCGATCGCGGTCATGGTGCTGGCGGTGCCCATGGTCATGCAGGTGCCGTGGCTGCGCGCGATGCCCTGCTCGACGCCGAGCCAGTCTTCCTGGGTGATGGTGCCGGCACGCAGCTCCTCCCAGTACTTGAAGCTGTCGGAGCCGGAGCCGAGGGTCTTGCCGGCCCAGTTGCCGCGCAGCATCGGCCCGGCGGGGACATAGATGGTCGGCAGGTTCATGCTGGTGGCGCCGAGCAGCAGCCCGGGCGTCGACTTGTCGCAGCCGCCGAGCAGCACGGCGCCGTCGACCGGATGGCTGCGCAGCAGCTCCTCCGTCTCCATCGCCAGCATGTTGCGGTAGAGCATGGTGGTCGGCTTGACGAAGATCTCGGCGACCGAGATCGCCGGCAGCTCGATCGGGAAGCCGCCCGCCTGCAGCACGCCGCGCTTCACGTCCTCCGCGCGGCTGCGCAGATGCACGTGGCAGGGGCTGATATCCGACCAGGTGTTGACGATGGCGATGACCGGCTTGCCCTGCCATTCCTCCTGCGAATAGCCCATCTGGAAACCACGGGAGCGGTGCCCGAAACTGCGGAGGTCGGCGGGGCCGAACCAGCGGGCGGAGCGGAGCGACTCTGGCGTGCGGCGGCGCGGCTTGATGTCGGCGTTCATCGGACGGAGCTTTCTTCCCTTGCAAGGCAGCGCGCCCGGCTGAGGCCAGGCGCGCTCGACGTATACGGGAAGCTTCGCACCAACGCGGCGATCGAGCGAGGGGGTGGCGGCATGGTCGCCGCGGCGAGAAAGCTAAGCCTCCGGCGGATGCCACGCGGCCTTACAATTCAGTCGGGCGCCATCGCCAGCTCCACCGCGCCGGAGCCGATCATGTGCGCGAGATGCTGCTGCAGCCGGCGCCGCTCCGCCTGGTAGACGGCCAGGGCGCGGCCGCGCAGCGGCGTATCGGTCGCGATCAGCGTGCGGGACGGATCGCGCGGCTGCCCGCCGACGATCAACTCGTAGTGCAGGTGCGGGCCGGTGGCGAGGCCGGTGGCACCGACGGCGCCGATGGTCTGCCCCTGCCGGACCGTCATGCCGGCGCGTAGGCCCCGGGCGAAGCGCGAGAGATGCGCGTAGCGGGTCCGGGTGCCGTTGGCGTGGACGAGCACGATGGTCTGGCCATAGCCGTGTTCGGCATGCGCGACCAGGACACGGCCCGGCGCCGCGGCATAGACGGCGGTGCCGGTCGGCGCGGCGAAATCGATGCCCTGGTGCATGCGGCTGTAACCGAGCAGCGGATGCCGGCGCGGCCCGAAGCCGGAGGAAATCCGGGCGCCATCGAGCGGGGTGCGCATGAAACGACCGGAGAGCGGCCGGCCATTGCCGTCATACCAGCCGGTGTCATCCTCACCCGCCTCGTGCCGCCAGACCTCGACCACGCGGCCCGAGAGCGTCAGCGCCGCGTGCAGCACACGGCCATGCCGCAGCAGCGTGCCGTCGGGGCCGCGATAACGCTCGAAAGCGACGGCGATGCGATCGCCCGGCTGGATGTCGCGCTGGAAATCGACTTCGTACTGCAGCGCGCGGATCAGGCGGAGCGCCAGCGGCGCCGGCAGCCCGGCCCGGGTCAGGGATGGCAGGACGCCATCATCGATCCCGGTCTCGACCCGCGCCAGGAACCGGGATTGCGGGGCCCGGTACTGTTCCAGCTTCCAGCCGTCATTGACGCGGCGCACCGCGACGACCTGGCCGGGTGAAGGCTCGATCGCCACGGCGCGCAGCGCATCCTCATCCTCGCTGTCGAACCAGAGGCTGAGCTCCTGTCCGGGTCGCAGGTCGCGCGGGCCGAAGGCCGGCTGCAAGGCGGCGAATACCGCCTGCGCTTCCGCCGCCGCGATGCCGGCGCTGCGCAGCATATCCGCCAGCGTATCGTTGCGCCGCGCGGTGATCACCCGTTCCGTGCCGTCGAAGGAAGGCGGTTCCTGCTCATCCGCGAAGGCGATGCCGGAGGCGCCGAGCAGCACCAGGAGAAGGGCGAGAAACTGCGCGCGGAAGCGGAACACCATGCGGTCGTGAGCCTCGTGAACGGCGAAGGTCGGGCTGCGTGCCTAACCCGCGCCCTCCGCATTGCGCAACAGGGCCGCGTGTAACGTGAGGCATTGCCGATTCACATTCGAATCACCTGCCCGCCTGGCAGCCTCGGCCCCCACTTCCCTCTTGACCGCAATTGCGAATTATTCGCATCTAGGGCGCGCCACATCCCGCGAACGGAGGCTTCCGTGTTCAAGTCCGAGACCACCCTGTCCGCGTCCCCCCGCCCGGCTCCCCTGCATGGCGCCGCCATGCCGCCGCGCCGGGTTTCCAGCGTCGAGCTGCTGAAGGCCGAGCACGAGCTCGAGATCCAGCATGGCGCCGACGTCTATCGCCTGCGCCGCACCAGCAATGACAAGCTGATCCTCACGAAGTGACGTAGCGCGCGGACGGATCGCCACGGGGCGGCAACGCTCCGCATGCGATAGTCGTTCACGCAACGGATAGTGTGCGGCGGCCCGCGCGGCGGCGCCGGGCCTCCGCCTTGCCTCCATCGGCGGCCGCCAGGCCGGATCCCGGGTCGCCGGTGCATGTCCGCCCGAACCGCCCGGAGGAGCCCGCCCATGTCCGCCATCATCGAGCATTACCAGGAGCTGGTGCGCGAAGCGGGCGGCAAGGCCCCGCGTGCCCGCGACGCCGCCAAACGCCTCGGCACCACCGAGGCGGCGCTGGTGGCCTCCGGCGCCCTCGGCACCGCGATCCCGCTGCGGCCCGACTGGGGCGCGCTGATCAGCGCCATGCCGCAGGCGGGGCACATCATGGCACTGACCCGCAACGAGCACGCGGTGCACGAACGGAAGGGCCGCTTCCGCGACATCAGCGCCGGCCCCGGCCATATCCTGGTGCTGGGCCCGGAGATCGACCTGCGCCTGTTCCCCGGCCGCTGGACGCATGCCTATGCGATGGGCGGCGAACACCCGTCGATCCAGGTCTTCGACCGCGACGGCGTCGCCGTGCACAAGGTCTACGCCACGGACGCCACCGACCACGATGGCTGGGCCAGGATCGTCACCGGCTTCACCGTCGCCGCCATCGAAGCCCCGCCCGCGACGCCCGCCGCGCATCCGGAGCCCAGGCCCGAAGGCAGCATCGACCCGCATGCGCTGCGCACCGACTGGCTCGGCCTGCGCGACACCCATGACTTCATCACCCTGCTCCGCGCCCATAAGGCGACGCGGCGCCAGGCCTTCGGCGCCGCCGGCAGCGACCTGGCACTCCGCCTCGACCCGCAGGCCGGCGCCGGGGCGCTGCGGCTGGCCGCCGAGCAGGCGGTGCCGGTGATGGTCTTCGTCGGCAACCGCAATGCCATCCAGATCCATACCGGACCGGTGGCGCGCCTGGTCGACATCCCTGGCTGGTTCAACGTGCTCGATGCCGACTTCAACCTGCATCTCCGGGAAGCCGGCGTCGCCGCCGCCTGGCGCGTGGTGAAGCCGACCGCCGATGGCGCCGTCACCTCCATCGAACTGCTCGATGTGGAGGGCGAGGTGGTCGCCATGCTGTTCGGCGCCCGCAAGCCGGGCCAGCCGGAACTGCCGGAATGGCGGGCCATCGCGGCCGCTATCGCGGAACGGCATGCCCCACGGGACGCCGCGGCGTGATCACCCGGCGCGTCCTGCTGCCGGCGGCGCTGCTGGCCTTCGGCGCCGCCCGGGCCGCCGGCCCCGGGCGCATCGTCAGCGTCGGCGGCGCGATCACCGAAGCCGCCTTCGCGCTCGGTGCCGGCGCCCAGGTCGCGGCGGTCGATACCACCAGCCGTTTCCCCGCGGCGGTGCAGGCCCTGCCGCAGATCGGCTATATGCGCGCCCTGGCCCCGGAAGGGCTGCTCGCGCTGCGCCCGGATCTGCTGCTACTCTCGGATGAGGCCGGGCCGGCGCAGGCGCTCGCGGTGCTGCACGCCGCCGGCCTGCCGATCGCGACGATCCGCGACGGTGCCGGCCCCGGCGCCGCGGAAGCCAAGATCCGCGCCGTCGCCGCCGCCCTCGGCCTGCCGGGCGAAGCGGTAACCGCGGCAGTGGCCGCCGACTGGCAGGCGCTGGATGCCCCCATCGCCGCCCTGCCCCGGCCCCGCGTGCTCTTCCTGCTGTCGGCCGCCCGCGGCGCGCCGCTGGTCTCCGGCCGGGACACCCATGCCGACGCCATGCTGCGCGCCGCCGGCGCGGAGAACGCGGTCCGCGACTTCACCGGCTATCGTCCGCTTTCCGCCGAAGCCGCCGCGACCCTGGCGCCGCAGGCCATCATCATGATGGAGCACAGCATCGGCGAAGCCGGCGGCGTCGAGGCGCTGCTGGCGATCCCGGCGCTGGCGGTCACACCCGCCGCCGCGTCCCGGCGGGTGGTCGCCGTCGACGGCTCCTATGCGCTCGGCTTCGGACCGCGCGCGGCGCAGGCGCGGCGCGACCTGGCCCGGCAACTGCATCCCGACGCGCACCTGCCCGAGCTGCCGGCCAGAGCCTGGGCATGAGCCTGGCAGCGGCCACGGCGACGCGCGGGCCGCCGGCGCGCACCGTGGCGCTGCTGCTCGGCATCCTGGTGCTGCTGACGGCGATGCTCGCCGGTATCCTGCTCGGCCCGGCGCGGGTCTCCCCGGCGGGCTTCCTCGCGGTGCTGCGGGACCTGCTCGGCATCGCGCCATTGCCGGAAGCCTTTCGGCGCGACGCCGCGGTGCTCGGCGTGGTGCGGTTGCCGCGCGTGCTGCTCGGTGCGCTGGTCGGCGCCGGGCTCGGCAGCGCCGGCGCCGCGCTACAGGGCCTGTTCCGCAACCCGCTCGCCGATCCCGGCCTGATCGGCGTTTCGGCCGGCGCGGCCCTGGCCGCGGTCGCCGCCATCGTGCTTGGCGGCACCTGGTTCGGCGCCGCGGCAGGGGTTCTCGGCCTCTGGCTGCTGCCGGCCGCGGCCTTCTGCGGCGGGCTGCTCGCGACCCTCGCCATGGTCAGGCTCGGCAATACCGGCGGCGGCGCGCAGGTCGCGACCCTGCTGCTGGCCGGCGTCGCGGTCAACGCGATCGCGACCGCGCTGACCGGCCTGCTGATCTTCATGGCCGATGACCGCCAGGCACGGGACATCACCTTCTGGACCCTCGGCTCCCTCTCCGGCGCGCGCTGGGCGCACCTGCCGGTGCTGCTGGCCCTGGTCGGGCTGCCGACGCTGCTGCTCTGCGGCCTGGCACGGCCGCTGAATGCGCTGATCCTGGGCGAGGCGGAGGCCTTCCACCTGGGCCTGCGCGTCGCCGCGACGAAGCGGGCGGCCATCCTGCTGGCCGCCATCGCGGTCGCCGCCGGCGTCGGCTTCACCGGTCTGGTCGGCTTCGTCGGCCTGGTCGTGCCGCATCTGCTGCGTCTCGGCTTCGGGGCCGACCATCGCATCGTCCTGCCCGGCTCCGCCCTGCTCGGCGCCGCGCTGCTGGTGCTGGCCGACCTCGCCGCACGCAGCTTGGCAGCCCCCGCCGAATTGCCGGTCGGCGTGGTGACGGCACTGCTCGGCGCGCCCTTCTTCCTCTGGCTGCTGCGCCGGCGCATGGTTGGGGTCGATTCGTGATCGCCGCCGAAGGCCTGGGCCATGCGGTCGCCGGCCGCACCCTGCTGGCCGAGGTCACCCTGCACCTCATTCCGGGCGAGGTGCTCGCGGTGATCGGCCCCAACGGCGCCGGCAAATCCACCCTGCTGCGGCTGCTGGCCGGGGAGCTGCGGCCAAGCCGGGGCAGCGTCACCCTGGACGGCACGCCCCTTGCCGCGCTGCCGCCGCGCGTCCTCGCGCGGCGCCGGGCGGTCGTCGCGCAATCGGCCGCCCTCGCCTTCCCGATGCCGGTGCGGGAGGTCGTGGCCCTCGGCCGCCTGCCCTGGCACGGCACCGCGGAAGCCGGGCGCGACGCCGCCGCGACCGCCGGCGCGCTGCAGCGCGCCGGCATCGCCCACCTCGCCCGGCGCCCATACCAGACCCTGTCCGGCGGCGAACGCCAGCGCGTGCGGCTCGCCCGCGCTTTCGCCCAGCTCGACGGCGCCGCGCCGCCCGCGGCCCTGTTGCTCGACGAGCCGACCGCGAGCCTCGACGTCGCCCATGCCGCGGCCCTGCTGCGGGCGCTCCGCGCCATCGCCGCCGACGGCACCGCGGTGCTTGCCGTGCTGCACGACCTCAATGAAGCGCGCTTCGTCGCCGACCGTGTCCTGGTCCTGTCCGATGGCCGCCCGGTGGCGCTCGGCCCACCCGGGACGGCCCTGGCCCCCGCCGCGCTGGCATCGGTCTATGGCCTGCCGTTCCAGGCCCTGCCCGATGGCGGGCTGCTGCCGGTGTATGGGGCGGAGCCCGGGCCCCAGCCGCCAGGAGGATAGATCCTCCGGCGCGGCTTCGCCCGGTGCCCGGTGGAGGCGGCGAGGCGCTACCGCCGCCGCGGCAGGGTCGGGTCTTCGCCCGGATCGGTGCCGGGCTGGGCGCGGGGCCATTCGATCGGGGCCAGGCGCAGCACCGGGACGCGGGCCGCCGTCAATTGGCGTTCCTGCAGGGTCAGGGGCAGCTCCACCCGCGGCGGACCGCCATCTTCGGCCGGACGCTGCAGCAGCAGCACGGCCGCGGTGGCCGTGCCGGCCATGCGCGGCGTCAGTGCGCCGGCGACGGAGAGGGCGCGAATCGCTTCGCCGGCACCGGCCAGGCGAAGGGTGGCCGTGCCCATCGGCTGCAGGGTTTCGTCGAGGGTGAGGGTCGCCGAGGCGTCACCGCTGATCGGACCCCAGCGCAGGTTGAGGGACCGGACTTCCAGGGTGCCGCCATTGTCGCGCCACTGCTCGGCACGCGCCACCGGGTCGCGGCCGCCCGGCAGCGGGCCGGTCAGGGCGGCATCGGCGGTCAGGCTTTCGATCCGCCGGCCGAAGACGCCGAGGGCGGGCTGGGATGCGAGGTCCGGCGGCAGGTCCAGGGCTTCCAGCGTGAGGGAGAGAGCCAGGGCCGGTTCGGCTTCGGTAGCGCTGGTGCGGGTTTCGATGCCAAGGCGCCCGCTCTGCAGCTCGAGCGGTCCGGCGGGGGTCGACATGCGCAGGTGGTCGGCGATGATTTCGGCTTCGCGCAGCGGGACGCCGGCTTCGATCGGCAGGGTGACGTCGAGGCGATCGGCGGCGAAGGGCAGTTCCACGGTGTCGAAGCGCAGGCGCTGGCGGCCGCGCGCTTCGACGACGAGCTGGCCGATGCGCGGTGCCGAGACCCGGAAGACCAGTGCCTGGACCTGCCATTCGGCACCGCCGGGCAGGCTGGGGCCGGTGGCGACGATGCGCAGGCCGGGGACGGTGAGGGTCGCGGCCAGCGGCCAGCCGCCTCTGATCGGAGGGCCGTGCTCCACGACCCAACCGAGGGCGCGGCGCTGTTCTTCCCAGGTGGCAAAGCCGCGCTCGAGCTGGCCGCCCGCCCAGCGCCACAACACGGAATGCGCGGCGGCGAGGCCGGCGAACAGCAGGAGGGCGCCCAGTACGGCGCGCATCGGCTTGGCGGTCATGATGGCCGGCGGTATAGCCGCAATGTGGTGACCTTGCGACCGCCGACGGCAACGGCCCGGCATTCTTCCCCATGGTGACGGCGACGCCGCCGCTCGATGCCGACGGTCACCTCTATGTGTTCGGCTACGGGTCGCTGATCTGGCGGCCGGGCTTCGTCCATCTCGCGGCGATGCCGGCGCTGCTGCGCGGCTTCCATCGCCGATTCTGCCTGTGGAGCCACCGCTACCGCGGCACGCCGGAAGTACCAGGGCTGGTGCTGGGGCTGGATCGCGGCGGCGCCTGCCGCGGCGTGGTGTTCCGGGTCGCGGCGGCGGAGGCCGGGCAGGTATTGGCCTATCTCGATGCGCGCGAGCTGCCGGACGGGTTGGAGATCGTCTATGATCGGCGCGTGCTGCCGGTGCGGCTGCGCGGCGCGGCGCAACCGGTACAGGCAGTGACCTATGTCGCCCGGCGCGCGAGCCGCCATTATTGCGGCCGGCTGGCCCCGGAAACGGCGGCCGGGATCATCGCGCGGGGACGCGGCGAGACCGGCAGCAATCGCGAGTATCTGATGAACACCCTGGCGCATCTCGCCGCGCTCGGCATGCGCGACGGCGCGCTGACCCGGATCGCGGCCCTGCTGCCCCCGGAATGACCCCGGACACGACCACAGGCCAATATCCGTTGCAGCGGCGGCGCGACCCGGCGAGCCAGGGCCGCGCATGCCGCCGCGCGGCGATCATTCCGTCGGGGACAGCGTCTTGATCAGATCGAAGACGCGCTTGCGGATCGAAGGATCGGTGATCCTGTAATAGGCGCGGACCAGTTCCAGCGTTTCGCGGCGGTGCAGCGTGTCGTCGTCGAAGCCGTCCTGCGGTTCGGCGAAGCCGGCTACCGCGGCGCGGGTGGCACGGCCGCCAGGCACGCCCTGCATGTCGTCGAAGAAGAAGCCGATCGGCACATCCAGGACGCGGGACAGATCGAACAGGCGGCTGGCGCCGATGCGGTTCACACCGCGCTCGTATTTCTGCACCTGCTGGAAGGTCAGGCCCAGGGCCTCGCCCAGCTTTTCCTGGCTCATGCCAAGCAGCGTCCGGCGCAGGCGCACCCGGCTGCCGACATGCACATCGATGGGGCTCGGCCGATGTTCCCGATCGGCGCGTTCGCCAGCCTCACCACTGACCATCATCATTGCTCCGCCTCGCATGCATCCGCACTCCATCCCACGCCCGGTGCCGACAGGATGGCTCCGTGTCGGCCGGGCGATGAATCGCTCGCCCGCACGCGGGCGTTGCGCAACAACGCTGCGCGCCACTCATTCGGTAGCGGATCATTCATATCTCGTCAACTCTTAAACCATTTATCAATTTTTTAGACAAAACTGCGCCGCGTTCGGCCGGGTTCATGGCATATGAGACGCCATCACCCGCGACGCGCGCGGCGCCGTCCAAGAACAACTCCCGCGATTATGGCGAGAAAAGCGAGCAGGCAAGGCAGGATAAGTCCCGTTCGCGCAAAGAGTGTGGGTCGACCCGGCGCGGGCAGCGGGGCAGTGACCACGCCCATGCCGCCGAGCGGAAGCGACGCCACCTCCCGGCCGCGGGAATCGAAGACCGCGGAGATTCCGGTCTGCGCCGCCCGCGCGACCGGCAGCCCTTCCTCCACCGCCCGCAACCGGGCCGTCGCAAGGTGCTGATAAGGGCCGGCGGAATGGCCGAACCAGGCGTCGTTGGTGATGTTCACCAGCCATTGCGGCCGTTCGGGCCCGACCACGGCACCTGGGAAGATCACCTCGTAGCAGATCAAGGGGGAGAAGGCGGGCAGCCCGGCCGGCGCCATGGTCACCAGCCCCGGACCGGGCGTGAAGTCGAGCCCGCCCTGCACGATGCGGATCGGCAGCAGGCCCCGCAGCGGCATGTATTCGCCGAAGGGGACCAGATGCGCCTTGTCGTACCGGCCGGCGACGGCGCCGTCCGGCGTCACCGCGACCAGGCTGTTATAGACGGCCCGCGGCTGCCGGTCCTCGCCCCAGTCGACCGTCACCGCGCCGGCCAGCAAGGTCGCGCGCTCGTGCAGCACACCGGCGACGGCGGCGCGGGCCTCGGCGTCCTCGGCCAGGCGGAAGGGGCTCGCGCTTTCGGGCCAGATCACCGCGACGCGGGCGCCCGGCGCCGCCGCTTCGATATCGCGCAGGCCGGTCGCCGTCAGGTCCAAGTAGCGCCGGAAGATCGGCACGCGCGCATCGGCGCGCCACTTCACGTCCTGCGCGACATTGCCTTGCACCAGCAGCACATGCAGCGGCTGCGGCGGGAGTTCTTCCGGCCATAGGCGGGCGGCGCCCAGCGCCGCGAAGCCGGCCAGCGCCGCGGCGCCGCCGATCATCGCGCGCCGCCCGAGCAGGGGAAGTCCCGCGAGCAGGACGGTCGCGAGCGAAAGGCCATGCACGCCGATGAAGGCCGCCGCCTGCACCGGCAGCGCGCCGAAGGCCCAGACACTGCCGAGCAGGTTCCAGGGAAAGCCGGTGAGAATCAGGCCGCGCACCAGTTCGGACAGCACCCAGACGCCGGTGAAGACCAGCAGCCGCGGCCAGCCGGACCGCACGAGGCGCGCGGCCCCCGCGGGCGCCGCGACGAAGAGGCCGAGCGGTAGTGACAAGGCCGGCACCGCGATCGGCACCAGCCACCAGAAGCGGTCGACCTCCGTCAGGATCGCATAGGTGATCCAGTAGAGGCCGCCGACGAAGAAGCCCCAGCCCCAGAACAGGCCGATCACCGCGGCGCGTTTCCAGCCCGGCGTCGCCCCGAGCATCACCAGCAGCCCGGGGATGGCGATCAGCAGCACCGGCACCGCATGCACCGGCGGCAATGCCAGTGCCGCCAGCAGCCCCAGCCCGAAGGCGGTGGCGAGGGCGCGCCAGCCTCGCCGGTTGGCGAGGTGGAAGAAGAAGGAACGGATCACATCCTGGGGTTAGCCGTGCTCCGGCGCGCCGTCCACCGTGCGCCGAAGATACTTCGCCCGGGAGGCGCTATTCCGCCGCCTGTGCGCGCTCCGGTGCGCCCGGACGCCTGACCCGCACCCGCCGGATGCGGCGCGGATCCGCATCCAGCACCCGGAACTCGAGCCCCGAAGGATGCGAGACCAGTTCCCCCTTCGCCGGCACGCGGCCGGCCAGAGTGAAGACGAGGCCGCCCACGGTGTCGATATCGGCGCCGCGCTCCTCCTCGGTCAGCACTTCGCCGAGCCGTTCCTCGAAGGCCTCGACCGGGGTGCGCGCATCCATCTCGAAGGCGCCATCGGGACGTTCGATGATCTGCGGCGCCAGCACCTCGTCATGCTCATCGGCGATATCGCCGGTGATGGTCTCGACCAAATCCTCGATCGTCACCAGCCCGTCGATGCCGCCATATTCGTCGACCACCAGCGCCAGATGCACCCGCGCCTGGCGCATCTGCAGCAACAGGTCCAGCACGGGGACGGAGGGCACCACCAGCAACGGCCGGCGCAGCATCGCCTGCAGGCTGAAGGGCCCGTCGCGGCCGACCGCGGCGAAGACGTCCTTGATGTGGATCATGCCCAGGATGTCGTCGAGATTCTCGCGATACACCGGGTAGCGGCTGTGGCCGTCGCGCTGGATGAAGTCGATCGCCTGGTCGAGCGTCAGGTCGATCGCCATCGCCATGATGTCGGCGCGCGGCACCATCACGTCATAGGCGGTCTTGCCGCGCAGCTTCAGGACATTACCGAGCAGCGCCCGCTCATGCGGGTCGAGGCCGGTGGTGTCGGGCAGCGCCACCTCACCGTCGCGGGGCGGTGCGTCGCGTGCTTCGATCAGCTCCTCGACACGGTCGCGCACGCTCTCGGCCTCGCGCCGGCGCAGCAGGCCCTGCAGGCGCCAGAGCAGCCCGTTGCGGGCCGGATCGTCATGGTGGCCGTTCATGTCAGGCCCCGCCAGGGGTTGGGCAGGCCAAGGCGGCGCATCACGCGCGCTTCCGCCCGCTCCATCCGCCGCGCTTCCCCGGCCAGGATATGATCATGTCCGGCGAGGTGCAGCGCCCCATGCGCGACCAGATGCGCCAGATGCGCGTGGGTGCGCCGCCCGGCGCCGCGCGCTTCCCGCCGCACCACGCCGAGTGCCAGTGCGACATCGCCGAGATGCCGCGGCACCCCGGACGGGAAGGACAGCACGTTGGTTGGCTTGGCCTTGCCGCGGTAGCCGCCATTGAGGCGCCGGAGCGCCCGGTCATCGGCCAGCAGCACGGTCATGGCGCCCGTCCGGCCCGCTTCCATGAGCGCGGCCAGCGCGGCGCGGCGCGCGAGACGCTCGACCCGCTGCACGGCGGCGCGCCATCCGGGCGCCGCGATCATCACGGAGACCTCGATATCCGAAGCCTCCGACCGGAACCCAGCCACCGGACGCGCCTTGCGTCCCCGGCCGGGTCGGCTACTTCCCGGTTCCATCACTCTCCTTCTTCCCCCGGCGTTTGCCATCTCGCCCGGCGGCCTCATCGGCACGGCCATAGGCGGCGACGATCCGGGCCACCAGCGGGTGCCTTACCACATCCTTCTCGGAAAAGCGCGTCACGCCGATCCCGGAGACCCCGTCCAGGATGCGCAGCGCCTCGACCAGGCCGGAGGCCTGGCCGGATGGCAGGTCCACCTGGGTCGGGTCGCCGGTGATGACCATCCGGCTGCCCTCGCCCATCCGGGTCAGGAACATCTTCATCTGGGCGGCGGTGGTGTTCTGCGCCTCGTCGAGGATCGCGTAGCAATGCGCCAGCGTCCGGCCGCGCATGAAGGCCAGCGGCGCGATCTCGATCTCGCCGGCGGCGATGCGGCGGGCCACCTGCTCGGCCGGCAGCATGTCGTTCAGCGCGTCGTAGAGCGGGCGGAGATAGGGATCGACCTTCTCCTTCATGTCGCCGGGCAGGAAGCCAAGCCGTTCGCCGGCTTCGACCGCCGGGCGGCTCAGCACGATGCGATCCACCCTGCCGGCCTGCAGCAGCGCGACGCCCTGGGCGACCGCCAGATAGGTCTTGCCGGTGCCGGCGGGGCCGACGCCGAACACCATGTCGTGCCGCGAGAGGGTCTCGATATAGCCGGCCTGGGCCGCGGAGCGCGGCTGGATCGCGCCCTTGCGGGTGCGGATCGCCGGCAGGTCGGCCAGCGGCAGCCGCGGCTCGCCCTGTTCGGCCGCATCCTCGGCCAGGCGCAGCGCCGCCTCCACTTCCGCGGTGCCGACATGCTGCCCGCGTTCGAGCCGGGTCCAGAGCGCCAGCAGCGCCGCTTCCGCCATTTCCGTCCGGTCCGCGGTCCCCGCGATGGCGATGCGGTTGCCACGGGATGTCAATCGCACCCCCAGCACCTGCTCCACCCGCGCCAGATGCCGGTCATGCTCGCCATGGAGCAGCGCCAGCAGCGCGTTGTCGTCGAATTGCAGCGTCACGGATCGCTGCTCGGGGGGGAGGCCGGGACGGAGGGTCCTGGCTTCGCCAGGGCGGACGGATATCGCGGGCGCGTGGGTCAAGCGGCTCTGATCTCCTGCAACGGGGGTGGTTCCGCCGCGCCGCCGAGCCATTCGGCGGCGAGGGAATTGGTCTGGCCGGCGGTGATCCGCACCGGCACGAGCTGCCCCGCGAGATGCGCGGGGGCGTCGAAATGCACCGGCTGCAGCCAGGGTGAGCGCCCGGCCATCTGGCCCGGATGCCGCGCGGGACCGGTGCAGAGCACCAGCATCTCGAGCCCGGCGCGGGAGCGGTTGAAGGCTTCCTGCTGTTCGCGCAGCAGCGCCTGGATCTCGGCCAGGCGGGCATCCTTCACCGCCTCGGCGACCTGCAGCCCGGCGCCGGCGGCGGGCGTGCCCGGACGCGCGGAATACTTGAAGCTGAAGGCCTGGGCGAAGCCGACCTCCCGGATCAGGGCCATGGTCGCGGCGTGATCGGCATCGCTCTCGCCCGGATGCCCGGCGATGAAATCCGACGACAGGGCGATGTCCGGCCGCGCCGCCCGCAGCTTCTCCACCACGCGCAGGAAATCCGCCGCCTTGTGGCCACGGTTCATGGCGGCCAGCATGCGGTCGCTGCCCGATTGCACCGGCAGGTGCAGGAAGGGCATGAGGCCCGGCAGTTCGGCATGGGCCGCGATCAGGTCGTCATCCATGTCGCGCGGATGGCTGGTGGTATAGCGCAGCCGCGCCAGCCCGGGGATCGCCGACACTTCCCGCAGCAGCCGCCCGAGGCCCCATTCGCGGCCATCCGGCCCGGCGCCGTGATAGGCGTTCACATTCTGACCCAGCAGCGCGATCTCCCGCGCGCCGCGGGCCACCAGCCGCCGGGCTTCCGCCAGGACCTGGGCGGCGGGGCGGCTGAACTCCGCCCCGCGGGTATAGGGGACGACGCAGAAGGAGCAGAACTTGTCGCAGCCCTCCTGCACGGTCAGGAAGGCGATCGGGCCGCTGGCCTGCACCGTCTCCGGCAGGTGGTCGAACTTGTCCTCGGCGGGGAAGTCGGTCTCGATCACCGCGCCGGCCGCACGGCTGGCGCGCGCCACCATCTCCGGCAGCCGATGATAGGTCTGGGGGCCGAGCACGATATCCACATAGGGAGCGCGGGCGATGATTTCCGCCCCCTCCGCCTGCGCCACGCAACCGGCGACGGCCAGGATCATGCGTTCGCCGCGGGCCGCCTTCTCCTCCTTGACGCCGCGCAGGCGGCCGAGGTCGGAGAAAACCTTCTCCGCCGCCTTTTCCCGGATGTGGCAGGTGTTGAGGATGACCATGTCGGCCTCCTCCGGCGCCTCGGCGGGCGCATAGCCGAGCGGCGCCAGCACATCCGCCATGCGGGCGCTGTCGTACACGTTCATCTGGCAGCCCCAGGTGCGGATCAGCAGCCGCTTCTTGGGGGGAGGCGCGTCGCTCGGCATCACAGGAAACACTCCGCTCGACCCGGGCCCGGCATGGCGCGGGAAGAAACGGTGGAGATGCGCGGGCACCGGCCCAGGGTCAAGCGACTCGACGCTTCATGGCTCGAATCGTGGGGTTTCGCGGGCAGCGAGGTCAAGCACGGCGGAATGACAGCCCGCCGAAGGCGGCAGCCCGCCCCGGCCGCGTCACGCGCTGAGCACCACCGGCGGACGGTTCTGGCGGAGCTGCGCAGCGCCGGCGGCGACCACCGCTTCGACCCGCTGGGTCAGCACCTTGCGGTCGGTGATCCCGGCGGGATCGACCGGCGTATGCAGCAACACCGTGGCGCGGGCGCCGGAGCGGCGGGCGATGCGCCAGAAATGGCTGCCGATATCCATGTCGCCATACCAGGCGAAGAGCGGCCGGTCGCGCCGGCAGGCCGGCAGGCCGCCCAGCCGGTCATAGACCAGCGACACCGGCTGCACGAGCCGCGCTTCCGCCGCCACCGCCAGGAAGGCGCTGCGGAAGGGCAGCGTGCGGGTGCCGTCGTTGGAGGTGCCTTCGGGAAAGAGGATCAGGTTGTCGCCATCGATCAGGCGCGACCGCATCGCATCCGCTTCGCGTGCGGTGCTGCCGCGGCGCCGGCTGACGAAGACCGTGCGGCCGAGCCGCGCGATGGTGCGCACCACCGGCCATTGCCCGACTTCCGCCTTGGCGACGAAGCACGCCTCGAGCACGCCGCCGAGCACCAGGATATCCAGCCAGGAGGTGTGATTGGACAGGAACAGCACCCGGCCGCCGCGCGCCGGCGCGCCCACCACCTGCACGCGGATGCCGATCAGGGCACAGAGCACGCGGTGATAGATGCGCGCGAAGGTGACCTTGGGCTGGCCGGGCAACAACAGCAGCAGCGCCTGGATCGGCACCGCGATCAGCGTCCAGATCAGGGCGCAGGCGATGCGCCGCACCGCGCGGATGCGACCGCCAAGCGGCCGCGGCTCCATCACGTCGCCCCAGATCGGGGTGCGCAGCCAGGGGCGGAAACGCAGGGGCAGCCGGCGGCGGCTACGGGTGCCCCCGGCGGGCGCGGGCGCCGGCGACTCGCTGCCGGGAACGGATCGCAGGGCCATGTCCATAGAGTGACGGGTTAGCGTGCGCCCGGCGACAGAGCAATGAAGCCAGGGTAACCATTGGATGACAGGGTTTTGGGGACCCTCAGGCGCCGGGCGCGGCCTCCGGCCGCTTGGCTGCCGCGCTGTCAGGCCGCACCCGGCGCGGCTGATGGTCTGGCGCGGGGCCGCATGCGCGGCCCCGGAGCATCGCTACGCTCGCTCCGCAGGGGCTGGTGGGCGGCCTGCGGCCGCCGGATGTCGGCCCGGGGGCCTCAGCGGATCGCGAAGCGGACCGGCACCGTCAACTCCAGGGTGCCGCCGGTCAGCATCTCCGCCGGCGGGGCCGGCAGCGGGGACGCCGCCTGCACCATGGCGCCGACCGCTTCGTCGAGTTGCGGGTCACCGGCGCTCTGCAGGATCCGCCAGTTCAGCACGCGGCCGTCAGGGCCGAGCGCCATGCGCAGGATCGCGACACCCTGGGACCGGCGGGCCCGCGCCGCATCCGGGTAGCGCTTGTGCCGCTCCAGCGCCGACAGCAGGGCGCGGACGTAGTTCGGGCTCGGCGCCGCGGCCGTCCGGGCCTGCGCAGGGGCCGCGACGGCGGGTGCCGGCGCAGCGGGCGCGGGGGCCGCCGGTTCGACCGCGGCCGGGGTCGGGCGCGGCGGTGCCGGACGCGGCGGGCGCGGCCGCGGCGGCGTCGGCCGCGGGGGGGGTGGCGGCGGAGGCGGCGGGGGCGGCTCCACCACCGGCTCGTCCGGCGGCGGCGGGGGTTCGGGCGGCGGCGGCTCCGGCGGCGGCGGATCGGGTTCCGGCGGCGGTGGCTCGGGCGGCGGCGGTTCCTGCACCGGCTCGGGCTCGGCGATCGGCTGCACCGGCTCGGGCGGCGGCGGGGTCGCTTCCTGCACCTGCTCCGGCTCGGGAACTGGGTCGGGGGCGGCCGGCTCAGGCTCTGGCGTGGGATCTGGCAGCGCCATCTCGACCGGGATTACCTCGTCGGGCGGCGGCACCTCCGCGGCGGCCAGCAGGAACACCAGGGCGGCACCATGCACCAGCGCCGAGGCGCCGTAGGCCAGCCATCCGATACGCCGCATCTCAGGGTGCTGCGCTGGTCGCGGGCGCCGGTGCCGCCGCGGGCGGCGCGTCGGCGGGCGCCTGCGCAGGGGCCGCTACCGGCACGGCCGGCGCGCCGCCGGCCGGGGCCGGGGTCGAGACCAGGGCGACGCGGGTGATGCCGGCGCGGGTCACCAGCGCCATCACCCGCAGCACGGTGCCATATTCCAGCGCCCGGTCGGCGCGCAGGTGCACGGCACGCTCCGGATCCTCGGTGTGGATGGCGGCCAGGCGCTCGGGCAGCGCCGCTTCCTCCACCTGATCGCGGGCGATGAAGATGCCGCCCTGCGGATCGATCGAAATCTCGAGCGGCGGCTTCGGCGGCGACAGGGCCGCGGCCGCGGTGCGCGGCAGGTTCACCTGCACGCCGGTCGTCAACATCGGCGCCGCCACCATGAAGATGACCAGCAGCACCAGCATGACATCGACCAGCGGCGTGACGTTGATCTCGGAGACGGGGGTGCCGCCTTCCTCGTCATCGCCACCGCCGCCCGACATCGAGCCCATGGCCATGGCGGTTACTCCGCCGCCGCGCCGCGCACCGCGGCGGGCCGCGCCACGCGCGGCCGGCGTGCCAGGCGCTGCGCGATGGTGCCGATCGCCGAATAGCCCTCCGCCCGGATACGGCCGAGGCGGACCGCGCAGCGATTATAGGCCATCACCGCCGGGATCGCGGCGGCCAGGCCGATCGCGGTGGCGAAAAGCGCTTCGGCGATACCGGGGGCGACGGTCGCCAGGCTGGTATCCTGGCGCGCCGCGATGCCGGCGAAGCTGTTCATGATGCCCCAGACGGTGCCGAACAGCCCGACGAAGGGCGCGACGGACCCGGTGGTGGCCAGGATCGGCAGCCCATGCTCGGCCAGGCGCATGCGCGCGGCGAAGACGCTGCGCATCGCGCGTTCGATCCGGTCGCGGAACTCGCCGCCACTCTCCTCATCATCACGGCCTTCGCGCCATTCGGCGCCGCCGGCGCGCAGCACCTCGGCGGCCAGGCCGTCGCCCTGCGGCTGCTCGATCTCCTTGATCGCGCGCGCCTCGCGCGCCAGGCGGCCGAAGCTGATGAATTTCTCGATCATCACGCCCCAGCAGGCGATCGAGGCCAGCACCAGCAGCGCCATCACCGACTTCACCACCGGATCGGCGGTGAGAATCAGCGTGGTCAGCGAGAGGTCGGGTCCGTGCGGGATCATGCCTAATCTACTTCCTGCTTCCTGCTCCGGACGCGATGCGCCCGATCACACCGAGGCCGCCGAACGGCCAAGTCCCCCGTACCGCAGAGCGGCGGGGCCTCCACCCATGCACCCGGATATTCCTCGCCAGGGCGGTCTCCGCCGCCACCGGCCAGTCGCCGCATCAGGGATGCGGCGTATCGCCTGCCGTCCCTCCCAAGGAGGAAACCAAGCCACTCCCCGCAGCGCGGAGGACGCGCAAGACAGGGGGGAGCGCACGGATCATGACTTGGCCACCTCCCGGGCACGGCGTGCAGTAGGCTTGAAGCCCAACTGCGAGTGATTTGCAATTACGTTATCTCACAAGCCGCTTGCAAGTCAGCCCCGCGCCAGGAGAATGACTGCGCTGCCAGGGCTGTTCGCAAGGAATGCCGATGCCCATCCACCGCCGCGCCCTGCTGACCGCCCTGCCCGCTGCCGGCCTCGCCGCGCGCGCCGCCGCCGAGGCCGGCGACTGGCCGGTGCGGCCGGTGCGCATCATCCTGCCGGCGCCCGGCGGCGGCGGCACCGCCGACACCCTGGCCCGGATCGTGGCGCAGGAACTGGACAAGCGCCTGCCGCAGCGCTTCGTGGTCGACAACCGCGGCGGCGCCAACGGCAATATCGGCGCCCAGGCCGCCGCCCGCAGCGCGCCTGACGGCTACACTTTCCTCTGGTCCTGGGCCGGGACGCTCGCCACCAACCCGGCGCTCTACCGCGACCTGCCTTTCGACCCTGTGCGCGATTTCGACCCGGTCATCCTGATCGGCAACGTGCCTAACATCCTGGTGGTGAACCGCGACCTGCCGGTGCACGACCTGGCCGAATTCACCGCCTATGCCCGCGCCAATCCCGGGCGCATCAACTACGGCTCCTCCGGCAATGGCAGTTCCATGCATCTCGCGGGCGAGCTCTTCCGGCAGGAGACGCATACCGACCTGGTGCATGTCCCCTATGCCGCGCCGGCGGCCGCGATGACCGACCTGATGGCGGGCCGGCTGCAGGCGATGTTCAACCTGGTCACCGGCACCGCCGGCCAGGTGCGCGCCGGGCAGGTGCGGGCGATCGCCATGCTGTCGGAGACCCGCAGCCCCACCCTGCCCGATGTGCCGACCAGCGCGGAGCTCGGCATGCCCGGCCTGGTCTTCGGCACCTGGTTCGGCCTGCTGGCGCCGAAGGGCACCCCGGCGCCGGTGATCGCCGCCTGCAACGCGGCGATGAACGCGGTGCTGGCCGATCCGGCGGCGCGGCCGCGGCTGGAAACGGCCGGTCTCGACATCCTCGGAGGACCGCCGGAGCGGCTTGCGGTCTTGCTTGCGGAGGAACTCGCGCGGCATGCCGCGCTGGTCCGGGCAGCCGGAATCCGTATTGACTAACAGTTAGTTAAATTATTTCTTACCTCATTGTAATTGTTCGATTTTGTCTTCACGAGACTGTCTTGCAACCGTCATCCGAGCACGGATCGGCACGCGATAGGTGGAGGCATCCCCGCTCCAGGAGCCCCTCGTCGATGTCCGACGCCGTCATGGCCGCCAGGCCAGTGGACACACCCGCTGATGTCCACCGCCCCGAACTCGATCAGAAGCCGCATTTCGCCGCGGCTCTGATCTTCCTCGCCATCCTGCTGGGCGGCATCGCCTACACCGTGCACAGCGTGCTGGGTGACATGAACGACGCCGGCGCCGAGCCGCTGGCGATCGGCGCCTTCGTGATGCTGGGCATCGCGCTGCTGATCGCGCTCGGCTTCGAGTTCGTGAACGGCTTCCACGACACCGCCAACGCTGTCGCGACCGTCATCTACACCCACAGCCTGCCGCCCACCGTCGCGGTGATGTGGTCGGGCTTCTTCAACTTCCTCGGCGTGCTGACCTCGGCCGGCGGCGTCGCCTTCGGCATCATCAGCCTGCTGCCGGTGGAGCTGATCCTGCAGGTCGGCAGCGGCGCCGGCTTCGCGATGATCTTCGCGCTGCTGATCTCGGCGATCATCTGGAACCTCGGCACCTGGGCGCTGGGCCTGCCGGCCTCCTCCTCCCACACGCTGATCGGCTCCATCATGGGCGTCGGCCTCGCCAACCAGCTGATGGCGCCGGCCGGCAGCGCGACCTCGGGCGTCGACTGGTCGCAGGCGACCAGCACCTTCCAGGCGCTGCTGCTGAGCCCGCTCGTCGGCTTCGGCTGCGCGGCGCTGCTGCTCCTGGCGATGAAGGCGCTGATCCGCAACAAGGCGCTCTACGAGGCGCCGGCGGCCAACGCCCCGCCGCCGCTGTGGATCCGCGGCCTGCTGATCTTCACCTGCACCGGCGTGTCCTTCGCGCACGGCTCCAATGACGGCCAGAAGGGCATGGGTCTGATCATGCTCATCCTGATCGGCGCGGTGCCGACCGCCTATGCGCTGAACCGCGCCATTCCGGACAGCCAGATGCCGGCCTTCGTGCAGGCGACGACGCAGGCGACCACCATCTTCGAAGCCCGCGCCCAGGGCCAGCAGCTCCCGGCCGACCAGGCCCGGACGATGATCGGTGACGCCATCCGCGACCGCAGCTTCGATGGCAACCAGACCTTCGGCGCCCTGGCCTCGCTGACCAGCGACATCGGCCGCCAGGTGCAGCAGTACGGCGCCATCAGCCATGTGCCGGCCGCCGCCACCAGCAACATGCGCAACGACATGTACCTGGTCTCCGACGCGATCCGCCTGATGCCGAGCCATGGCGTCACCTTCACCGCGCAGGAAGCCACCTCTCTCAGCGCCTACCGCTCGACCCTCGACAACGGCACCAAGTTCATCCCGCTCTGGGTGAAGGTGACCGTGGCGCTGGCGCTCGGCCTCGGCACCATGGTGGGCTGGAAGCGCATCGTGGTGACGGTCGGCGAGAAGATCGGCAAGACCCACATGACCTACGCGCAGGGCGCGGCGGCGGAGCTGGTCGCGGCCGCGACCATCGGCGCGGCCGACGTCTACCACCTGCCGGTCTCCACCACCCACGTGCTGTCCTCCGGCGTCGCCGGCTGCATGGCGGCCAGCGGCTCCGGCCTGCAGTGGTCGACCGTGCGCAGCATGCTGATGGCCTGGGTGCTGACCCTGCCGGCGGCGATCGCGCTGGCGGGCAGCCTCTACTTCCTGCTGCGCCAGATCATGTGACGGCGCGGGGAGAAGCGGGCCGGTCGCCCGCCTCTCCTCCACGGCCATGTTCATCCGTCCGCGCGGGATCGCGCGGACGGGGTCTGCTCCAAACAAAGGCGCCGGGCACCCTCGGCGCCTTTGCCTTTTCTCCCTCCCCCGAACGAACGGAAAACCGGACGATGACGCCCGACGAGATCCTGCGCGCGCCTTCCATGCCGCTCGCGAGCCCGAGTTTCCCGCGCGGCCCCTACCGCTTCGTGGACCGCGAGTACTTCATCATCTCCTATCTGACCGATGCGGCCGCGATCCGCGCCGCCCTGCCCGAGCCGCTGGAGCCGCTCGCGGATGCGGTCGTGCATTACGAGTGGATCCGCATGCCGGACAGCTCCGGCTTCGGCAACTACACCGAGACCGGCGTGGTGATCCCCTGCCGCTTCCAGGGCAAGAACTGCAATTTCACCGCCCAGATGTATCTCGACGATGAAGCGCCGATCGCCGCCGGCCGCGAGATCTGGGGCTTCCCGAAGAAGTACGCGCACCCGAAGTTCCACCTGAAGACCGACACCGTGGTCGGCACGCTGGACTATGCGGGCGAACGCGTCGCCACCGGCACCATGGCGTACAAGCACAACCAGGTCACCGACACGGCCGCGATGATGGCCGCGATGACCAAGACCCAGATCAACCTGAAGCTGATCCCGCATGTCGACGGCAATCCGGCGATCTGCCAGCTGGTCGGCTACGAGCTAACCGAGATCACGCTGAAGGGCGCCTGGACCAGCCCGGCGCGGCTGCACCTGGTGCCGCATGCCAATGCGCCGGTCGCCGACCTGCCGGTGCGTGAAGTGATCGGCGGCACCCACTACATCGCCGACCTGACGCTGCCTTTCGGCCGCGTGCTGCACGACTATCTGGGCTGAATCAGCCCCGAGCCGCCAACCCGCCCCGCGCGTCGCGGGGCGGGCTTCTTTCCGGCCCCGGCAATCAGCCGCCGGTCATCCGATGCACGTCATGCGTGACGATGGCGCCATCGTCCGGCATCGCCATCCAGTCCCGGCGCTTCATGGCGCGGCGCGTGTCCTCATAGCCGCTCTCCCAATGCTCGCGCATGCTGGTGCGGCTGAACTCGTAATCCTTCGCGTGCCCCTCATAGGCCTTCTGCTGATAGATCATCTGCAGGATGTTGACCGAGGGCAGGTGCTCCAGCTCAGCCTTCAGCGCCCGCTCCGCATCGCTCAGCTGGTCGTCCGGCAGCCGCGCATAGGCCTGCTTCAGCTTCAGGCGCAATCCATGCAGCCGGCGCTGGTAGTCGGTGATGGCCCGCGTGCGGGAGGAGTACTGGATGTCCTTGTGGCGCCCGAGCACATCCTCCATGTCCCGCGGCAGCGGACCGCGGGCGGAGAAGAGATCGACCTGGAACACCAGCGTGCTGCGCTGGTCCGGCGCGTCGAGCAGGTGCTGCAGCGGCGTGTTGGAGACGAGGCCGCCATCCCAGAAATAATCCGTGCCGACACGGACCATCGGCAGCGCCGGCGGCAGCGCGCCGGAGGCCATCACATGCTCCGGCCCGATCTCGCCCAGGGTATTGTCGAAATAGGCGAAATTGCCGGTCAGCACGTTGACCGCGCCGACCGCGAAACGCATGCGGCCTTGGTTCAGGTAATCCCAGTCCACCAGCTCCAGCAGCGTCTGCCGCAGCGGGGAGGTGTCGTAGATCGCGGTCGCGGTGCTGGCGCCGCGCTGCGACGCCCAGGGGCTCGGGCGGTTCGGCTTGAAGAAGCCCGGCTGCCCCAGTGACATCGTGGCCTGCGCGCTCTGCGCGTTGCGCATGCGGCGGAACTCGTCACCTTCCGGCGTGTAGAGCCAGATGCGGCGATCAGTGATGCGGTTCCAGAAGGCATGCAGGCGATCCAGCCGATCCTCGGGCCGATTGCCGGCGATCAGCGCGGCGTTGATGGCGCCGATCGACACGCCCGACACCCAGTCAGGCCGCACGTCCGCTTCGTCCAGCGCCTGGTAGACACCGGCCTGATAGGCACCGAGCGCACCACCACCCTGCAGCATCAGCGCGATGCGATTGCAGCCTTCGGGGCGCCAGCCTGTCTGGCTCGGAATCCCTTCATTGGTCACAGCGTCCATCCGTCTCATGCTCCTTGCAGTCCAAGCGCCCGGCAGTGCCACATCCTACAAGGCGCCACTGCCGCACACCGCCGTCGGATGGAAGCATGCGCAAATTCATCAACTTGCCATGCACCCGGGGGGCGCCCGCGATTGCGCACCATCCGCGGCATTGGCATCACCGCCGGTGTCGCGGCGTCACCATGACCGCCGGGCACAGGAGAATTCCCGCATGAGCCTCAAGGGCAAGGTCGCGCTGGTCACCGGATCCACTTCCGGGATCGGCCTCGGCGTCGCGCATGCGCTGGCTGAGGCCGGCGCCGACATCGTCTTCAACGGCTTCGGTGATCCGGCCGAGATCGAGGCGCTGCGCGCCGATACGGAAGCCCGCTTCGGGATCCGCGCCATCACCGTCCCGGCCGATGTCAGCAATGCGGACGAGGTCGCGGCGATGGTCGCGCGCGCGCAGGCGGAACTCGGCGGCCTCGATATCCTGGTGAACAATGCCGGCATCCAGTTCACGGCCGATATCGAGGAGTTCCCGATCGCGAAGTGGAACCAGATCCTCTCGATCAACCTGTCCGGCGTCTTCTACGGCATGCATGCGGCGCTGCCGGCGATGAAGGCCAAGGGCTGGGGCCGCGTCGTCAACATCGCGTCCGCGCACGGGCTGGTCGGCTCGCCGCAGAAATCCGCCTATGTCGCGGCGAAGCACGGCATCCTCGGCCTCACCAAGGTGGCCGGGCTCGAGAATGCCAATGCCGGCGTCACCGTGAACGCGGTTTGCCCGGGCTGGGTGCTGACGCCACTGGTCGAGAAGCAGATCGCCGATCGCGCGGCGGCCAACGGCACCTCCATCCAGCAGGAAGAGCATGCGCTGCTGGCCGAGAAGCAGCCGATGCTGCGCTTCTCGACGCCGGGGCACATCGCCGCCGCCGTGCTCTATCTGTGCTCGGATGGCGCCGCGACCGTGACCGGGACGCATATCTCGGTCGATGGCGGCTGGGTCGCGCGCTGAGCCAGCCATAACCGGCCGCCGGGCCTTCCGCCCGGCGGCCTTCGCTGGCCAGGCCTACCGCGACGTGGTGCGGCTCTGGTCCAGCGGCGTGCGCACCTCAGGGTTCCGCCATACCGGGCGGCCCAGGTTCACGTCCTGGGGGGAGGTCGTCGCCGCCGTCACGGCGCCGGCGCCGCCACCGACCACACCGCCCACGACCGCGCCAACCGGCCCGCCGAAGGCGCCGATGCCGGCACCGGTCGCGGCGCCGGTGACGGCGCCACCCTGCACCCGATCGCGCTCATTCGTGCCGCAGGCCGTCAGCGCCAGCAGCGCCAGGCCCGCAATTCCAAACAGCTTCCTCCGCATGACCGCTGTCTCCTTGATCGACAGGGAGACAACGTCTCCGGGGCGGAAAGGTTGTTGCCGGCCGCTGATTCGGGCGGCCCCGGCGCGCCCCAGGCATGAACCTTGCTTATCCGGTCGCGGCGGGGGAACCTGCTGTCAGGCGCCTTCGGGATCGGGAAGCAGGGTCAATGCAGCGTCGCCAAGTTCTCCGGGCCGCCACGGCCGCCCTCGCCGCCGTGCCCTTCGCCGCGCCGCGGGTCGCGCGCGCCCAGGATCAGCGCATCCTCCGCTTCGTCCCCTATGCGGATGTCGCGGTCGTCGACCCGGTCTGGTCCAGCACCCTCGCGACCCGGACCCATGCCCTGGCCGCCTTCGACACGCTCTACGGCACCGCCGCGGACTTCTCGGTGCAGCCGCAGATGGTCGCGGGCCATGTCGTCGAGAATGACGGCAGGCTCTGGCGGCTGACGCTGCGGGACGGGCTGCGCTTCCACGACGGCACGCCGGTGCTCGCCCGCGACTGTGCCGCCTCCGTCGCCCGCTGGGGCAAGCGCGATGTCTTCGGCCAGTTGCTCGCCGCCGCCATCGACGAGCTGTCCGCCGCCGATGACCGCACCATCGTCTTTCGCCTCAAGCGCCCGTTCCCGCTGCTGCCGACCGCGCTCGGCCGCTTCAGCACCCAGGTGCCGGTGATCATGCCGGAGCGCCTGGCGCTGACCGATCCCTTCACCCAGGTGACCGAGGTGATCGGCAGCGGCCCCTATCGCTTCGTGACGGAAGAACGGGTCGCCGGCGCCCGCGTGGTCTATGCCCGGCACGAAGGCTACGTGCCGCGATCCGACGGCATCGCCAGCCAGACCGCCGGCCCGCGCGTCGCGCATTTCGACCGCATCGAGTTCAATGTCATCTCGGATCCGGCGACCGCCGCGGCGGCGCTGCAATCGGGCGCGGTCGACTGGATCGAACAGCCGCTGATCGATCTGCTGCCGGTGCTCCGCCGTTCCCGCGATATCGCGGTGGAGGTGAAGGACCACACCGGCATGATCGGCCATCTGCGGGTGAACCACCTCTATCCGCCCTTCGACAATCCGGCGGTGCGGCGGGTCGTCATGCAGGCGATCGACCAGGCCGATTGCATGACCGCGGTCGCCGGCAATGACCGCAGCCTGTGGCAGGACCGGGTCGGGGTCTTCGCGCCGGGCACGCCGATGGCGAATGACGCCGGCCTGCCGCCACCCGGCACACGTCCCGATATCGCCGCGCTGCGGCGGGCGCTGGATGCCGCCGGCTATGGCGGGGAACGGGTGGTGCTGCTGTCCGGCGCGGATGTGCCGCGGGTCAGCGCGGTCTGCGAGGTGACGGCGCAGGTGATGCGCCAGCTCGGCATGAACGTCGATTTCGTCTCCACGGATTGGGGCACGCTCAACCAGCGCATCACCAATCGCCGCCCGATCGATGAAGGCGGCTGGAGCTGCCATTGCACCTACGCCGCCGGCTGCGACGTCGCGATTCCGGCCACCCATACCGGCCTGCGCGTGAACGGCACCGCCTTCTCCGTCGGCTGGGCCAATATCCCCGCCCTCGACGCGCTGCGCGGGCGCTGGCTGGACGCGGAAACGCGCGAAGCACAGCAGGCGATCAGCCGCGAGATCCAGCTGACCTACCGGCAGGAGGTGCCCTTCATGGCACTCGGGCAATACGCGCAGCCGGTCGCCTATCGCAAGACCCTGACCGGCATGCTGGACGGCGTGCCGGTCTTCACCAACCTGCGCAAGGGCTGATCCGCGCTATCGCGGCGGCAGGGTTTCGTGCGCCGCGGCAGCATCGGCGGAAGAGCCTTTCCGCCGATGCCGGCATCAGGTCAGGACTGCGCCATCGCGGCCTGCGCCGCGGCGACGTCCATCCACATCAGCTCCCAGATATGGCCGTCCGGATCCTCGAAGCTGCGGCCATACATGAAGCCGAAATCCTGCGTCGGGCCGGGCTCGGCGCGGCCGCCGGCAGCCACGGCCCTGTCCACCACCGAATCCACCTCGGCCCGGCTCTCGGCGGAAAGGCAGATCAGCACCTCGCTGGTTGTCCTGGCGTCGGCGATGGGCTTCGGCGTGAACTGGCGGAACTTCTCATGGGTCAGCAGCATCGCGTGGATGGTCTCGGAAAAGACCATGCAGGATGCCGTATCGTCGCTGAACTGCGGGTTCTTCACGGCACCCACTGCTTCATAGAAGGCGGTCGCGCGCGGCAGGTCGCTGACGGGCAGGTTGACGAAGATCAGCTTGGCCATGGTGGTTTTCCCATATGGACTGGCCCGCGAACGGGCAGATGGAAGACAAGCGGGCAGCGCTAGTAAAGCAACAGCGAGGGCACTCTCGCGCCCCGCACCGCGTTACAGCTCGAGGAAGGCCTCGAAGCCGCCATGGATCAGGCGCTTGCCATCGAACGGCATGGTCGCGGGATCATGGTCCAGGCGGGGATCCGCCATCACCTTGGCCATGGTCGCGTCGCGCGCCGCGCGGGACGGGTAGACGACCCAGGAGAAGACGACGACCTCATCCTCCGTCGCCTGCACCGCGCGCGGAAAGGAGGTGCGCTCGCCATAGGGCACATCATCGGCGAGGCATTCCACATAGGCGAGCGCCCCGTGTTCCTTCCAGACCGCACCCGCGGTGCGAGCCATCGCCTTGTAGGCTTCGAGCTTCTGCTTCGGCACGGCTACGACAAAGCCGTCGACATAGGACATGGCAGCCTCCTCTGGTGTGACTGAACCCAGGACGATCGGGCGGCATGCCATCCGACAGAGGCTTCGCTTTTTTCTTCGGCCCTGGTCCCGGGCGTTGTCAGGCCAGCATGTCGCGCACCAGCGGCATCACCTTGCCGCCATAGAGCGCGATGCCGCGCATCAGCTTGCCATGCGGCAAGGTGCCGGTGCTGTACTTCAGCGTGAAGCGCGCGATGCCGAGCGCCTTCACGGTCGCCGCGATCTTGCGCGCCACCGTCTCCGGCGATCCGACATAAAGCGAGCCACGATCGGCCTCCTGGTCGAATTCCGCCCGGGTCATCGGCGGCCAGCCGCGCTCCGCGCCGATCCGGTCCCGCATCTGCTTGTAGTCGGGCCAGAGTTCCTCCCGCGCGTGTTCATCCGTCTCCGCCACATAGCCTGGCGAATGGACGCCGATCGGCAGCGTCGGGCGCTCCAGCTGCGCCAAGGCGCGGCGGTAGAGCGCCACGAACGGCTCGAAGCGGCGGGGATCGCCGCCGATGATCGCCAGCATCAGCGGCAGGCCATGCCGCGCCGCGCGCACCACCGATCCCGGGCTGCCGCCGACGCCGACCCAGGTGTGGAGCGGACCATTCTCGACCGTCGGAAAGACGCGCTGGCCGGTCAGCGGCGGGCGGATGGTGCCCTGCCAGGTGACTGCTTCCTGACGCAGCAGAGCCACGAAGAGGTCGAGCTTCTCCTCGAACAGCGTTTCGTACTGGCTGAGCTCATGGCCGAAGAGCGGGAAGGATTCGGTGAAGGAGCCCCGGCCGAGGACGGCCTCCGCCCGGCCCTGCGACGCCGCGTCCAGCGTCGCGAAGCGCTGGTAGACGCGGATCGGGTCGTCCGAGCTGAGCACCGTCACCGCGGAGCCGAGGCGGATCCGGCTGGTGCGCCCGGCGATCGCGGCCAGCACCACCTCCGGCGCGGAGACCGCGAAATCGGCGCGGTGATGCTCGCCGACGCCGAAGGCGTCGATGCCGAGCGCATCGGCAAGCACCGCTTCCTCGATCACGTCGCGGATGACCTGGGCCTGCGGCAGCAGGGCGCCATCGGTGCCCGCGGTGACGTCGCCGAAGGTGTCCAGCCCGAATTCCAACTGTGCCATGCGGTTCCCCGTCCGGTCCTGCGTCCGGCCGCACGGGGTCCCGCCGGCCGGCTCAATCCGCGACGATATTGGCTTCCCGCACCAGGGTTGCCATGGCCGTGCGCTCGCGGGCCAGGAATGCGGCGAAGTCGGCGGCCGAGGTGCCCAGCACCACGGCGCCGATCGCCTCCAGCCGCTGCTTCACATTGGGCGCGGCCAGGCCCTGCAGGAGGCCCGCATGGATGCGCTCCACCGCCGCCGGCGGCAGCCCGGCCGGGGCCAGCACGCCGTTCCATTCGCTGCGGTCGAAACCGATGAGGCCGGGCAGGTTCAGCTCGGCGACGGTCGGCACGTCGGGCAGGCTGCTGATCCGGTCGGCACCGGTCGCGGCCAGCGCCCGCAGCTTGCCGTCCCGCACCAGCGCGAGGGCGGAGGTGATGGTGGCGACGGCGCAGTCGACATCGCCGGACAGCAGCGACTGCATCGCCGGCGCGCCCCCGCGATAGGGCACATGCGTCATGTCGATGCCGGCGCCGCGCATCAGCAGCACGCCGGTGATGTGCTGCTCCCCGCCATTGCCGGAGGAGGCGATGGTCAGCCGGCCGGGATTGGCTTTCGCCCGGGCCACCAGCGCCGCCAGGCCGGTATCGGGCGATGCCGCCGGCACCACGACCACCTGCGGCAGCAGGATGACCTTGCTGATCGGGGTGAAGGCCGTGGCGTAGTCGAAGGGCAGGTTGCGGATCAGGGCCGGCGCCATGGTGTGGCCGGCGGAATCCAGGAACAGGGTGCAGCCATCGGGCGCCGCGCGCGCCACTTCGCCGGCGCCGATGGTGCTGCCGGCCCCCGGCCGGTTCTCCACCACGATCGACTGCCCGAGGAAGCTGCTGAGCGGCACGGCCAGCAGCCGCGCCGTGGTATCCGCGCCGCCGCCCGGCGGATAGGCGACGATCATGCGCACCGTCCGCGGCGGCGACCAGGGCTGCTGCGCCGAGGCGCCCCGCGCCAGGCCGAGCGCGGCGGCGCCGAACCCCAGGGCGGCGCGCCGACCGATGCCGAACCGTTCCGTATCCATGTATGGGACCCTCCCGTTTGGCCGGACAATAAGACCGGGCGGCTGGGCTGTCCCCCGGCGATCGACCGCAGATGACAGAGATCTCATGCAAGCTTCCGCAGGTCCCCGGCCGCCGTACCAGTATGAAATCCCGATGGGTAAAGGCGAGATAAACGGCCTTTGATCCATCCTGGCGTCCCAGGTGCCCGCTGCCGGTCGTAACGAGGCCGGGACAGGCTAGGGTTGTGCCTCCATCATCTGCGGAAGGCAGCGGTTGCCGTGCTCGGCTTGCCGACGATCGAGAAGTTGCATGCGGCGGCACTCGACCCCACGCTCTGGCCCCTGGCGCTGACCGGGGTGTCGGACGCCGTCGGCGCGAAGGGGGCCATGGTGCATGCCATGGCGCCCGATCCCCGCGACAGCGTCCTGCATGTCGGCCGGCTCGATCCCGATTGCGACCGGCTCTACATGGAGCGCTATCAGGTCAACCCGATGTCGACGCTGCTGATGCGCCGGCGCCCGGGCGAGATCCTGCCGGCGATGAGCCTCTGCCGGACGACGCTGCACCGCACCGCCTTCCATGCCGATATTCTCGCGCCGCAGGGCATCCAGGAGGTGACCAACCTGCTCTACGGCGATTGGGCGGATGTGCTGACCGGCGGCTATGGCTTCTGTCTCGACGCGAAGGGCGCCGCGACGACGGCGGCGAATCTCGCGGCCATCCGGCAGGCGGCGCCACAGCTGATCCTCGCCCTCGACCTCGCGCGGCATTTCGCCGGCACCGTCCGGCGGAACTGGAGCACGCTGCTGGACACCATGGATGCGGCGGCCCTGCTGGCTGATGCCGATGGCCGCCTGATCCTGGCCAATCGTGACGCGGAAGCACTGCTCCGGCGCGGCGACTGGCTGCGCCTGCGCGCCGGCCGGCTGCAAACGGCGCGCACGGCCGGGCAGGCGAAGTTCGCCGCCGCCATCCGCGCCACGGCACTCGGCCCCGCCGCGCAGCGCAAGGGGCGGCTCAGCATCGAGGCGGCCGATCACGCGCCGCCCTGCATCGCCATCCTCGGCGCGGCGCCGGCCATTCCGGTGACCGAGATCGGCCTGCCGCGCCCGGCCGCGCTGCTGATCCTGCGCGACCCCTCGCCCGGCATCGACCCGGGGCTGTTGCGCAGCCTGTTCGGCCTGACCGGAACGGAAGCGCGCATCGCCGCGCATGTCGCGGCGGGACTGCCGCTGCGCACCGTGTCGGAGCGCGAGGGCATCGCGCATTCGACGGCGCGCACGCATCTGCAGGCCATCTTCGGCAAGGTCGGCGTGCATTCGCAATCGGCGCTGGCCAGCCTGCTGGCACGGCTGCCGAGGCATGCCTGAGCGTCCGATGGCCGGAGGGCCGAATGGCCCGAAGGTCTGAATCGGACGCCCGACTTGCGAGCGTCCGATGGCCGGAGGACCGAACGGCCCGAAGGTCTGAATCCGACGCTCGACCGCGAATATCAGCACTCGGTGACGTTCACCGCCAGGCCGCCGAGCGAGGTTTCCTTGTACTTGGACTGCATGTCGATGCCGGTCTGCCGCATGGTGCGGATGACGTCATCGAGCGAGACGTGGTGCGCGCCGTCGCCGCGCAGCGCCAGGCGCGCGGCGATGATCGCCTTGTTGGCGCCGAGTGCGTTGCGTTCGATACAGGGGATCTGCACCAGCCCGCCGACCGGATCGCAGGTCAGCCCGAGATTGTGCTCCATGCCGATCTCGGCGGCATTCTCCACCTGGGCGACGGTACCGCCCATCGCGGCGGCGAGGCCGGCCGCCGCCATCGAGCAGGCGACGCCAACCTCCCCCTGGCAACCGACCTCGGCGCCGGAGATCGAGGCGTTGCGCTTGTAGAGCACCCCGATCGCGGCCGCGGTCAGCAGCAGGTCGAAGACGCCCTGCTCGGTCGCGCCGGCCACGAAGCGTTCGTAGTAATGCATCACCGCGGGCACGATCCCGGCGGCGCCATTGGTGGGCGCGGTGACGACGCGGCCGCCGGCCGCATTCTCCTCATTCACCGCGATGGCGAAGAGGCTGACCCAATCGGATGCGATCATCGGATCCGTTTCGCGCGGGCGGACCAGCAGGTCGCGATGCAGGGCGGCGGCGCGGCGGCGCAGCCGGGTGCGGCCGGGCAAATGCCCTTCGCCGCGCATGCCGCGCTCGATGCAGTCGCGCATGGCATCGCGGATGCGGCGCAGCCCGGCATCCACCGCCTGCGTCGCGTGGCCCCGTGCGTGTTCGTTGGCGCGCATCATGGCGGCGATGCCAAGGCCGCTCCGCGCCGCCATCGCCAGCATCTCTGCGCCACTGCCGAAGGCGTGGGGCACCACCACGGAGGCAGCGGGCGCCGTCGGGCGCAGCAACTCCTCCTCCGTCGCCACGAAGCCGCCGCCGATCGAGTAGCAGACCAGGCTGTCCAGCGCCGCGCCTTCGGCATCGAAGGCGGTGAAACGCATGCCGTTGGTATGGCAGGGCAGCACTTCACGGCGATGCAGCAACAGATCCTCCGCCTCCACGAAAGGAACCGGATGCCGGCCGGCCAGCCGGATGCGGCCTGCCGCCTGGATCGCCGCGACAGTGTCGCCCGCCATGTCGGGATCGACATGCTCCGGCCATTCGCCGGAGAGGCCGAGCAGGATCGCGATGTCCGTCGCGTGCCCGCGCCCGGTCAGCGCCAGGGAGCCGAAGACCTCCGCCCGCACCCGCGCGACCCGGGCCAGCAGGCCCTTCTCGCCAAGCGCCTCCGCGAAGCGCGCCGCCGCCCGCATCGGCCCGACGGTGTGGGAACTCGATGGGCCGATACCGATGCGGAAGATATCGAAGACGCCGAATTCCATTCGCCTGTTCCCCGAACACGATCCCGACCAGCCGAAGCCCGGCAGTGCGCAGATCCGGCGGACATCATGACCGAAGGCTTCGGTCGTCTCGATGTCAAATTGCGATCGGACGGCAGGTCGCGACGCCGAGTGCGGACCACGCCACCGACGTGAGACCCCCTCACGCGGCGGTGCGTGAACCCTGGCCGCCCCGCGGCGTTCCCCCCGCCTGGCTGGAGCACGATGCGTTCGCCTGCGCGCACGGATCATGCGCCAGGACTGTGGTCGACCGCGTGATCCACGGTTTCCGGTGATCTCACCGCAACCGATCACGCTCCGGACGGACGGAAGGGAACAGAGGCATGGCTGAAACGCTGCAGGGCAAGACCATCGCGATCCTGGCGACGGACGGTTTCGAGCAGGTGGAGCTGACCCAGCCGCTGCAGGCGCTGAAACGGGCTGGCGCGCGGGTGGAGATCGTGTCGCCGAAGCCCGGCGAGATCACCGGCTTCCGGCATTTCGAGAAAGGCGAGACCGTGCCAGTGGACCGCTCGGTGAAGACCGCGGATGCGACGCATTACGACGGGCTGGTGCTGCCCGGCGGCGCGCATAACCCGGATGCGCTCCGCACCGACCGGGAAGCGCTGCGCTTCGTGCGCGGCTTCTTCGAAGCCGGCAAGCCGGTCGCGGCCATCTGCCATGCGCCCTGGATCCTGATCGATGCCGGCGTCGCCGAAGGCCGCCGCATGACCGGCTACCACAGCATCCACACCGACCTGCGCAATGCCGGCGCGGAGGTGCTGGACCGGGAGGTGGTGGTGGATAATGGCCTGGTCACCAGCCGCAGCCCCGGCGACCTGCCGGCTTTCTGCGCCAAGATGATCGAGGAGTTCGCCGAAGGCCGGCACAGCCCGATGCCGGCGGATTGGCAGGGGCGCTGACGGTGCGGATCGCGATGCGCCACGCCGCCACCCCGATCCTCGCCTGCCTGGCCCTGGCGCCGGCGAGCGCCGCCCGGGCGCAGACGGAGCCGCCCCGTGTCTCGGCCATCCTGACCTGCGGCGGGATGCGGGAGCCGCTGCCGATTGTCTTCGTGGCCGGCGATGCGCCGACCGCGATGCTGGATTGGCAAGGCGTGCCGGTCACCCTGGCCGGCGTGCCGGAAGGGGTCGGGCCCGGCATGCGCTACACCGCCCGCCTGGATGCCGGCCTGCTGGCGATCACCGCATCCAGGGACGAGGCATCCGTCGCAGCACCCGGCGTGGCGCCAGCCCATTGCCGCCTGCAGCGGCGATAGCTCAGGGCAACAGTTGCTGCGCCGTCCGCGCCGCGCCGGCGATCGCCTCCCAGCCATAGGTCATCGGTACCATCCTGGTCGCCGCCCATTCCGCATGCTGGTCGGCGAAATGCGGGCTACCGGGATGGCCGGAGGCACCGTGGAACACGGCCCAGCGGCAATTCTCCCAATTGCCGACATCGAAGACATAGCGCGCCAGCGCGCCATAGGTGGCGGCGGGGCCGGAGGCCGGCAGCAGCCCATTGGCCAGCACCGTGTCGGTGTCGCCGCCGATCGGCAGTCCGGCCGGATCGAGCAGCGCCGCCGCATCCGGAAAGCCCGGCGAGAGCGGATGCGCCAGGCGCGGCCGGTGCGCTTCGCCCCACGGCTGGTCCGTGTCCTGCCGTGCCGCCCGCGCCAGCGCTTCCCCGAAGGCGTCCGCCCAGCCGAGGCCGCCGAGCAGGCTGGCGTCGTCCGCGCGCAGCAGGTTCGGCAGCGCCCACCAGAGCTGGCCCTGCGGCACCACGCCGGGCGCCACGGTCAGGAAGGGATGCGACGCCAGGCCCGCCAGGCCGCTGCGCTCGGCCAACAGCGCGGTCAACGCGCGCCGCAGCGCGATATAGGCGGTGGGGGCACTGTCTCCGGCCTGCATGCGCCCATCCCAGGCGAGCAGCCGGGCCCGCAACGCCGCGGCCGCGGCATCGCCGGGCTCCGCCAGCGCGGCGATGCGTTCGCGGAACAGCAGGGCATTGGCGGAGAGCGTATCGGCATGCAGGGATGCTGCCCCCTCCACGGTCCGTGCCGCGGCCTCGGTCCGCAACCGGTCCAGGATGCGGCGCGCGCGGTAGGAAGGATGGCAATCGGTGCAGAGGTAGTCCGGCCCGTCATCGGCGGCGACGCGGTTGTTCGCGGTGACGATCAGGCCGCCGGGCGGATCGATGACCTGCGGCATGGCCTCGTGTTCGATCCAGCCCTGCCAGTCATGCGCGCCGGTCCAGCCCGGCACCGGCAGCCAGCCATTGGCGCGCGGGCGGCGCGGGATGCGGGCGCGCACCAGATGCCCGATGCGGCCGCCGGTATCGCCGGCGACCAGGTTATGGTCGATCAGGCCCCAACCGCGCGTCGCTTCGAACAGGGCCGGGACGCTCTCCGCGCGCAGCATGCGCGGCAGGCAATCGAAGGAGAGATCGGTCTCGGCGAATTGCACCGAGCGCAACGCCAGCGCGATGTCGCCGGATTGGGCGATGATCGGACCGTGATCGGTCTCCAGCACCGTGACCGTGCGCGGCGCCGCTTCGCCGCGCACCAGCACCGCTTCCTCCCGCCGCCGCACCGGGCGCCAATCGCCGCGGAAGGCGCAGCGCGCGCCGGTGGCATCCAGGCGTTCGACGAACAGGTCATGGATATCGACGAAGGCATGGGTGACGCACCAGGCGACGCGGCCGTTATGGGCGAAATGCGGAAAGCCCGGCACGCCCGGTACCGTCAGCCCGATCGCATCGAAGGCATCGCAGGCGAGATGGCCCTGCGCATACATGTTCGGGATCTCGAAGACGCGGTGCGGATCGCCCGCGAGCAATGGCCGGCCGGTGCCGCTCAGCGCCGGCGCCACCGCCCAGTTGTTGCTGCCGCCGCCCGTCGCATCCCCTGCCGCCGTGCCGAGCAGTGCTTCCATCCCGGGTGCCAGATCGGCCAGCATCGCCGTCCAGCGCGTGGCCTCGACGCCCGGCGGCACCAGCAACAAGTCGCGCCCGCCATCATCGTAGCGCAGCTTGGCCGCGTTCTCCGCGCCGACCAGCGGCAACGCCGCGGCACGCCACAGCTTGAACCAGACCGAGCCCATCAACAGGCCGAGGCGGCGCATCACCGCGACGCAGTGCCAGCCTTCCCAGGGTTCCGGCGTCGTGCCGAGCAGGGCGTATTCGGCGGGGTGCGGCGCGCCGGAGGCGATGAAGGCGTTCACGCCGGCCGCATAGGCCTCCACCATCGCCCGCGCCTCCTCGCCGAGGGCGGCGCAATCGCGCCGGCTGGCGACCTCCACGCCCAGGCGCCGGGCCAGGATATCGCCTTCGGCCGCCGCGGCGCCGAGCCATTCGGCGGCGCGGCCGAGCGCGCGGCGGCGGTTCAGCTCCATCTGAAACAGCCGGTCCTGGGCATGCACGAAGCCCTGGGCGCGGAAGGCGTCGGCCTCGCCCCGCGCCCGGATATGCGGAATGCCCCAGGCGTCGCGCAGCACCGTGACCGGCGCCGCCAGGCCCGGCAGCCGGAGCTCCCCGGTGAGCGGCGGCAGGGCGGCCTGCAGGGTCCGGGCGTTGAATGCTGGCGGCATGCGGGGCCTTCCCATATGAAGCGGCGCGTCAACTCTGGTCCGGCTTCGCCGGTTCGTCGATATATCAAATAGTCATGGTGTCCATGGATCAGCCGCCCGCCCGGTCCCGCCCCACCGCCCGCAGCCCCGTCCGCCCATCGCGGGCCGCGGCCGGCGACGGGCTTGGCTTCCTGACGCCGATCGGGCGCGAGAACTTCACCGGCCGCGTCTATGCCGAGCTGCGCAACGCGCTGATGGAAGGCCGCATGCGGCCGGGCCAGCGCCTGAAGATCCGCGACCTGGCGCAAAGCCTGTCGGTTTCCGAGACGCCGGTGCGGGAAGCCGTGATGCAGCTGGTTCGCGAACGCGCGCTGCGCATGGAACAGGCGCGCGCCATCACCGTCGCCGGGCTGACCCTGGCGCAATACCTGGAACTGCGCGAGGTGCGCCTGGCGCTCGAGAGCATGGCCGCCGCCGCGGCGGCCGCGCACGTTACCGAAGCCGGCATCCGCGCGCTGGAACGCGCGCATGCGGAGCTGGTGCGGGCCGAGGCGGCGGGCGATGCGCCGGCCGCGATCGGGGCCAATTGGCGCTTTCACCACGGGCTCTACCGTGCCGCCGCGATGCCGGAACTGCTGGGCGTGATCGAGGGCATCTGGCTGCGCAACGGGCCGATGCTGAACCACCTGTACCCGCATGCGCGGCCGACCTATCCCGGCCGGCACCGCCATCTCGACATCCTGGACGGGCTGCGGGCGCGGGATGCGGGCGCGACGCGCGACGCGGTGATCGCCGACACCATCGAAGGCGGCGCCGGTCTGGTCGCGCTGCTGCGCCGGATGGAGGAAAGCGCCGCGGAGACGCCTGCCCGCAAGGGCTGATCAGCTCTCCTCGTCGCGGAGCAGCCTGGTCGCGGCCTTGAGCGTGCTTTCGTAGCGCGCCTTCTCCCGCGCCACCTTGTCCTCCGGCCAGTCACGGAAACCGCGGCCGCTCTTGGCGCCAAGCCGGCCTTCGGCCACCAGCTTCTGCAGCGTGGCGGAGGGTTCGGTGCCGTTGTGCAGCGACGGGTAGATGCTGCGGGCGGCGGCAAGCTGGGTCTCGAGCCCCGCCAGCTCCTTCTGCAGCATCGGGCCGGCGGCGACGTAGCGGAAGCCGAAGGCATAGCGCACCGCGGCGTCCACATCCTCCGCCGTGGCCAGGCCTTCATCGATCGCGGCGAAGGCTTCGCGCATCAGCGCATGCTGGATGCGGTTGGCCAGGAAGCCCGGCACGTCGCGCCCGACGCGGATCGGCTTGCGGCCGAGCGAGGCCATGATCGCCGCCAGCCGGTCGCAGACCGCGGGGTCGGTGTATTCGCCGCGCACCACCTCGACCCCCGGCACCAGATGCGCCGGCAGGAAGAAATGCAGGTTGGCCATGCGCGCGCGGCCCGGCAGCTCCCGCGCGATATCGGTGATGCGCAGGCCTGAGGCATTGGTCGCGATCGGCACGCCCGCCGGCACCAGCCGGTCGAGCGCGGCGAAGACCTGGCGCTTCAGCTCCAGCTGCTCCGGCACCGCTTCGATCACCACCGCCGCATCGGCGAAGCCGACATCCTCCAGCGCGCCATGCAAGGTGAGCGCGGCGCCGAGCGCGGGATCGGCGTCGAGCTGCGCCAGGGAGCTGCGCACGCGCTCCTCCCGGGACGGCCAGGCGGTGCGATCGGTTTCCACCGCGCTGACGCGCCAGCCGCCGGCGAGGAAGATCGCCGCGATGTCGCACCCCATCAGGCCGAAGCCCACAACCACCGCGTGTTGCCCTGTCATGCCGCATCCTCCCTCTTCCGGGCTCTCTTTGACCCCGGCGGGATGCCGACGCAATCTCCCGCCCGCTGCAGAAGTCGAGGAAACAGATCCATGCTCTCCCGCCGTCATCTCCTGACGGGCGCCGCGTTGCTCGCCGCGCCGTCCCTTGCCCGCGCGCAATCGGGCTGGCCCGGGGACCGTGCCATCGAAGTCATCGTGCCCTATCCGCCGGGCGGCGGCGTCGACACCATGGCACGGCTGGTGATGCCCTATGTCACCAGGCATCTCGGCCGCAACGCGCGCGCGGTGGTGAGCAATCGCGGCGGTGCCGGCGGCCAGGTCGGCTTCGAGTTCGGCTTCAACGCGCCGGCCGACGGCTATACGCTCTGCGCCATCACGCTGCCGGCGCTGAACACCTTCCCGCTGGAGCGGCCGGTGCGCTACCGGCCGCTGGATTTCAGCTTCATCGCCAATGTGGTCGATGACCCGAACACGATCTATGTCGCGACCAATTCGCCGATCAGGACGCTGGCCGACCTCGTCGCCGCCGCAAAGGCAAAGCCGGGCGAGCTCAGCTATGGCACCACCGGCATCGGCTCCGACGACCACATCCTGATGCTGAACTTCCAGGCGCTGGCCGGCATTCCGGAAATGACGCATATCCCCTTTGCTGGCGCCGCGCCGCTGATGACGCAGCTCCTGGGCGGGCACCTGCCGCTCGGCGTCGCCAATATGGCCGAGATCTATTCCAACCTGCGCGAAGGCCAGCTGCGCTCGCTCGGCCAGGCGGCGGAGCAGCGCTGGCAGGCGACGCCGGACGTGCCGACCTTCCGCGAGCAGGGCTTTGATCTCGTCGGCGGCTCGGCGCGCGGCATCGTCGGCCCACCCAATATGCCAGCGCCGATCCGCGATGCGCTGCAGCAGGCCTTCACGGCGGCGATGGCGGATGCGGATTTCCTGCGCGAGGCGGAGCGTGTCGGCCTGCCGCTGCGCGCCGTGGTCGGCGATGCCTATCGCGCCATGGCCGCCAGCAACGCCCAGCAGGTGCAGGCGCTGTGGCAGCGCCGGCCCTGGAACCAGTGACGCAGGGATAGCGGCACGGGCACTTCGCCCGTGCCGGGCGCCCGCCCGGCGTCCGAGGGGCAGATAGTATCAGCGGCGCAGGCTGACGCCCTGCACCCGGATCAGCCCATCCGGCACCAGCCGCAGCCCGTCCACGGCGGCGGTGGTGCCGAAGAAGCTCCGCGGGTGCCAGAGATAGATATAGGGCCGGTCCTCCAGCAGCACCCGCATGGCGCGGCCATAGGCGGCGAGCCGCGCCGCGGGGTCGACGCTGGTGCGGCCGTCGCGCAGCGCGGCATCCGCGGCTTCGCTGCAATAGCGGCCGCCGTTGAGGGATTCACCGCAGGCGTTGAAGCCCCAGAGATTGCCGTCGATATCGGTGCGCCCTGACCAGGCGATGATCAGCGCCTCGAAATCGCCGGCGGTCCATTGCCGCAGCAAGGTCGCGACCTCGATCACCTGCAGCTCGAGGTCGATGCCGGCTTCCGCCGCCATGGCCTGGATCACTTCGGCGGCCTGCACGTATTCGGTGGTGTTCGGCACGGAGAACTTGATCCGCACCCGCTCCAGCCCCGCTTCCCGCAGCAGGGCGCGGGCGCGCGCGACGTCGCGGCCCGGCACCGCGATGCCATCGACATGGTGCGGATGGCCGGGCGGCACCGACTGGTTGGCCGGTCGGTAGAGCCCGTCGAAGGCGACGCGGTTCAGCACCTCCCGGTCGATCGCCGCCTCCAGCGCCGCGCGCACGCGGGGATCGCGGCCGAGCGGGGTCTGCGCCCGCTCCCCGTTCGCGACATTGATCGCAATATAGACGGTCGACAGTGACGGCCCTTCCAGCAGGCGGACGCGGCGATCCTGGCGCAGCGTCTCGACATCCGACGTATTGACCCGTTCGATGATGTCGAGCGATCCGGCACGCAGATTGGCGGCGCGCACCGTGGTGTCGCTGATCGGCCGGTAGACGACGCGCTCGGCATGGATCGCGGCGCGGTCCCAGTAGCCGTCGAACCGCTCCAGCTCGATGCGGTCCTGGGCGACGCGGCGGGTCAGGCGGAAGGGGCCGGCGCAGGCGGGCTCGCGCTGGAAATCGGCACCGAACACAGTGGCCTGGCGCGGTGATACCAGCATGCCCGCGCGATCGGACAGCGCCGCCAGCAGCGGCGCGAAGGGCTGGCTCAGGCGGATCCGGACCTGCATGGGCCCCGCGACCTCAATGCCCGTCACCGGTCCCATTTCGCCGCGACGCGTGGAGCCCGGGGCGGTGAAGTGCCGGTTCAGGCCCGCGACCGCGGCTTCCGCATCCAGCGCCGCGCCATCCTGGAAATGCACGCCCGGCCGCAGCGTCAGCAGCAGCGCGCGGCCCTCCTCCTCCCAGTTCCAGCCGGTCGCGAGTTGCGGCACCAGTTCGCCCCGCTCGTTCACCTCGATCAGCTTGTCGCACATGGCCATGAAAACCTGCCGCGCCGCGACGCTGCGCGACAGGGTCGGGTCCAGCACATCGGGATCGGAGGCGATGCCGATGCGCAGGGTCTGCGCCGCGCCAGGCATGGCCATCAGGATCAGGCCGAACAGTCCGGCCAGCAAAGCGCGCATCTCGCCTCCCCCAGGATGCGGTCGTGCCGCCGCATTCCCAAATCATTCGGCCACATGATATATCGAAGGGCGTGAAGGAGCCTAGCCCCATGCCCGACGCCATTCCCCTCACCGCCAGCCGCGATGCCGCGCTGCGGCACCGTGCGCGGCGGGTGATCCCGGGCGGGCTCTGGGGGCATCTCAATGCCGCCAACCTGCCGCCCGGCTATCCGCAGTATTTCGCCCACGCCGAAGGCTGCCGCCTCTGGGATGTCGATGGGCGGGAAGTGGTCGATTTCATGTGTTCCTGGGGGCCGGTCGTGCTCGGCCACCACCATCCGGCGGTGGAGGACGCGGCGCGGCGCCAGGCGGCGCTGGGCGATTGCATGAACGGGCCGGCGCCGGCCCTGGTGGACCTCGCCGAACGCCTGGTCGATACCATCCCGCACGCCGATTGGTGCCTGCTGGCCAAGAACGGCACCGATGCCACCACCGCCTGCGTCACCATCGCCCGCGCGGCGACCGGCCGCCGCAAGGTGCTGGTCGCGCGCGGTTCCTATCATGGCGCGGTGCCCTGGTGCTCGCCCTCCATCGCCGGCGTCACCATCGAGGACCGGGCGCATCTGGTCTTCTATGACTACAATGACATCGCTTCGATCGAAGCGGCGGTCGCGGCTGCGAAGGGTGATCTGGCGGCGATCATCGTCACCGCCTTCCGCCACGACATGGCCCGCGCGCTGGAACTGCCGGACCCCGCTTTCGCGCAGGCGCTGCGCGCGGCCTGCGACCGCGACGGCGCCGCGCTGATCCTGGATGATGTCCGCGCCGGCTTCCGCCTGCATCTCGGCGGGTCATGGGAGACGCTCGGCGTGCGCCCCGACCTCGCCGCCTACAGCAAGGCGATCGCCAACGGGCATCCGCTGGCCGCGGTCACCGGGGCGGACTGGCTGCGGCAGGCGGCGACCACGGTCTTCACCACCGGATCCTTCTGGTGCGGCGCGGTGCCGATGGCGGCCGCAATCGCGACATTGGACACGTTGCACCGCATCGACGGCCCGGCCCGGATGCGGGCGATGGGCGAAAGGCTGCGCGCCGGCTTCGCCGCTGGCGCCGCGCGGCATGGCGTCGCGGTACGCCAGACCGGCCCCGCGCAGATGCCGCTGATGCTGTTCGAGGGCGATGAGGACTTCCGCCTCGGCAATGCCTTCTGCGCCGCGGCACTGGCGGCGGGCGCCTATTTCCACCCGCGCCACAACATGTTCCTGTCCTGCGCTCATGCCGAAGCCGATATCGACCGGGCGCTCGAGGCGGCTGATGCCGGCTTCGCGGCGGTGGCGAAACTGGGCTGAGCACAGGGGGCGTCGCAGCCCTCGGTCGTTGACAGAAATTGGCAATCTTTGCCATCATGGCGCCAGAGGTGCCACCATGGCGACCATGAACGTGTCCCTTCCCGATCCGATGAAGGACTGGGTGGAAAAGCAGGCCCAGACCGGGCGCTACAGCAACGCGAGCGATTATGTCCGCGACCTGATCCGGCGCGACCAGGAGCGGGCTGATAAGCTGGCCGAGTTGCAGCGACTGATTACCGAAGGCATCGACAGTGGAATCAGCGACCGCTCCATTGGCGACGTCCTGGAAGCCGCGCGCAGACAAGCCAAGAGCGCGCGGGATCATGGGCTATAGGACAAGCCGCCAAGCGGATCAGGACATCATCGACATCTACCTGCATGGTGCGGCAGCCTTCGGCATCGAGCAGGCTGAGCGCTACCATGCGGAACTGGCCGCGGCCTTCGAACGCCTCGCCGACCATCCGCACCTGGCCCGCGAGCGGGTGGAATTCAGCCCGCCAGTGCGGCTGCACCCCTGCCGGGCGCATATCGTCGTCTACGTCGAGCATGGTGATGGGATCCTCATCATCCGCGTCCTGCACGGCCGCCAGGACTGGGAGCGCCATTTGTAGAGGAGCGCTCGCGCAGAAGCCCGGCCTGCTACGCGGCAGCGAAACCTGCAGTTGCGACGGCGATCAAGGAACCTCCCTACGCCAGCTTCGGCCGCCGCTGCGCCCAGGGGCGGTCCTGCTCCAGCAGGGCGCCGAGGCGCAGCAGGTCCATGTCGGCGCCCCAGGGGCCGACGAGTTGCACCGCGGTCGGCAGGCCATCCTCGGCGAAGCCGGACGGAATGGTCAGCGCCGGATGCCCCGTCAGGTTGAAGGGGTACATGTAGCTGCTCCAGCCCTGGCGGGTGATGCCGAAGCGCTCGCCCTCGATCTCGACCTCGTCATGCGCGGCGTCGAAATCGGCCGGCAGCGCGGTGCGCGTCAGGGTCGGCGTCACCAGCACGTCGTAGCGTTCGAACAGGCCCTGGATGGTGCGGAACAGCCGGGTGCGGGCGAATTGCGCTTCGCGGAACTCCGCGAGGGAGAAGGCCGACCCGCGCTCCATGAAGGCGAGCAGCACCGGATCCATGCGGTTGTGCCATTCCGGCAGATACTGCGCGCAGGTCACCGCGAAACCGGCCTGGTACATGATGCGGCCGGGGAATTCCATCCAGTCGATCGCGTCCTTCACTTCCTCCACCGCGGCGCCGCGCGCCATCAGCGCGTCGAGGGAGGCGATGGTGTTCGCCGCCATCTCCCGCTGCACCCGCGCATTGCAGGCCCGCGCGATGTAGCCGATGCGAAGCCCGTGCAGATCGCCGCCGATCAGCCCTGGTGACACCGGCGCCAGGCCCGGGCCGCGCAGGCTCTGCGCGTCGCGCGGGCTCGGTCCCGTGATCGCCGCGAACATCACCGCGGCATCGGTCACCGTGCGCGTCATCGGCCCCGCATAGACATTGTTGGCGAAGGTGTCGGCCGCCGCTTCCCAGGGCACGGCGCCGAGCGTCGCCTTCAGCCCGACGATGCCGCAGCAGGCGGCCGGGATGCGCACCGAACCGGCGCCGTCGGTGCCGAGCCCGAGCGGCCCGAGCCCCGCCGCCACCGCCGCCGCGGCACCGCCCGAGGAGCCGCCGGCGGTGCGCGTCAGGTCCCAGGGGTTGCGGGTGGTGCCGAAGCCCGGCCCATCGGTCAGCCCCTTGTGCCCGAACTCCGGCATCGTCGTCTTGCCGAGCAGGATGCTGCCCGCCTGATGCAGCCGGGTCGCGGTGATGTCGTCCCGTGCCGGCACGTTCTCCGCGAAGATCGCCGAGCCATGGGTGGTGCGGATGCCGGCGGTATCGACCTGGTCCTTGATATGCACCGGCACGCCGTGCAGAGGGCCGAGCGGCGCGCCGAGCATCACCGCCTGCTCCGCCTCCCGCGCCGCTTCCATCGCCTGGTCTTCCAGCACGGTCACGAAGGCGTTCAGGCGCGGCTGCTCGCGCGCGATCGCATCCAGCACGGCGCGCGTCAGCTCGACCGGGGAGAGCGCGCGCCGGCGGATCAGTGCGGCCGCGCGTGTCGCCGGCATGAAGAGAAGCTCGGCATCGGACATCGGCGCGTTTCCTCCTTGCGCGGGGGCGATCGGTAGCGCAGCCTGCCATAGGATATATCGAACTGCGAAGCCCGACCGACCACGAAAACGGAGGGAACTTCCCATGCCCATCACGGAATTCGGGCGTCGTGGCCTGCTGGCCGGCGGCGGCGCATTGGCGGCTTCCGGCATCATCCGGCCGCCGGAAGCGCGGGCCGAGCGGCAGCTGACCCTGATGCTGGAATCCGAGGTCGTCATCCTCGATCCCTATGTGACGACCGCGGCGATCACCCGCACCTTCGGCTATCATGTCTTCGACACGCTCTTCGCCATGGATGGGCAAGGCCGCATCCAGCCGCAGATGGCCGAGGACCACAGCGTCTCCGCCGATCGCCTGACCTGGCGCGTTACCTTGCGCCCGGGGCTGAAATTCCACGACGACCAGCCGGTGACGGCGGCCGATGTCGTCGCCTCCCTCGAACGCTGGATGCCGCGCGATGCCCTGGGCCGCATGCTGCTGGATGCGCGGGAGAGCCTGGTGGCCAGGGATGCGCGGACGATCGAGCTGCGGTTGAAGCGCCCCTTCCCGCTGGTGCTGGACGTGCTGGGCAAGCCGAACGCCCCGGTGCCCTTCATCCTGCCGGAACGCATCGCCCGCACACCTGCCGACCAGCGCATCACGGAAATCATCGGCTCCGGCCCTTTCCGCTTCCGCCCGGATCTCTGGCGGCCAGGCAATGCCATGGTGCTGGAGAAATTCGCGGGCTATGCGCCGCGCCCCGAAGCGCCGGATTTCCTGGCCGGCGGCAAGCGGGTGCGGATCGACAGCCTGTCGCTGCGCGCCATGTCGGACCAGGCGACCGGCTCGACCGCGCTGATGGCCGGCGAGATCGACTACCAGCAGTATGTCCCCTTCGACTGGATCCCGCGGTTGGAACGCGCGCGCGACGTGCGGCTGCTCTCGCTCGGCGGCCTGCAGCAGTTCCAGGGCAATTTCCGCCTGAACCACACCTTCCCGCCCTTCGACGATCCGGCGGTGCGGCGCGTGCTGTGGAAGCTGGTCGACCAGAGCACCGTGCTGCAGGCGATCGGCATCCCCGAACGTTTCCGTGCCCCGCAATGCCAGTCCTTCTGGATGTGCGGCGCGCCCTACAGCACCGATGCCGGCGCCGAGGGCGCCCGGCTGGCGGTGGAACAGGCGAAGGCGGAGCTGGCGCGCACCAGCTATCGCGGCCAGCCGGTGGTCTTCCTGGAAGTCTCCGGTTCCATCTCCCAGACCGCGGCGCAGGTGCTGGTGCAGAACATGCAACAGGCCGGCTTCACGGTGGACGAACAGGTGATGGATTGGGGCACGGTCCTGGCGCGGCGCGGGCGGCGCGAGGGCTGGAGCATCTTCTCGGTCTATTCCAACGGCGTCGACATGCTGACACCGCTGACCCATTTCTACATCGCCAGCACCTGCGCGGATTACCCGGGCTGGTCCTGCGACGATCGCATCCCGGCCCTGGCGCGCGCCTTCGCCGATGCCGAGACCCAGGAGGAGCGCAAGCGGATCGCGGCCGAGGTGCAGCGTATCGCCTATGAGCTGGTGCCCAATGTCATGTGGGGCCAGTTCACCATCCCGGCCGCCTATCGCTCGTCGCTGCGCGACCTGGTGCAATCCTCCTTCCCGATCTTCTGGAACGTCGAGAAGGGCTGAAACACCACGCGGGGCGGCACGAGAGCGCGTCCGCTACCGCACGAATCCGATGACGCCGACGCCGTCGGGATGCGGCAGCGTCGCCATCGGCACGCCATAGATCGACGCCAGCACCGAAGGGGTCATGATCGCCTCCGGCGTGCCGCGCGCGATCAGCCGGCCGCCATGCAGGGCCAGGATCTCGTCGCAGAAGCGCGCCGCCATGTTCACGTCGTGCAGCACGACGATGACACTCACCCCGCGCTCCCGGCTGAGCCGCTGGACCAGGGCCAGCATCTCCACCTGATGCGCGACGTCGAGTGCGGCGATCGGTTCGTCGAGCAGCAGGCAGGCGGCATCCTGGGCGACCAGCATGGCAAGCCAGGCGCGTTGGCGTTCGCCGCCGGAGAGCGTGTCGACCAGCCGGTCGGCGAAGACCTCGGTCCCGGTCAGCCGCAGGGCCTCGGCCACCTTGGCGCGGTCGGCGGCCCCGAAGCGGCCGAGCGTGCCATGCCAGGGGTAGCGTCCGAGCGCCACCAGTTCCCGCACCAGCAGGCCGGTGGCGGGCGCGGTCTGCTGCGGCAGATAGGCGACGCGGCGGGCGAAGCCGCGCCCCGGCCAGGCCCTGAGCGCCATGCCTTCGAAGTGGATGGCCCCGGCGCTCGCCGCCTGTTGCCGGGCCAGCAGCTTCACCAATGTCGACTTGCCGGAGCCATTATGCCCGATCAGGCCGATCACCCGCCCGGCCGGCAGGTCGCAGCGCAGCGGATGCAGGATGGTGCGGCCGGATACCGTGAAGCCGGCATCCTCCAGCGCATAGAGCGGTGCGGTCATGGTCACGCCGCCGGCGCCATGCGCCGGTCCTCCGCGATGCGCCCTGCCTGCAGCCGGATGATCCGGTCGGCGGCGTCGAAATAGCGGTCGTCATGGGAGACCACGATCAGCGTGCGGCCCATCCGCTTCAGCTCCGGCAAGAGTTCCGTATAGAAGATGCGGCGGAAGGTCGGGTCCTGGTCGGCCGCCCATTCGTCGAACATCATGATCGGCCGCTCCTCCAGCCAGGCCTGGATCAGGGCCAGGCGCTTGCGCTGCCCGGTCGAGAGGTCGAGCGAGGTGAAGGCGCCGGCCTCGATCCGGACGCGGTGCGCGATCTCGAACCGGTCCAGGTAATGCGCCGCGCGCCGCGCCATGTCGGCCTGCGCGGTCGGCAGGTCATCGAACAGGAAGTAGTCGGAGAAGACCGCGGAGAAAAGCTGGCGGTAGTCATCCATGCCCTCGGGCGGCACCACCGCGCCATCCAGCAGCAGCGCGCCGTCGCCGGGCGGATAGAGCCCTAGTAGCAGCTTGATCAGCGTGGTCTTGCCGCAGCCATTCTCGCCCACGATGAAGACCGTCTCGCCCCGCGCGATCTGCAGGTCGATCGGCCCGAGCACGAAGGGCGCCTGGCCCGGCGCGGCCGGAAAGGCATGCGTCGCGCCACGGAGCGCGATCGATCCCGCGAAGCCGGCCGGCGGCGCATCCGGTACCATCGCGCCCCGGTCCTGGAAGCCGGCGGAGAGGCCGGCGACCTTGCGCAGCGCGATCTGCGCCCGGCCGAACAGCGGCAGGGCATGGACGATCTGTTCGACCGGCCCCTTCAGATACAGCAGCACCAGCACGAAGCCGCTCAGCACCCCGCGATCCGTCCCGGCCCAGGCCGGGGAGAGCCAGAGGATCAGCCCGATCATCGCGAAATAGAGCAGGGAGCCGAAGGCATTGGCGCTGACGAAGACCCGGATGGCGCGCATGCGGAGATCACGGATGCGCCCGATGGTCACGCGCAGCCCGTCCGTGCGCAATGCTTCACGCCGGGCGCGATTCAGCTTCAGCTCCTTGGCGCCGTCCAGCATCGCACGGTAGTGCCGCTGCAGCGTGTCGCCCGCTTCCCGCGCTTCCGCGAAGCCTGCCAGGCCCCGCCGGCGCGCCAGCGCGTGGCCGGCGGCGCCGAGCCCGATACCGAGCGCGACGACCAGGAACAGCGGCGGCGACAGCACCAGCAGGTAGCCCAGGCAGCCGAGCGCCACCGCGGTCGCGATGGCGACGCTCGAGAAGCTGAAGGTGGCGTTGCTGATGGTGTCGATATCCTCGGCCAGCATGGCGAGCAGGCGATGCGCCTTCTGCGCTTCGATCCGCGCGATCGGCGCATCGAGGATGCGATCGCAGAGACCTTCGCGCAGCCGCGCCAGCGCCCGCTGCCCGACCAGGCTGGTGCCGATATCGGAAGCGATCTCGCCCAGCAGGACCAGGGCGCAGAGGCCGGCGAAGCCCAGCAGCACCCCGTTCGCCGCGCCCTCCGGCGATTGCAGGGCGCGGTTGGTCAGGGCGAGCAGCGCCGCGGTGGCGAGGCCGCTGGCGATGCCCATCGCGGTGGCGGCGAGGCCGAGCGGCAACAGGGGCCGCAGCAGCCGCAGGAATTCAAGCTGCATCGACGCTCAACGCCTCCGCATCAGCCAGAGAAGACAGGGGGTTCCGATCAGGGTGGCGACCAGGCCGGCCGGCATCTGCGCGGGAAACAGCAGGACGCGGCCGAGCCAATCCGCCGCCACCATGATGACGGCGCCGATGAGCAGGGCGCCCAGGATCTGCGGTACCGCGCGCGCCAGGCCGAGCAGCCGCGCCGCATGCGGCGCCAGCAAGCCGACGAAGCTCAACGGCCCGACCACCACGGTGGCCGCGGCGGTCAGCAGCGCCGCGAGCAGCAGCAGCAGGCCCCGCGCCCAGGCCAGCCGCAGACCCAGCCCGCGCGCCGCGGCATCGCCCAGCGGCAGGATATCCAGCCATCGCCCGGCCAGCAGGGCGATGGGGCAGAGCAGCAGGGCGATGCCGGCGCTGAGCCAGGCGAGCGGCGGGGTCACTAGGTAGGTGGTGCCGCTCAGCCATTGCGCGACGATCAGGGCGCGGGGATCGCCGCTGGCCAGGAAGGCCGCGACCGTGCCGCCCAGCACGGTCGCCAGCGCGATGCCGCCGAGCAGCATCGGCTCCGGCGCCTGCCCGCTGCGCCGGCCGAGCCACAGCAGCAGGCCCTGCGCGGCGAGCGCGCCGAGCGCGGCGGCGGTCAGCAGGGTGGTCCGGTCGAAACCCGGGACCAGGAGCAGCAGCAGGATGCTGCCGAGCGCGGCGCCGGCGCTGACGCCCAGCACCTCCGGGCTTGCCATCGGATTGCCGGTCAGGCGCTGCAGGATGCAGCCGGCCGCCGCCAGCATGACACCGGCGGACAGCGCGGCGCCGAGCCGCGGCAACCGCCAGAACAGCAATGGCTGCACCGCGTCCCAGCCGCGCCACTGCCAGCCGGTGACACCGCGCCCGACGGTCAGCGAGAGCCAGACCACCAGCGCCAGCAGCAACAGCCCCGCCGCCACCCATGCCAGCGGATGGCGCAACCGGCGTGGCGGCGCGGCCGCGCCGCGCGGCGGCGGTGCGCCTGGCCGCAGGCGCGGCAGCAGCCACAGCAGCAGCGGCGCGCCGAACAGGGCGGTGGCGGCACCGGCCGGCATTTCCCGCAAGGTGCCGATCGCCTGCACCGCGCCATCGGCCAGCCACAGCAGCGCGGCGCCGATCAGCGGCGCGGCGATGAGCCGGGCGCCGAGATGCCGGGCGCCGGCGAGCCGCGCCAGCGCCGGCGCCGCCAGCCCGATGAAGCCGATCACGCCGACCATGCTGACGACGCTGGCGCTGATCCCGATCGCGACGGCCAGGGCCAGCAGGCGCACGCGCCGCACCGCCATGCCGAGCGCGCCCGCCCCTTCATCCCCGATATCCAGGAGCCGCAGCGGGCGCAGCAGCGCGGCCGCCAGCGCCCCGGCAACCAGCAGGCGCAGCGCGAGCGCCGTGGCCACCGGCCAGCCGCCCTGCACCAGGGATCCGCTGGCCCAGAGGAAGATGCTCTGGAAGCCCGCCCCGCCGAACAGCGCGGCGCTGGCGACCAGCGCGCCGCAGATCAGTTCCACGATCAGCCCGGCCAGGATCACCGCCATCGGCGCCAGGGCCTGCCGCCAGGCGAGGCCGAAAACCAGCGCCGCCGCCGCCAGCCCGCCTGCCAGCGCGGTGGCTTCCCGCGTCCAGGCCGGCAGGCCGGGGATCAGGATGCTGCTGGCCGCCAGCGCCAGGTAGGCGCCGCCGGAGACACCGAGCGTCCCGGGTTCGGCCAGCGGGTTGCGCAGCGCCTGTTGGAACAGCACCCCGGCGAGCCCTAGCGCGGCACCGGCGAGCAGGGCGACGGCGGCGCGCGGCAGGCTGCTGTTCCACAGCACCAGCGATGCGAGCGGCGCATCGGCCGCGGCGACCAGGCCGGGCACGGCCATGGCCGCCGCGGCGCCGAGCAGTGCCAGCCCAAGCCAGATCGCGCTGTGACGCGATGGGATCACGCTGCCCCCCGTATCAGCGCTTCAGCCAGCAGGCCGGCGAAGCGCGCGGCCGCGGGCAGCCCGCCGGAGCCCAGCACCGGGCCGATCCGATGCACGCGGCCGGCGCGGACCGGCGGCAGCGCCGCCCAGACCGGGTTGCGCGCGATCGCCGCCGAGCGGCTGCCGAAGCCGGGGGTGATGTCGATGATGCGGGCTTCCGGATCTCGCGCCAGCGCTTCCGCGCCGATGGTCGCGAATTCGCCGCGCACCGGCAGGTCCCAGGCGTTGCGCAGGCCAAGCCGCGTCAGCACGTCCTGGTGCAGGCTGCCGGCACCGAAGACGATGAGGTGCCGTTCATCGAGCACGCTGACCAGATAGAGGCCACGCCCATCCTGGCCGGCGAGCGCGGCGCGCGCCGCGTCCAGCGCGGCATCGCAGGCCGCTTCCAGCGCCGCCGCATCGAGGCCGAGTTCCAGCCCCAGGCGCCGGGTGCCGGCGCGCGCGAAATCGAGCGCGCCGGGAGCGGGGCGGAAGATGGCGCCCGTCACCACCGGCGCGATGCGCGCCAGCAGCGGCCGGACGACGCCGAGCGCCGGCGGGATCACGATGGCGTCCGGCGCCAGTTCCTGCACCAGCTCGAAATTCGGGGTGAACAGCAGGCCGATATCGGTGACGCCCGGCGGCAACAGCGGCGCGCCGGCATAGCGGTCATACCAAGGGGGCGCCGGCACCCCGATGGGCGCGCGGCCGAGCGCGAGGCAGGTCTGCACCAGCCCCCAGTCGAGCACCGCGATGCGCGCCGCGTCCGCCGCCGCCGCGCCGGAGGCCAGCAGAAGACCGCCGACGCTGGCGAACAGCGCCCGCCGGCCCGGAACCGCGCGGCGCGGCATGGTCGCGCCACGCCGTCGGTCATTCACCATGAGAAGTCGAGGCTCGCCGTCACCTGGCGGCCGACGCCGTAGTAGCAGCCGAGCACGGAGCAGGTCGATTCGTAGCGCTTGTTGAAGATGTTCTGCGCGTTCACGGACACCACCGCCCCGCGGAGCCGGTCCGTCATGGCGCCGAGGTCGTAGCTGACCAGGGCATCGACGGTGGTGTAGCCCGGCATGCGCTGCGTGTTCTGCTGCGTCGTATACGCGGTACCGGTATAGCGGAGGCCGCCACCGAGGGTCAGGCCGCGCAGCGGCCGGTCCTGGAAGCTGTAGCTGGCGAAGAGGCTGGCGATGTTCTGCGGCACATTGGGTTGGCGGCGGCCCACCGTGCCCGGCACGTTCGATCGCGTGATCTCCGTCTCCAGATAGGTGTAGGCGGCGCGCAGGTTGAGCCCGGGCAGCGGGCTCGCCGTCGCCGACAATTCGAGCCCGCGCGAACGCACCTGGCCGGTCTGCACCAGGAACAGCGTGTTCACCGGATCGGTGGTCGAGACGTTGTCCTGCCGCAGGTCGAAGATCGCGGCGGTGAACAGGGCGTTCAGGTCGGGCGGCTGGTAGCGGATGCCGGCTTCGTACTGCGTGCCGGTGGTGGGCCGGAAGCTCTCGCCGGTGCGGGAGACACCGGCGACCGGCTGGAAGGAGGTGGCGTAGCTGACATAGGGCGCGATGCCGTTGGCGAAGACGTAGTTCAGCCCGATATGGCCGGTGGCGTGGGTCGCCGAGCTGTCGGTCGTCACCCCGTTGAGGCGGTTCAGCGTCCGGTTGGTATAGGCGTCCCAGCGCCCGGCCAGCAGCAGCGTCCAGCCGCCGAAGCGGATCTGGTCCTGCACATAGCCGCCCAGCTGATTCTGGGTCTGCCGTGCGTTCTGGAACAGCGGCGGCGGCAGGAAGCGGCCCAGCGCCGCCATGTGGTAATCCGGATTGACGATGTCGAGCGACGGCGCGGTGCCGAAGCGGGTGAGGTTGCGCCAATTGCTGTGCTGGTAGTCGACGCCCAGCAGGACGGTGTGATCCAGCATCCAGGTGGCGAAGCGTGCCTGCGCCCGGGTGTCGATCGCCAGCGTGTTCAGGTTCTCGTCGGAAGAATAGGCATTGCGGGTCAGGGTGCGCTGGTCCGCGAGCAGGGAAGAGCCCTGGATCTCGCGATAATCGGTGTTGATCTGGGTGTAGCGCAGGTTCTGCGTCACCGACCAGGTGTCGTCGAAGCGGTGCCAGAACTGGTAGCCGATCATCGCCTGCTGGCGGGTGAAATGCTCGTACTGGTCATCGCCGACGAAGAAGTCGCGCGGCAGCGGCCCATAGCGGTTGGGCAGCAGCGTGCCCTGATAGGGCAGCTGGTTCCAGAAGCCGGCATAGGGGTCATAGAGATAGCTGCCGAGCACCGTCAGCGTGGTGTCGGCATTGGGCCGCCAGCTGAGCGACGGCGCGATCGCGACGCGCTGTTCCCGCTGGTGGTCGACCTGCGTCTCGCTGGTCGTCGCGGTGCCGGTGATGCGCCCGAACAGCGTGCGATCCTGGTTCAGCGCGCCGCCGAGATCGAAGCTGCCGCGCCAGGTGTTCCAGGTACCGCCCTGCAGTTGCAGGTGATGCACCGCCGCATCGGGCGGCACCCGGCTTTCCAGGTTCAGCAGCCCGCCCGGCGACCCCTGGCCATAGAGCACCGAGGACGGGCCGAGCAGGAGCTGGGCGCGTTCCAGCAGGAAAGGTTCCACCTTGGGCACCGCCCAGGTGCCGCCGATCAGCCTGAGCCCGTCGAGATACTGGTCCGGCTGGAAGCCGCGGACCAGGATGCCGTCCAGGCGGTTGTTGGCGTCATTGCTGTAGTAGACGCCCGGCAGGTAGCGCAGCAGCGTGCGCACGGTCTGCGCATTCTGCTGGTCGATCTGATCCCGCGTCACGACGTGAAGCGATTGCGGCGTTTCCAGCAGGGAGGTGTTGGTGCGGGTCGCGGTATCGTCGGCATGCGCGACGAAGCCCCGCACATCCGGCGCTGAGGTGGAGGGGCGCCCGCTCGCCGCGCCGGTGACCTCGACCTGCGGCAGGACCAGCGGGGCCGCCGCCTCCGGCGTGGTGGCCGCGGTCTGGGCCAGGCCGGTCGCGGGCCAAGCCAGAGGGATCGGGGTCAGCGCGGCCAATAGCCCCAGAAGGCGGGCGGCCCGGCATCGGTCGGAAAGCATGGCGGGGTCTATCTCTCGCTGGGGGCGGCGGTTTGGGCTTTCAGATAAGAATGATTATCATTGCCGATATCCGTCACGCTCCCGCGATCGGGACATGGAGTATCGAGTTCAGGCCAATGGCGCCGCCTATCACCTCCCCCGCGGATATCGATGACGACCGGCAGCCGCTGGTGCAGGCGATCTGGCGCGATGCCGGGCGCGCGACCGCGATCCCGCCGCACCGGCACATCCGCGGCCAGCTGCTGCTGGTCGCGTCCGGCCTGCTGGTCGTGCAGACCCGGGAGGGCAGCTGGGTGGTCGCGGCCGGCACCGCCTTCTGGATCCCGCCGGGGCACGAGCATGCGCTGACCATCCGCGGCGAGGTCTCCGGCTGGTCCGCCTATATCGGGGCGGAGGCCTGCGGCGCCCTGTCCCGCAGCATGGGCACGGCGCCGGCCAGCGGCCTGCTGCGGGAGGCGCTGGCGCGCTGCGCGGAGCGCCAGGGCGAAGGCAGCGCCGCCGAGCGCTGGGTGGACGCGGTGCTGCTGGACGAGATCGCGGCCCTGCCCTTCCAGCGCGCCTATCTGCCGATGCCGGCGCATCGGCAGATCCGCGCGATCGCCGATGCCATCATGCTGGATCCGGCCGATAATCGGCCGCTGGAGCGCCTGGCCGATGCGGCCGGCCTGTCCCGCCGCACCGCCACGCGCCGTTTCACCGCCGAGACCGGCCTGAGCTTTTCCGCCTGGCGCCAGCGGCTGCGCTTGCTGCGCGCGATGGAAAAGCTCGCCGCCGGCGCCAGCGTCACCGAGACCGCGCTCGATCTCGGCTATGACAGCCCGAGTGCCTTCACGGCGATGTTCCGCCGCAGCTTCGGCGTCGGGCCGGCCGAATATGCCGGGCGCCGCAAGCCCGCCGGCCGCGCGGCGCCGCCGAGCTGAGGATTGGCTTCCCGCCGGCCGAGCGTGCAGACTCCCGCACGAAACCTGTCACCGGAGGCCGGATCGCGTGCGGCTGCTGATCATCGAGGACGACGCCGCGACCGCCGATTACCTCGCCAAGGGGTTTTCGGAGGAAGGGCTGGTGGTGGACGTCGCCCGCAACGGCAAGGATGGGCTGTTCCTGGCCCTGAACGAGTCCTTCGACGTCATCGTCACCGACCGCATGCTGCCGGGACCGGACGGGCTGGCCATCCTGCGCGCGCTCCGCGCCTCCGGCATCGCGACGCCAGTGCTGATGCTGACCGCGCTCGGTGAGGTCGACCGCAAGGTGGAAGGGCTGGAGGCCGGCGCCGATGACTACCTGGCGAAGCCCTTCGCCTTCGCGGAGCTGCGCGCCCGGGTCCGTGCCCTGGCGCGCCGGCCGGTGGCGCAGACGGAGGCGACCGACCTCACGGTCGGCGACCTGCGCATCGACCTGCTGCGCCGGCTGGTGACGCGCGGCGGCCGGGCGGTGGAGCTGCTGCCGACCGAATTCCGGCTGCTGGAGTACATGATGCGCCATCCCGGCCAGGTGCTGACCCGCACCATGCTGCTGGAGAAGGTCTGGGACTTCTCCTTCGATCCCACCACCAACGTCGTCGACGTGCATGTCAGCCGCCTGCGCCGCAAGCTGGAGAGCGGCGGCGAGGCGCCGATGATCCGCACCATGCGCGGCGCCGGCTATATGATCAGCCCGCCGGCGCCGGGCTGATGTTCGGGCTGCGCAGCTTCGCGCCGCGCATGGCGCTGACCATGGCGATCGTGGTGCTGGTCACCTCCTTCCTCGGCGCCGGCTGGGGTTGGCTGCGCGCGCAGGATGCGCTGCGCCAGCAGCTCGACCTCGTGCTCGCGGCGGAAGCCGAAGGGCTGTTGCGCGACTATGAGGCCTATGGGCTGCGTGGCCTGGCCGAAGCGGCCGAGGTCTATGCGCGGCGCCAGGGACCGCTGATGGTGCTGCTGCAGACCCAGGACGGGCGGCACCTGGCGGGCAGCCTGGCCGGGGCGCCGCCGGCACTGCGCGGCTTCGCGACGCTCGGTGCCAGCCCGGGCGGCACGCCGCTGCGCGCCCTGGGCGGCATCCTGCCGAGCGGGGT
>DASYDR010000094.1:0-31194 GCA_036499545.1 Roseomonas sp. | reverse complement strand
CGCAGGACCGGCGCGGCCAGCCAGGTCTCATGCGCCGTACGGCTCCGCCGGTCCGGCCCCGCGGTGTCGTAGGTGGCGGCCCAGTCGAGGAAGGCGGCGCTCGCCGCCGCCATGTCGCCGCCCGGGCCGATGCGGTCGCCGTAGCGCGTCCGCTCACGCCGGCGCAGCCGTGCCATGCGCAGCGCCGGGTCCAGGGTCAGGAAGACGATCAGGTCGTAGAGGGGCGCGAGCGGTTCACCCCATTTCAGCGCGGAGCCGGACAGCACCCAGCCCGCATGCGCGGCCAGGCGTTCCGACAGCAGGGCCAGGCGCTCGGCGGGCGGGCGCGGTGTGGTGAAAGGCGGCTCGGTCGGCAGCCAGAAGGCATCATCGGTATCGAAATGCGGCACGCCGAGGGCGGCCGCGACCGCCGCGCCGAGCGTGCTGGTGCCCGACCCGGAGGCGCCGAGGACATGGATGCGCGCCATCGGGACCACCTTCTGCAGCGGGACGCGTGCTCAATAGTGGAACCGGGCCGGCCTGGCACCGGCCTGCGCGGCGGATCGACCCCGCGATATCAGCGCTGTGCCGCTGTGCCGGCACTTGGCCGGGCTCCCGGGACGCTGCGTCTGGCGCATGATGCGCGCATGACATTCATTCCCCGGGGCACGCCGGAATCGGCGGCCATGACGGCCAATCTCAGACGCGCGATGGCGATCACCGCCAGGCTCAACCGGCTGGGTTTCGAGGATGCGGACCAGGTCCGGGCCCTGTTCAGCGAGCTCATCGGCAAGCCGGTGGATGCGGGCTTCCTGCTGATCCCGCCCTTCTACACCGCCGGCGGCGTCGATATCCGCGTCGGGCGCAATGTCTTCGTCAACCAGAACTGCACCTTCTACGACCTCGGCGGGCTCGATATCGGCGACGAGGTGATGATCGGGCCGAATGTGAACATCATCACCACCGGCCATCCGATCGCGCCATCGCGGCGGCGCGCCGGCGTGGTGGCGAAGCCCATCGCGATCGGGCGGAATGTCTGGATCGCGGCGGGTGCGACGATCATCGGCGGCGTGACGGTGGGCGAGAATGCCGTCATCGCCGCGGGGTCCGTGGTCACCCGGGATGTGCCGCCCGATACCCTGGTCGGCGGCAATCCGGCACGGGTGATCCGCTCGATCGCCGACTGAGGGCGGCACGGCGGAACGGCAATGATATCAATGCTGTGCCGCTGTGCCGCTGTGCCGGTCAGGCGCCGGCGGAAACCGCGTCGCCCGACGGGCGGCGCGCGAAATAGGCGGCGCGGTCGGCTTCGGCCGAACGGGCGGTGGCGCGGATGCGCAGCAGGTCCTTGCGCGCGACCAGCCCGACCAGCTGCCCGCTGGCGCGATCGACCACCGGCACCCGGCCGAGATCGGCCGCCACCATGCGGTCCGCCAGATGCGCCACCGGCTCATCCGGCCAGCCCACCACCAGCGACCGGTCGGAGACGCGGTCGAACAGCGTGGTGTCGCCATGCGCTTCTTCCGCGCGCCAGCGCAGCACGTCGGCGCGGCCGACCATGCCGGCGACGCGGCCGGCATCATCCAGGATCGGGTAGGATTTGCGCCGCTTGCCGCCGGAATCCGGCGCCTCGCCGGAGAAATAGGCGACCGCGTCATCGACCCGCATGCTGGCGGGCAGGGTCTCCACATCCTTCACCATCACCTCCGCCACGCGCAGCAGCTCGAACGGATCGATGCTGTATTCGCGCACGATGTGCTGGCCGCGGCGGGCGATCTTCTCGGTCAGGATCGACCGCTTCAGCAGCAGCACCGTGACGGCGTAGGAGGCACCCGTCGCCGCCAGCAGCGGGCCGAGCAAAGCCAGGTCCCCGGTCAGCTCGACGGCGAACAGGATGCCGGTCAGCGGGGACCGCATGGTGCCGCCCATCATCGCCGCCATGCCGATCAGCGCCCAGGCGCCGGCATCCCCGGGCAGGATCTGCCCTTCGAGCCAGCCGGCGCAGCCGCCGAAGATCAGCAGCGGCGCGAGCACGCCGCCGGAGGTGCCCGACGCCAGCGCGATGATCCAGATCACCGACTTCACCAGCAGGATCAGCGCTACCTCATGCCCGGTCATGTGGTTGCCGAGCAGGTCGCCGATCACGTCGTAGCCGACGCCGAGCGCGCGCGGTTCGATCAGGCCGCCGAGCCCGATGAAGACGCCGCCGATCGCCGGCCACCACATCCAGTGCATCGGCAATTCGCTGAACAGGTCCTCCGCCTTGTACAGCAGCCCGGTCAGCAGGCCGGACAGCAGCCCGGTCGCGATGCCGACGCCGACCGCGAGCAGCAGCCCCCACCAGGCGAGGTCGAGCTGGCCGGCGAAGGGGAACAGCGCGCCGCTTTCGAACAGCAGCGGCCGCAGCCCGGCCGAGACGGCGCAGGCGGTGATCACCGGGATCAGGCTGCGCGGCTTCCATTCGAACAGCAGCAGCTCCACCGCCAGCAGCACCGCCGCGATCGGCGTGCCGAAGATCGCGGTCATGCCGGCGGTGGCGCCGGCGACCAGCAGCGTCTTCCGCTCCGCCGCGCTGAGATGGAAGCATTGCGCGAAGAGGGAGCCGATGGCGCCGCCGGTCATGATGATCGGGCCTTCGGCGCCGAAGGGGCCGCCGCTGCCGATCGAGATCGCCGACGACATCGGCTTCAGCACCGCGACCTTGGGCTGCATGCGGCTGCCGCCGATCAGGATCGCCTCGATCGCTTCGGGGATGCCGTGGCCGCGGATCTTCTCCGACCCGAAGCGGGCCATCAGCCCGATGACGAGGCCGCCCAGCACCGGCGCCAGCACCATCCAGACCCCGGGCTGCGCCAGCGCCATGGGCATGCTGCGCGTGCTGAGCGTGCCGAACCAGATCAGGTTGGTGGTCAGCGCGATGGCGCGCAGCAGCACCCAGGCGGCAGCGGTGCCGCCGGTGCCGACCAGCACCGCCATCAGCACGAGCATGAGGACGCGGCGATCCGTGGTGAAATCGCCGAGCCTTGGTACGGGATCGGCGGAGAGGGGACGGTTCATGGGGCCTGCTATACGGAATATATCGTGGCGCGATATAACTGAGGGATGATGATGACGGAACCCTCCGGGCCGGTGACGGCCCCGCCCTTCGACGACGGCAGCTATGCGGCGTTGGCGGCCTTCCGCCGGTCGCTGCGCGTCTTCCTGGCGTTCAGCGAACAGGCGGCGATCCGGGCCGGGCTGACGCCGCAGCAGCACCAGGCGATCCTGGCGATCCGCGGCTTCGCCACCGGCCGCGGCGTCGCGATCGGCGACCTGGCGGCGCATCTGCTGCTGAAGCATCACACGGCGGTGGGGCTGGTCGACCGGCTGGAGAAGGCGGGGATGGTGGAGCGCGTGACGGATGCCACCGACCGGCGCCGGGTGCTGCTGCGCCTGACGCCGAAGGCGGAGGCGGTGCTGGCGGCGCTGTCGGTGACGCATCTGGCCGAGATCCGGCAGAATGCGCCGGATCTGATCGCGCTGCTGCGCGAACTCTCCGAAGACGCCGACGCACCCACGGGATGAATTCGATGCTCGCCAACCGCACCGCCCTTGTCACCGGCGCCGCCCAGGGCCTGGGCTTCGCCATCGCGCAGGGGCTGGCGCAGGCGGGCGCGCGGGTGCTGGTGCATGGCCGCGACGCGACCCGCGTCGGCGCCGCGGTGGAAGCGCTGCGCGCGGAGGGCGCCGATGCCGCGCCCTTCCTGCTGGACCTGGCATTGCTGGATGGGTTCGAGCCGGCGATCGCGGCGCTGGAGCAGGCGCGGGGCCCGATCGACATCCTGGTCAACAATGCCGGGGTCCGCGCCCGCGCCGCGCTGGACGACCTGACCCTGCCGGCGATCCGCGACCTGATGGAGGTGGACCTGCTGGCGCCGCTGCACCTGTCCCGCATCGTCGCGCGGCGGATGGCGGCGGGCGGCCGCATCATCAACGTGACCTCCATCGCCGGCCCGATCGCCCGCGCCGGCGACGCCGCCTACACCGCCGCCAAGGGCGGGCTGGCGGCACTGACCCGTGCCCTGGCGGCGGAACTCGGCCCGCGCGGCATCACGGTGAATGCGGTGGCGCCGGGCTATTTCGCGACCGAGGCCAATGCGGCCATGGTCGAGGACCCGAAGGTGGCGCGCTGGCTGGAACGCCGGACGTCACTCGGCCGCTGGGGCGAGCCGCGGGAGATCGCGGGGGCCTTCGTGTTCCTGGCGTCCCCGGCGGCGTCGTATGTCACGGGGCAGGTGCTGGCGGTGGATGGGGGGTATTTGGCGCATTTTTGAGGGGGCAGTCGATGTGGTCGAGGAATTTGAAGATGTCGCTTTGCAACCATATCGGCCGTTCCGACGGTTCGCAGTTCGTTCTTAATAAATCGTTCCAGGCAGGCAGGCTATAAACATAAAAAAAGTGAAGGAATTCTAGCTATCCATCATCGAATTTTTCGTACTTTTTAAGTATCCACCTGCCTATACTCTAGAAGGCCAGTCAGTCGGGATGAGCTTCAATCCAGACGCCTTCGTCCATCGGCCTTTCACGGCAGATACGTATTCTGGATCTTCTTCTATGTAGGCATGCTCAAGGAGAATGACCTGAAGACCCACTCGTCGTGCGGTCTCTTCGAAAAGAAATCGAACGATCTTCTGCATCGCAACCTGATCGTCATCCTTCTCCATTTCTTTTAGTCGCTTCTCGTCACCGCCTTTAGGATAATAGGGGCGGCTGATTTGGTCGATAACTAGGAGGCCCGGGACGGGCGCCTTGACAGTCTCGAAAAGATTCTGAAGCGAAAAAGCAAGGGCGAGATGGATGGCCAAATAGTTTTGGTCAGAACCGATTTCAGCCATTGCGAGGACCGCTCGGCGAGATGGCTCGACTAGAGAAAGGTTTGGGGCGGACGAGAACACAATGCGTGAACTTGTTGCCGGCACCTCTGTGGGAAGGTCCACAAGCATTTCGGTCGCGAAGGTGCTGACCATGTTTTCCGCATCACGAAGACGTTCTCTGCGTGCCTGCGGATCGACCTTCTCCCTGAGGTTCTCGATCTTAGATACGAGAGATGATGTATTGATCGAAGTTGTCTGAAAATCTTTTGCCGTTGTGTCCAGAAATTGATCGATTCTACCCGAAACACGAGCTCGCTCTTGAAGTAAAGATCCAGTCTTCACCGAATCTGCTTCCACACGAACAAGCCCGCCTAGCTGCGCCTCGACCTCTCTCAGTCGATCGTATTTGGATCCAATTAACTCTTCGATGTGTCTGAAATGGCCGTCGAGGTGGGGGCGCATCTCGTCGACTGCAAGGACTTCACTTTCGACGATACCGAAGGAAGTACGGATCTGCTCGGCCATTGCTTGGCCCAAGCTGTTCAGTGAATCGCACACGGGACAACGACCGTCGCCGAGCCTCAGGTGCTCGATCAGTCTCAACTTGTGAGATTGGCCAGACACCGCCGTTTCGTAGCCCGTTGCTTCACGGATGGTCTGTTTGAGCATCTGCCGCTTGGTTCTTAGGGTCTGCAACTCGGAAACCAGTCCACGACGCTCGTCCTCCAGAACCGCGCGAGCCTCGGAATCTCTCGTGTCAGTCGATGTGACCCCGCCGCCTGCCACGCTTGCGAGCTGATCGAGGAGGACTTTGTCAGATGCATCGGGTGAGGGAAGTTCAGCTATCAGGCCGACCCCTTGCGCCTGGGTCAACAGGGCCATCGCTCGCTGCGTCAAAAGACTTTGGCTCCGTGCCAGCGCACTGGCCTCCCGTTCGATCTTCGCCAGTGCGGCTTCGAACTGGCGGAGCGTTCTAGCGGCGTGAACGCTCGCCTGATCGACGGCGCCGAGGAAATAGGGGATCGTCGCTCTGATATCCCGTGCCTTTTCTGGACGGTTCAGATCGTGAAGCAGGGTGTCCCTGCTAATGATGACGCCTCCCGACAAGAAGAGGTAAGGTGGTACGTCACGGATAGTCGCGCGTCCCTTATCTGTATTAACAGAGACGGTTGAGTCATCAATATCTTGAATGCCGAACGCTTTTTCGATCAAGGTGCGCGCGGTGTCACGGCTAGTGGCACCCTCTAGACCTTCGGATGTGACGGGAAGCTTAAGGTTCCGACCTGTCCATACGTACATCTGATCGGTTTTGCTTCCAGATTTAGGAATCTTTCTGCCGACGATGATGTCTTTGTCCCCTCGCGTCCAGTGAACCGCTACCGCTTCGGCATGGTTCCGTACAAAGAAGGGTAACCTGCATTTGCTCGAACCTAGGCAGTAGTCGATCGCGTCGATGATTGCGGACTTGCCTGTCCCCGACGCCCCAGTGATCACGTTGACCTTGTCGATGTCGAATTCGAGTGTCCTGCGTCTGCCACCGGTGCCGTAAAATGCAATCTCACGAACGTTCCAACGATTCACGGCATGACTCCGAATGCTGAAAAAATTGTTCCAGCTGATCCTGCTTTGCCCATCCACGTGCCAAGGCGCTCTGCTCGCTTGACCGCACGTTTTGGATTCTCGGGTAAGCCGGCAACTGGTGCTGCCGATGGTCGCCGAGGGCCGAGCCCGAGCGCTCCATTGGTGCCAAGCGATAGCGCCCTAGCTCCAAGTCCAAACCGTACGGCGGCGGAGACGATGTCCTTCGAGGCGTCGAGTCGGGCTCCCAGATCCAGACGGACGTCGGGATAGCGATTGAGCCATGACAGCAGGCCGGTGGTAGCGGTTGTCTCGTGGAAGGACGCTTCCAAATCGTCGGAAAGTGCGAGAGGCAGGGCAATATACGCAAGGACGAGCTCAGGTGACCTTCCCGAAGCTAAGTCGTATTTTCGGCAAAAGCCGACGATACAGAATGTAGCAAACGCGGGATTTGTCTCTGCAAATATATCATAGGATATATTCATTTTTTGAACTCTAATTTTGTTGAATAATCCGGATGCCAACCCACTCGACCTGAAATTGAAAGAATATGATATGTGCCTCTGACATAGCTCGGCGAGGTGACACTCGCCGCTAGGTATTCGATCTTCTCTGGGGCTTCATAGAAGCTCCATACTAGTATCTCCCGGCCTTTTGTCTTTTTGGAATCGTCATCTTGCCCGCTACATTCTTCCCTCATGTCCGCATGCTTGTAGGACCACTCTTCGGCCAAGCGGTCGTCGTATTTGGAGATCCTCTCTTGCCAAGTCGGATTTTGGGTAGACCATCGCGACCGCGATTCACGAGCGCGCCATTCGTTAGTGACAGCCCTTTGAAGCCACGTCTCGGTGCCTCCCACCAAGTTAATTTGCTTCTCGACCATGGGATGCGAGCGATAAGTAGCAGGAGGAATTTCCGCGGCAAAATAGTCCACGAGGTTGTCGTGCTCGATATCAGCAACGATCTCCATATGTCGTTTCACGAGTTCGAAGCGATGTATAGCCTTGCTGCGCTTCCCGCAGTGCGAATGAATGATTTGACGATTCCACCATTCCACCATAAGCGCCGCCACACTGGGTTGATCCTCAGGGAGCACCGACGTCAGTCTTTTCGCGAGTTCATCCTCAATATGTCGGATATTCTGCTGGCCGGGCATCAATCGAATCCTTGAAAGGATTTCAGCCTGAAGGTTACCGGGGAGTTTGAGGAATGCTTCGCAACCTGGAGCCCGCTTAGCATGAGGAAGTGGCTTGATCCCTTTCGCTTCCGCGTCCGCTCTCTCCGATATGACGCGTTGTGCTTCTTCTCGGAGGACGATCAGGAGGTCGTCCCGATTTTCAGTCTCGTCGAGAAGGACTTTGAGTGGAGAGGCCGGGGAGATGTCTGCCACAGTTATGAGGTGGAGCGACGTTGCGGACAAATCTAGGTCCGGGAGCACGTCAATCCAAGCCTTCAACGTCTTCCACACGCTGACGCTTGCCACGGTGATCGCGTCCGGCTTCGCTGAAAGCGAATGCTTGAGCTGCTCAAGGATCGTTTGGCCGTTAACCTGCAGAACGACGTCGTCAAGCGTCTCGAGGTAGATGACCGCCTCGTAGCTGGACTCGTTCCAAAGCCTCAGGAGGGCATATTGGGCCTGATAGAGAAATCCCAGGGCGGAGGCGTCGGCGCTGTGAGAATTCATATTGGCAGATTTCGATCCAAGCGATGCCAGTCGTTCATCCTTGATTCGTAAGGAGATGGGTTGCGGAAGCAAGCCGAAATACCCTCAGACTCTGCAAATTTTTCCCTTGAGCGCTCTTGATAGAGGTTTGAAGGTGGCTGGCCATTTTTTCGAGCAAGATCAGTCTGCGCCAAGACCAAAATCGACAACCTTACCCGCCTGGGCGTCATCGTCAGCGAACCATACTTGAAGCGCAGCTCGAGCAGCCTCTTTCAGCGTCGTCAGTCGGCGCCGTCGCGCGGCTGGATGGACATGCTCTGTTGCTTGGCTTGTCGGGTGGGCGAGTAGCCGCGCGAGCGCGCGGGCGGCGACGTGAAGCGCGAGCGTGCCGCGAACCCGCGCCACTCGATCCGAAGGCCGTACCTGGCGGCTCGGCGCGCCGATGCGCAGGCAGGCAGCGCGATCAGCCATCGGCATCTTCGCAAACTCCATGCGTGAACAAGCGATTGCCTCTGTCGAACACCTAAAGGCGACTACAGCCCGCCACCATCTCGCTAGCTTTCTGTGTTGATCGATATAGATTTTCCTTGACTAAGGCCGTGCCTTGCATCTTTATGAAGCGATCGATACAGAAATCGAGGACCCCTCCATGTCATCCCTTCAAGGCAAACGCGCTTTCATCACCGGTGCCAGCCGTGGCATCGGCGCCGCCATCGCTCGGCGCTTCGCCGCCGATGGCGCTGCGGTCGCGATCGGGTATGAGCGGTCGGCCGCGGCCGCCGAGGCCATCGCCCAGGCGATCGAAGCGGCCGGCGGCCGCGCCGTGGCGGTCCAGATGGATGCGGCGGATCCGGCGTCGATCCGGCGCGCGGTCGATGAGGCGGCGGCCGGGCTCGGCGGGCTCGACATTCTCGTCAACAATGCCGGCATCATCCGCTACGGCTCGGTCGAGGATGTGACGCTCGAGGATATCGATGCGACGCTCTCGGTGAACGTCCGCGCGGCGATCCTCGCCACCCAGGCGGCGCTCCGCCACATGGGGCAGGGCGGGCGCATCATCACCACCGGCAGCAACCTCGCCGATCGCGTGCCCGGCGCCGGCATGGCGCTCTATTCCGCCAGCAAGGCGGCGCTGATCGCCTGGACCAAGGGTATCGCGCGCGACCTCGGCCCGCGCGGCATCACCGCCAACCTGGTGCATCCCGGCTCCACCAATACCGACATGAACCCGGCCGATGGCCCGCATGCGGAAGCCCAGCGGCAGCGCATGGCGATCAAGGAATATGGCCGGCCGGAGGATGTGGCCGCGCTCTACGCCTTCCTCGCCAGCGACGAAGCGCGTTCGGTGAACGGCACCGGCTTCACCGTCGATGGCGGGGCCAACGCATGACCGCCGCCGGCGACCGTGCTGGCCAGGCACTGAACCAAGCGATGATGCTGCTCGCGCCGACGGTCACGATCGTCGTCGCGGCGGAATTCATCGTCGTCGGGCTGCTGCCGCTGGTGGCGCAGGATCTGCGCATCCCGCTGGCCCAGGCCGGCGCGCTGACCGGCTGGTTCGCCTTCTCGGCGGCGGTCGCCGGGCCTTTCGTCACCCTGCTCGCCAGCCGGCTTTCGCCGCGCCTGATCCTGGTGGCGACCCTGCTGCTCTACGCGGCCACCAATGCGGTGGTCGCCGTCGCGCAGGACTTCCACCTGATGCTGCTCGCCCGGGTGATCCAGGGCGCGGCGCTGCCGGGCTTCGTCAGCGTCGGGGCTGCCGTGGTCACCCGGCTGGCGCCGCCCTCCGAACAGGGCAGGGGGCTGGCGCGGGCCAATATCGGCTTCGTGCTCGGCGTGCTGCTGGCGCTGCCGGCCGGCGTGGCGCTGGCCCAGGGCGGCAATTGGCGGCTGCCCTTCCTGGCACTCGCCATCGCGTCGCTGCCCATGGCGGCGCTGGTCGCCTGGCGCTTTCCCGCCATGCCCGGCGGCCAGGCGGCCAGCTTCGCCGGGCAGCTCCGGCTGCTGCGGCGCCCGGTCTTCCTGGCCCATCTCGGCCTGTCGGTCGCGCTCTTCGCCGCGATGTTCGCTGCCTATACCTATCTCGGCGCCTGGGTCGAACAGGCGCTCGGCCTGCCGGCCGCGGGCGTGGCGCTGGCGCTGTTCCTGTTCGGCGCCGCGGGCCTCGCCGGCAACGGCATCGCCGGGCGGGTCGCGGATCAGGGGCCGCTGCGCGCCAGCCTGGTCGCGATCCTGATCCTGGTCGGCGCGGTCAACCTGGCCGCCATCGCGGGCGGCTCCGCCCTGCTGGCCGCGCTGCCGCTGGCGATCTGGAGCATCGGCCACACCGCATCGGTGACCCTGGGCCAGGTGCGCGTCACGCTGGCGGGGCGGGACGCCGCGTCCTTCGCGATGACGCTGAACATCTCCGCCGCCAATCTCGGCATCGCCCTCGGCGCGCTGGGCGGCGGCTGGGTCATCGATGGCCATGGCATCGGCGCCATTGGCCTGGCGCCGATCGGCTTCGCCATCCTGGCCCTGCCGCTGGCCATCCTGATCGCCCGCCGGCGCGCCGCCCCGCCGGCATCCTGGCACGGCGCCCCGCGGGCCGGGGGCTGCGCGATCTGATCGCGCCGGCCTGGGGCGCGCCCCGGGCCGACGCGCCGATAGGCACGCCGAAACCCGCATTCGAAGAGACACCCATGGCTTCGTCACACCCGGATATCATCGTCGTGGGCGGCTCCCTGGCCGGGCTAACCTTCGCCCTGGCCTGCGCGGCGCGGGGCGTGCCCGTGCGCGTCATCGAACGCACCGTCCGCAAGGCGCATGGCGGCGATAATCTGAGCGTGAGCCTGGCCGCGATCGCGGCGGCGACGGGATGCGATCCGCGCCGCGATCCGAAGCTGCCCGTCGTGCACGCCTATCGCGACCGCCACCTGACCAGCTGGCCGGCGCTCTATCGCTGGCTGCGCGACCGCGCCGGGGAAGCGCCCGGCGTCACCCTGCAGGAAGACCGGACCGTCGCCGCCGTCAGCACGCAGGACGACAAGGCGATCCTGACCTTCGCGGATGGCACCACCGCGGTCGCCGATGCCGTGATCGGCGCCGATGGCTATCACAGCACCATCCGCCGGGCGATCGCGCCCGAACGGCCCTTCGCGCCCTATGCCGGCTACATTGTGTGGCGCGGCCTGATCGAGGAAAGCGCGCTGTCCAGGCCGGTGCCCTGGCCCGCCAATGGCGGGCTCTGGATCGAGTACGAGAAGGGCTATCGCCTGGTTGCCGCGGTGCTGCCCGGCCGCGACGGCTCGCTCGAGCCAGGCCGGCGCCAGGTGACCTTCGCCTGGTTCGACGCGCGGCGGGACGACCTGCTGCGCCGGACCGGCTGCCTGACCGAAGACGGGCACGTCATCGGCACGCTCGCGGCCTCAGCCATCGGCCCGGAGATCCGGGACGAACTCGCGGACCTCGTGCCGCTTCTCTGGCCGGAGACCTGGGCGGAAGCGGTCGGCTTCGGCGTCCGGGCGCCGGAGGCGATGCGCGGCGCGCCGATCGCCGAATACCGGCCGGATCGGCTGGCCCTGGGACCGCTGGCGATCATCGGCGATGCCGCGCATGTGCTGTCGCCGATGACCGGCAGCGGCTACGCGACCGGGGTGGAGGATGCCGCGCTGCTGGCGGACATGCTGTCGCGGCGGGACGACGCGGAGCCGCTGCCCGCGCTGCTCAAGCGCTACGAAGCGGCGCGCCTTCCCTATACGCGGGCGCTGGTGAACCAGTCGGGGAGGCTGTCCGCCGAGTTCCTGCGCTACGCGGCCAGTGCCTGAGCGTCAGCGCCGGCCGGCTTTCCGCTTCGCGGGCGCCTTGGCTCGCTTCGGCGGCGGCTTGGCGCGCTTCGGCGCCGGGGCGATGCGGACGGGCTCGGCCACGGGGATGCCCTCGGTCCCGGTATAACGCTGCAGCGTCGCGCCGGCCGCGACATGCGGGTAGGCCTGCGGGCCGTTCGGCCATGCCTTCGCGAAGGCGGCGACTTCGGCGTGATCCTGCCCGCGAATGGTCTGGACCAGGAAGGACGTCACCTCGGCCGGCCGCAAGCCCCGCTGGCGCAGCAGGTGCAGATGCCAGTCGCGGGCACGCAGCGGGCACCAGTCCACCAGGGCTTCCTGCAAGGCACGGCGCACCTCGGCCGGCAGCGCCTCATAGGCGCGGTAGGGGTCGCCCTTCAGCTTGCTGTAGGGTTTGGTTGCCATGCTGTTGTCCATGGCCGGCTTCTACCGAAGCGAAGCCGCCGGGCAAGCCGTATCGCCAACCGCTTGCTGCACGGCACCCATGCCGCCGGGTTGGACGGGCCGCGATCCGTCCTCCGGCGTCCCGGCGAACGAAAAGCTGCAAAATCCGGACCGGCTTCGGTAGGGTCCCGGGACGGGCGTGCAACCAGCTGGACTGGAGGCAGCACTTCATGAGCGATCCTGCATCGAATCCCCTATCGGATGCCAGGCAGGACAGCGGCCGGCTGGCCGTGGTCCTCACCGTCAACGGCGCGACCCATCCGCTCCGGATCGACCCGCGCACCACCCTCCTGGACTGCCTGCGCGACGTGCTGCAGCTCACCGGGACCAAGAAGGGCTGCGACCACGGGCAATGCGGCGCCTGCACCGTGCATATCAACGGCCAGCGGCGGAACGCCTGCCTCGCCTTGGCCGCGGCGCACGAAGGCGACGCCATCCTGACCATCGAAGGGGTCGGCACGCCCGAACGCCTGCACCCCTTGCAGGCGGCCTTCATCGCAAAGGACGCCTATCAATGCGGCTACTGTACCTCCGGCCAGATCATGTCGGCGCTGGCCCTGCTGCGGGAACCCTGCGGCCCGACGGATGACGATGTGCGCGAATACATGAGCGGCAATCTCTGCCGCTGCGGCGCCTATGCCAACATCGTCGCCGCCATCCAGCACCTTCGCGGCGAAAGCTGAGGCGGGCGGGCCATGCAGAGCTTCGAATTCCTCCGCCCCGCCGACCCCGCCGCCGCGATCGCCGCCGCATCCCGCGCCGCCACCGCGCAGCAGGGGGCGGAGATCCGCTTCCTGGCCGGGGGCACCACGCTGGTCGACCTGATGAAGCTCGGCGTGGAAACGCCGCAGCTGGTCGTCGACATCAATCGCCTCGGGCTCGACGGCATCGGGCGCGAGGCCGATGGCGGGCTGCGCATCGGCGCGACGGCGCGCAACAGCGACCTGGCCCACCACCCGATCGTGCAGGCCGACTACGCCGCCCTGTCCCAGGCCATCCTCTCCGGCGCCTCGACCCAGCTGCGCAACGCCGCGACCACCGCGGGCAACCTGCTGCAGCGCACCCGCTGCCTCTATTTCCGCGACACCGCGACGCCCTGCAACAAGCGGCAGCCCGGTTCCGGCTGCCCGGCGATCGGCGGCGCCCACCGCATGCTCGCGATCCTCGGCACCAGCGACCACTGCATCGCCAGCAACCCGTCGGACATGGCGGTGGCCATGCTGGCCTATGACGCGGTGGTGCATTGCCAAGGGCCGCGGGGCGCGCGGCAGGTCGCGATCGCGGATTTCTTCCTGCTGCCGGGCGATACGCCGGATCGCGAGAATGTCCTGCGGCCCGGCGAACTGGTGACGCATGTGACGCTGCCGCCGCCGGAGGAGGGCGCGCGCGCGGCCTATCTCAAGCTCCGGGACCGGGCCTCCTACGAATTCGCCCTGGTCTCGGCGGCGGTCTCGGTGACCCTGGCGGCGGGCAAGGTGGCATCCGCGCGCTTCGCCCTTGGCGGCGTCGGCACGCGGCCCTGGCGCGTGCCGGCCGCCGAGGCCGCGCTCATCGGGCAGGCGCCGGCCGAAGCGGCGTTCCGCCGGGCGGCCGACCTGGCGCTCGCCGGCGCGCGGCCGCGAAGCGAGAACGGCTTCAAGGTCGAACTCGCCCGGCGCTGCCTGGTGCACGCGCTGACCCAGGTCACGCGGGAGCCGGCGCCATGACCCGGCCCGGCCCCATGACCGTCATCGGCCGGCCGCATCCCCGCGTGGATGGCGCGCTGAAGGTCACCGGCACGGCGCGCTACGCCGGCGACCATTATCTGCCGGGCATGCTCTACGCGGTGCCGGTGGGCGCCACCATCGCCAAGGGCAGCATCACCGCCATCGATGCGGGCGTGGCGGAGCAGATGCCCGGCGTTCGCGCCATCCTCCGGCGCGGCAGTTTCCCGCCGCTCGGCCGCGCCACGCTGGACATGGCCTCGGCCGACACCACGTCCATCCTGGACGAGTTCCGCCCGCCCTTCGACGATGATGTGGTGCGCTACTACGGGCAGTACGTGGCGCTGGCCGTGGCCGACAGCTTCGAACAGGCGAAGGCGGCGGCGGATGCCGTCCGCGTGGCCTATGCGACCGAGATCCCCGACGTCGACCCGCACCTGGTCGCCGAGGCGATGGCGGTGAAGAGCGAGCGCGGCGATGCCGAGGCCGGCTTCGCCGGTGCCGCCGTCACCATCGACCAGCGCTACGCCATGGCGCCGGAGACGCACAACCCGATCGAGACCCACGCCACCGTCGCGGTCTGGGAGGGGGACGCGCTGACCCTGCACGAGACGACGCAGGGCGTGATCAACCACCGCAACGTGCTGGCCCAGATGCTCGGCATGCCCGCCGACAAGGTGCGCGTGATCAGCCGCTTCCTGGGGTCGGGCTTCGGCAACAAGCTCTGGCCCTGGACGCATTCGCCGCTCGCCGCCGCGGCGGCCAGGACATTGGGGCGCCCGGTGAAGCTGGTGCTGAGCCGGGCGATGACCTTCCAGAGCGTCGGGCACCGGCCACGCATCGAACAGCGCATCCGCCTCGCCGCCACCGCCGACGGCAAGCTGACCTCGGTGCGGCATGACTATGTGAACGCCACCTCCATCCTCGACAGCTACGAGGAGAATTGCGGGGAGGCGACGCCGCACATGTACAGCACGCCCAATCTCCGCGTCACCGCCGGGATCGCGCGGCGCAATATCGGCACGCCCACCTCCATGCGCGGCCCGGGCGCGGTGCCCGGCCTCTACGCGCTGGAATCCGGCATGAACGAATTGGCCGAGGCGCTCGGCATGGATCCGGTCGAACTGCGCCTCCGCAATGAGCCGGCGATCGATGAAGGGCTGGGCGTGCCCTTCTCCTCACGGCATTTCCAGGAATGCCTGACGCTCGGCGCCGCGCGCTTCGGCTGGGCCGGGCGCGATTCGCGGGTCGGCGCCATGACGCGCGACGGGCTGACGCTCGGCTGGGGCGTCGCCGCCTGTTCCTGGATCGCCGAGCGCTTCGCGTCCAACGCCGCGATCGACCTGCGCGCCGATGGGACGGCGCGGGTCGCCTGCGCCGTCCAGGATATTGGTACCGGCACCTATACGGTGATGGCGCAGATGGCGGCGGAGCGCCTGGGGCTGCCGATCGCGCGGGTCGAGGTGGAACTGGGCGATACCCGGCTGCCGGCCGGCCCGGTGTCCGGCGGCTCCATGGCGACGGCATCCCTGGTGGCGCCGATCGACATGGCCGTGGCCAAGGCCGGGGCGGCGCTGATCGCCGCGGCCTGTGCCGCGCCGGGCGGGCCGTTCAGCGGTAGCCGGCCGGAGGAGCTGGACTTCGTCGAAGGGCAGGTCGTCGCCAAGGCCGGCAACCGCCAGGCGATGCGCTTCGACGCGGTGCTGCGGGCGCTCGGGCTGCCCGCGGCCTCCGGCTTCGGGTCGGGGACCGGCACCTTCATGGCCCCCGGCAAGCCGGCGGTGTCCAGGCACTCCTTCGGGGCACATTTCGTCGAGGTCACCTGGCAGCCGGAGATCGCGCGGCTGCGGGTCTCCCGGACGGTCTCGGTCATCGATGCCGGGCGCATCCTCAACCCGCTCGCCGCCCGCAACCAGATCGAGGGTTCGGTCGTCATGGGCATCGGCATGGCGCTGTTCGAGGAGACCCATTACGACCCGCGCAACGGCGCGCCGGTGAATGCCAGCCTGGCCGATTATGTCGTCGCCACCCATGCCGATGCGCCGGCCATGGATGTGCATTTCCTGGACTATCCGGACACCCATCTCAACGCGCTCGGCGCCCGTGGCGTCGGTGAAATCGGCCTGGCCGGCACCGCCGCGGCCATCACCAGCGCCGTCCATCACGCGACCGGCATCCGGATCCGCGACTTGCCGCTGAAGCTCGAGCAGCTGATGGCGTGATGCCTGCCGGGCGTCGGTCGGCGTCACCCTGATCCGGGACGCCCCGACGGCGTACGGATCGGCTGCGAGGCGGCTGCCGCCGGCTCGCGGCCGGCCTGCTGGCGGAGATGCGCGATCAGCCATGCGCCCGCCGGCCCGGGCGGCGTGTCCGTCCGGTAGATCGCGTCCATCACATAGTCGCCGCTGATGTCGTCCGGCATGTCGAGCATCACCAATTTGCCGGTCGCCAGATCCTCCTCGATCATGGGGAGCGGCATATTGCCCCAGCCGATGCCGGCCTTGAGCAGCATGTGCTTGGAACTGAGGTCGGCCAGCCGCCAGGTGCTGGTGCCCACCACCGCGATGTCCCGGCCCCGCGTCAACGGCGAACGGTCGGTGAGGACCAGCTGGATATGGCCGCGCCCGGCGCCCGGCGCATTGCGCCCCGCCGTGGCCAGGGGATGGCCGGGGGCGGCGACGGCCACCATGCGGACGCTGCCGATGCCGATCTTCTCGATGCCATCGGCGGTCACCAGCGGGCCGGCGACACCGATCGTCGCCACGCGATCCATGACCAGCCTGGTCACCGCGCCCAGGGATTCGACATAAAGGCGCAGCGTCACGGTCGGGAATCGCGCGCGGAAGCTGGTGAGGGCATCCACGACCCGGTGCTCGGGCAGCAGCGTGTCGAGCACGATATGCAGTTCCGACTCGAGCCCCTGCTGCATGCCCTGCGACTTCGCGCGCAGGGTGTCGATGCCGCCGGTGATGGCTCTCGCCTCGGCAAGCACCATGCGGCCCGCTTCGGTCAGCTGCGGCTTGCGCGTGGTCTCCCGGTCGAACAGCGTCAGGCCCAGCTGTGCCTCGAGGTTCGCGATGGAATAGCTGATGACCGATGTCGCGCGATTGAGCCTGCGGGCAGCGCCCGCGAAGCTGCCGGCGTCCACGACGGTCAGGAGTACCTTCAACTGGTCCAGCGTGGGCGTGCCCGGCTCGGATGCCATAGCGATGTCCTCGAACGCGGCGGCCTGATCCTGTGCCGATTCAGGCGGATGGCGGACCGCCCGCCATCATCCGATCGATCTTATCGATTTCATCGAACATATCTGTCGATCCTATTCGGATTTTCGAAACGCCGCCGGGCCGGCAGAACCTCGGCGCAGGCGACGCGCATCGCGCCGTGGCGACCCCGGAAAGGAAACATCTCATGGCGAAGGTTCTGGTCCTCTATTACTCGTCCTACGGTCATATCGAGACCATGGCGAACGCGATCGCCGAGGGTGCCCGCGCCGCCGGCGCGACCGTCGACGTTAAGCGCGTCCCCGAGACGGTTCCCGAGGAGATCGCGAAGAACGCCCATTTCAAGCTCGACCAGGCGGCACCCGTCGCGGCGATCGCGGACCTCGCGCAGTACGACGCGATCATCGTGGGCACCGGCACGCGCTTTGGCCGCATGTCGAGCCAGCTCGCGGCGTTCCTCGACCAGGCCGGGGGCCTTTGGGCGCGCGGCGCGCTGAACGGCAAGGTCGGTGCCGCTTTCACCGCGTCCGCGACCCAGCATGGCGGCAACGAAACCACGCTGTTCTCGATCATCACCAATCTGCTGCACTTCGGCATGACCATCGTCGGTCTGCCTTACAGCCATGCCGGCCAGATGACGCTCGAGGAGATCGTGGGCGGCGCGCCCTATGGCGCCACCACCGTGGCCGGCGGCGACGGTTCGCGCCAGCCCTCCGCGATCGAACTCGATGGCGCCCGCCATCAGGGCGAACTGGTGGCGAGAACCGCCGCGAAGCTCTTCGGCTGAACCGCCGGGCGGCCGGCATCCGCCGGCCACCTTGTCCGCAGGAGACTCCCATGACCGACGACGTCAGCGAGACCGCCAAGGCCATCATCCGCCGCAACACCGAGGAGGTGCAGGGCGGCGGCGACTGGGACTTGTTCGACCAGCTCTTCGCCGATGATTTCTTCGACCACACGCCCCAGCCGGGCGGCACCCGCGACAAGGCCGGCGTGCTCGTCCTCTACAAGCGCCTGCGCGAGGCGTTTCCGGACTTCACGCCGGAGATTCATTGGCAACGCGCCGATGGCGACGTCGCGATCACCTACAAGACCTATCACGGCACGCATCGCGGAGACTTCCTCGGCGTCGCCGGCACCGGCATCCGGGTCAGCTTCGAGACGGTGGATGCCATGCGTGTCGTCGACGGCCGGATCACCGAGCATTGGGGCGTCGCCAATCTCTACTCGGTCATGCAGCAGCTGGGCGTGATCGCGCCGCTGCCGCGGGCCTGAGGCCGCTATCGAGCATCTCGACGGACCGCCAGGAGGCATATCGTGTCCACAGTCGTTCGCATGCACCGCACCGGCGACCCGTCGGTCCTGGTCCCCGAGGATGAGACCGTCGGGGCACCCGGCCCAGGCCAGGTCAGGCTTCGCCAGGAGGCGATCGGGATCAACTTCATCGATACGATGTTCCGGTCAGGCGCCTTCGGCGCGCCACTCCCGTTCGTGACCGGGGTCGAGGCCGCGGGCGTGGTCACGGAAGTCGGCGACAATGCCGGGGGCTTTGCCATCGGTGATCGCGTCGCCTATTTCTTCGCGCCCGGCGCCTATGCCGAGGAGCGTCTCGTCGATACCGCGCCGCTGGTCCACCTGCCGGACGACGTGCCGTCCGACATGGCCGCCGGCCTGCTCACGAAGGGTGTGACGACCTGGCTTGCCGTCAGGCAGTTGCACAAGGTGAAGGCCGGTGACGTCGTGCTCGTGCAGGGCGCCACGGGCGGCGTCGGCTCCCTGGTCGTGCGCTGGGCGAAGTCACTGGGCGCGACGGTGATCGCGGTCGGGTCCGGCGCCAAGATCGCGCGCATCGCGGCCGATGCCGACCATGTCCTGGCTTCCGACCAGCCCGATCTCGCGGGCCGGATCCGGGCCGTCGTCCCGGATGGCGTCGATGTCGTCTATGAGTTCGTCGGCCAGGCGACGTTTCCGGCCTCGGTCCGGTCCGTCAGGGACGGCGGCGCGATCTTCACGATCGGGGCCGCTTCGGGTCCCCCCGATATCGACCAGGATGCACTGGCCGCACGCGGCGTCACCGTGGGCCATGCCAGCGCCGCGGCGGCGGTGAAGGGAGCGCTTCTCCAGCAGGCCGCCAGCGAAGTCTTCGATCAATGGCGGGTAGGCATCTTCGGCGAGATCGAGGTTCAGCGCTACCGGCTTGCCGATGCCGCGCATGCACATGCCGACATCCTGGCCCGCCGGATCGGACCGAACCCCATCCTCGTGCCCTGAAGGCTTCCGGCAGCCGGAGGTCGTGGTCCGCCCCGCTGCCGCCTTCGCGCCGTCCGAAGCGGTGCATCGCGGCAGGCGGCAGCGATCCTGAGCCGTGCCGGCGAGGGCCGCCCTGCCATCACCCGGAACGGGGTAGCCCCGCCGCCGCGCATGGCGTAAGGGCGCGCCACATCCTGAGGTCCCCGGCGCGCATGATCCGTCTCGATAATATCGGCAAGCAGAATGGCAAGCAGATCGTGTTCATCGAGGCCTCGGCGGCGCTCCAGCGGGGGGAGAAGGTCGGGCTGGTCGGGCCCAATGGTGCCGGCAAGACCACGCTGTTCCGGATGATCACCGGCCAGGAACCGCCGGATGAGGGCCAGGTCGCGATCGATCGCGGCGTCACCATCGGCTATTTCAGCCAGGATGTCGGCGACATGGCCGGCCGCAGCGCGGTGGTCGAGGTGATGGACGGCGCCGGCCCGGTCAGCGCCGTGGCGGGTGAGTTGAAGACCCTGGAAGCCGCCATGGCCGACCCCGACCAGGCGGACGCCATGGACAGCATCGTCGCCCGCTACGGCGAAGTATTGGGCCGGTTCGAGGAAATGGACGGCTACGCGCTCGACAGCCGCGCCCGCGAAGTGCTGGCCGGCCTCGGCTTCAGCGAGGAGATGATGGATGGCGATGTCGGCGCGCTGTCCGGCGGCTGGAAGATGCGCGTCGCACTCGCCCGCATCCTGCTGATGCGGCCCGACGCCATGCTGCTGGACGAGCCGAGCAACCACCTCGACCTCGAAAGCCTCATCTGGCTGGAAGCCTTCCTGAAGAACTACGACGGCGCGCTGCTGATGACCTCGCATGATCGCGCCTTCATGAACCGCATCGTCGCCAAGGTGGTGGAAATCGACGGCGGCGCGCTCACCACCTATTCCGGCGACTATGAATTCTACGAACAGCAGCGCGCGCTGAACGAAAAGCAGCAGCAGGCCCAGTTCGAACGCCAGCAGGCGATGCTGGCCAAGGAAATCAACTTCATCGAGCGCTTCAAGGCCCGCGCCTCCCACGCGGCCCAGGTGCAGAGCCGGGTGAAGAAGCTCGACAAGATCGAACGGGTGGAACCGCCGCGGCGGCGCCAGACCGTCAGCTTCGATTTCGCGCCGGCGCCGCGGTCCGGCGACGACGTCGCGCTGCTGAAGCAGGTGCACAAGCGCTATGGCAGCCGCACCATCTATGACGGGCTGGATTTCCAGGTGCGCCGGCGCGAACGCTGGTGCGTCATGGGCGTCAACGGCGCCGGCAAGTCGACCCTGCTGAAGCTGGTGACCGGGGCGACCGAACCCGATGCCGGCACCGTGGCGCTCGGCGGCAGCGTGAAGCTCGGCTATTTCGCCCAGCACGCCATGGATCTGCTGGATGGCGACCGCACCGTCTTCGAAGCCCTGGAAGACGCCTTCCCGCTGGCGGCGCAAGGCTCGCTCCGCGCACTCGCCGGCTGCTTCGGCTTTTCCGGCGACGATGTGGAAAAGCGCTGCCGGGTGCTGTCGGGCGGGGAGAAGGCGCGGCTGGTCATGGCCAAGATGCTCTACGACCCGCCCAATTTCCTGGTGCTGGACGAGCCGACCAACCACCTCGACATGGCGACCAAGGAAATGCTGATCGCGGCGCTGGCGCAGTATGAGGGCACCATGCTGTTCGTCTCGCATGACCGCCACTTCCTGGCGGCGCTGTCCAACCGCGTGCTGGAACTGACGCCGGACGGCATCCACACCTATGGCGGCGGCTATACCGAATACGTGGCCCGCACCGGCCAGGAAGCGCCCGGCCTGCGCAACTGACCTACAGGGCGTCCTCGGGCTCGTCCGGGGCGTCGTAGAGCTCCACCCGGTCGAAGACGCCGTCCAGGGTCTCGATCGCCCAGGCGAAGATGGCGTGCTGGGTGGAGCCGAACATCAGCGCCACCGCGATGCGGCCATCGTTGCCCTGGCGCGGATCCGCCACCTCGATCCATTCAGGGTCGAGCACGTCCCAGATCCGGTCGGGATCCGCCGCCGCCGCCAGCGGCAGCAGGCCGATCGCCTGGTGGCTGGCGATCAGCGGCGCGGTGGCCAGGCGCCGGATCTCCGCCGCGCTGTCCAGGATGCGCCGCATCGCCGCCGCCTGCGCCGCGGTCGGGCCTTCGGTGCCGGCATCCATGACCATGACGGCGCAGCGCCGGGCCAGGCCCGGCAGCGCCACATGCCCATCCCACCAGACCTCGTCCTCGGACTGGTCGCGGGTGAGGGTACCGAACACCGGGTGCCATTTCTCCACGCCGGCCATGGTCATGCTCCGGCGGCGTCGCCGAGCGTGACGCCCAGCGCCGCCAGGTCGCGCCAGTAATCCGGATAGGTCTTGGCGACGCAGCCGGGGTCCAGGATGGTCACGCCCGGCACGCGCAGCCCGACCAGCGCCATGCTCATCGCGATGCGGTGGTCGGCATAGGTCTCGATCCGGGCCGGGCGGAACTGCGCCGGCGGCACCGGCGTCACCACCAGGTCGTCGCCATCCTCCACCGCGAGGCCGGGCGCCAGGCGGGACAGCTCGGTCGCCATCGCCGCCACGCGGTCGCATTCCTTGACCCGGAGATTGGCGATGCCGGTGAAGCGCACCGGCGTCGCGTTGAAGGGGGCGAGCGCGGCCAGGGTCGGCACCGCATCCTGCATCTGCGACCCGTCGATCTCGGCCGGCAGATGCGGGAAGCCGCGGATCAGCGCATGCGCGCGGGCATCGGGCTGGGTGAAGGCCTCCGGCGCGGTGCCGATATCGATGGCGCCGCCGGTCAGCACCTCCGCCGCCCAGAGATAGGTGGCGGCCGAGGCATCGGGTTCCACATGCAGGTCGGCGGCGCGGTAGCCGCCGGGCTGCACCACCCAGGCGGCATTGCCCTGCTGCTCGACCGTGGCGCCGAAGCGGCGCATGGCGGCCACGGTCAGGTCGATATAGCCGCGCGCGCCGATCGCATCGCCGGCCAGCGCCACGCGCACCGGCCGCGTGCCGCCGGCCGCCAGCATCAGCAGGGCGGAGACATATTGGCTGGACAGCCCGGCATCGACCGTCACCGCATCGCCGTCGAAGCCGCCACGGCCCTGCACGGTGACCGGCGGGCAGCCGCTCGGTGCTTCGGCGGTGACGCCGAGGCTTCGCAGCGCGGCCACCAGCGGCGCGATCGGGCGCTTCTGCATATGCGCGTCGCCGGTCAGCACCACCGGCCCATCGGCCAGCGCCGCCGCCGCGGTCAGGAAGCGGGTCGCGGTGCCGGCATTGCCGAGGAACAGGGGGGCCGCCGGCGCCCGCAGCCGGCCGCTGCCGGTGACGACGAAGCCGGTCGCGTCCGGTTCCTCGATGGTGACGCCCATGGCGCGCAGCGCATTGGCCATGTGCCGGGTGTCGTCGGATTTCAGCGCCCCGGTCAGGCGGCTGGTGCCGCGGGCGAGGGCGGCCAGCAGCAGCGCCCGGTTGGTGATGGATTTCGACCCTGGCGGCGCCACCCGGCCGCGCAGCGGGCGCCCCGGCGGGGTGATGGTGAGTGCATCCGTCATGCGTCGATCCAAGCCTTCATGTGCCGCCGTGCCGGGCGATACTCCCGCGCCGCCGGCGGGGGAGCAAGCGCGCGCCCGTGTCCGATGGCGCGCTCAGCTGAGGTCGGGCGTCCGCAGCGGCTGCGCGATCATCATCCGATGGCCATCGGGCGTCGCGATCGCCATTTCCCGCATGCCCCAGACCTGGTCCGTCGGCGGGTGGCGGATGATCGCGCCGCGCCGGACCAGCTCCGCATGCAGCGCATCGACGTCGTCGACTTCAAGATAGCCGAAATAGCTGTGGTCGCCGATCGCGGCGGCCGGCGTCACCTCCGGGCAGCGGCCGATCATCACCCGGACCTGGCCGCGCGTCAGCAGGCGCCACTCATCGGCTTCCGCCCAGGTCAGGTCGAAGCCCAGCGCCGCCTGGAAATAGGTCGCGGTCGCGGCCAGGTCCCTGACCGCGAGCACGAAGGCGAAGGGCCGCAGGCTGGTGCCGTCTGTCATCGCGCTCTCCGTCATCGCCGGGCGGGCTGCCGCCCGGTCCGGGACAGGCTGTCAGAGCCCGTCGCGGCGCGGTGTAACGAAGCGGGGCGAAGTGAAAGCGCGCCGCCGCCGACCCTATTTCGCCGGGCTGGCGGGCGCGTTGCCGAGCTGGTCCGCCGGCGCGGGCGCGGGCGAGGGCGCCGGCGCGGCGGCCGGGTCGAAATCCATGCCGTCGCCGATCTCCCCGATGCTGAGCGGCGCGCCCGGGGGCAGGGTGGTCCAGCGGCTGCGCTCGGCATTGGTCTCGATGTTGCCGGTCGCGGTCTGCATGCGCCGGGTCAGGTAGTTGACGCTGATCCGGGTGGTCTGGCCGCTGTTGCGCTGCACCCCCATGCGGTCGAAGCCGATCAGCGCGAAGCGGCCTTCCTGCCAGCGGAAGGTGAAGGTGCGGTTGCCGGCATCCCAGGACCCGGCGCTGGAGAACTGCTCCAGCCGCAGGCGCAGCGTGCCGCGCTGGATGGCCAGGGACTGCGCCTCCGCATCGAAGGCATCGGTCAGCACCGGGTCGGTGCGGCGCGGGATCAGGCCGTGATCAGCAAGCGCCAGGGCATAGCCGCCGCCGGGCCGGCCGAAGGCGGCGGCCAGGATGCGCGGGTTGCTGTCGAACGGATTTTCGCCGAGCCCGCGATGGTCCAGCACATTGGCGCGATCCTGGGCGCGCAGCGTGAAGGCGATGTCGGGAATGCCATCGGCGTTCAGGTCGCCCTGCACCTCCGCTTCCACGCGCCAGCCGGCCGGGGCGAAGCCGGCGGCGGAGGCCGCCTGGGCCGGCAGGCGCGGGTAGACGACATCCGGGATCACGACCGGCTGCGCCGAGGCCGCCTGCAGCCCGATCAGCAGCAGCGCCGCGCAGTGGAGGAAGAATCGCATGCCGGAATGCCCCTTGTCCGTCGTCGTGCCGGTGCCGGCGTGATGCACCGGGGGCAGGGCGGCGGCAACCAAAAGCCCTGTCATGCGCTGCTGTAGGGAGCCACCTGGAGGCAGCCGCATGGACAGGCATTTGGGCTTGCTCGTGAGTTTGGCGGTGCTGGCCGCCGCGGCCGGCGCCGCGGCGCAGACCATCCCGGCCCCGCCGCCGCCCGGCGCCCTGGTGCCGGAGCGGATCGCGCCGGCCCACCCGGCCGAGCCGCGGCCAGGCGAAGCCGGGCCCGCGCCGCGCGGCGTGCCGGCGCCCGCCGCCGATCCCGGCATCGTGGCACCCACCCCGGCACCGGCGCCATCCCCGACCCCGCTGGTGCCGCCGTCATTGCCCGGCCAGCCGACGCCGGGCACGCCGCGATAAGGCAACGCCCGGACAAATACGAACCTGGTATCGGCCGGGTTCCCCGGCCGGCCACGACAATTTTGGATCGTTGCGCGGCTATCCGCAGGCTCTCCGTCTCGTCAGCATTCCGGCAGATCACCGGAGGTGCCGGATGCGCCCGCTCATCCATGCCCTGTTGCCGCTGGGTCTCGCGCTCGGGGCCTGCGTGTCCGAACCGCCGCGCGGCATGGCGGCCGGTCCGGCGGTCGGCGCGCCGGCGCCGCAGACGGCGCATCGGCGGCCACGGCGGGTCGCGCATCCGGTCCAGGTGGCGGCCGCGGCGCCGGTGCTGTCCGATGCCGGCACCGGGGAGAGCGCCAGCGAAACCGGCAGCGCCGGGGACAGCGTGGCGGCGGCCGAACGCGTCGCCGCGACGCCGGCCGCGGCCGAACCCGCGACCGACCCGATGCTGGAAGCCGCCATCACCGCCATGCCGGACGCGCCGCCGGCGCCGGTGGTCCTGGCCGAGGTGCCGCCCCGGCTCGCGGCGCCGATCGTGCTGGCGTCGATGACGGCGCCGGACGAGCCGGCCCGGATCCCGGATGAGACGGCACCGCCGCCGCGTGCCGCCGAACCGGCCGGCCTGCTGCTGGTGAGCGGCGCCGTGATGCCGCGGGTGGCGACGGCCACCGCCGGCGCGACGCCGGCGGAGCCTGGGCCGGATTCCGGCGACCTGCTCCGGCCGATCCTGCTCGCGCTGCTCGGCGTCGTCGGGGCTGCCGGCGGCGGGTTCTGGTGGTCGCGCCGGGCCGCCCGGATCAGAAGCTGAAGCCCTGCTGCGCCGGGGGCGGCGGCGCGGTGCCGACGCCCTCCAGTTCCAGCATGTGCGTCTTCGTCTCCGTGCCGCCCGGCGCGGAGAAGCCGCCGAGCCGGCCGCCGGCGGCCAGCACCCGGTGGCAGGGGATGATCAGCGGCACCGGGTTCTGCGCCATGGCCTGGCCGACATCGCGGGCCGCTTCCGGCCCCTCGCCCAGCGCCTTGGCCAGCGCGCCATAGGTGGTGGTACGGCCCCAGCCGACCTCGCGCAGCGCCCCATAGACGCGCTGGAAGAACGCGGTCTGTGCGTGCAGGTCCAGGGTGAAGCGGGTGAAATCGACCTGCTCCCCGGCGAAATAGGCCTGCGCCGCCGCGATCGCCGCCGCCACTTCCGGTCCCGGCTCGCCGGGCGCCGCGCCCGGCAGGCGCCGCAGCAATGTGCGCTCCGCGGCCGCCGCGGTCTTCTCCGGCAGCCGGAAGTTGATGATGCCGGCCGCGTTCCAGGCGATGCCGCAGACGCCGCGCGCGGTGTCGAAAGTGCAATACTGCTGCCCGGTCCCGCTCATCCCGCTCTCCGTCTTCCGGGCTGAGATCGCGTGCCGCGTCCCGGAATCAAGCGCGGATATGGGCCCGTTCGATGACGGTGACCATCTTCGCGACCGAAGCCTCGAAGCTGGCTTTGCTGCGCGTCAGGTCCATCGGCTCGGCCGGGATGAAGCCCTGGTCCTCCAGCAGCGCGCGGAATTCCTGGTCGCGCAGCGCGGCGGTGGCGGCGGCGTTGAGCCGCGCCATGCGGTCCGCGGGCGTGGCGGAGGGCGCGAACAGCAGGTTCATGCTGATGCAGTCGTAATCCGCGATGCCGGCCATCGCGACCGTCGGCAGCCCGGGCAGGATCCGCATGGTCTGCGTGCCGGTCAGCGCGATGGCGCGCAGCCGCCCGGCCTGGATGCCCGGGATCGCCGGCGGGACGGTGCAGAAGCTCATGTCGACGCGCCCGGCCATCACGTCGTTCAGCCCTGGCGCGGTGCCGCTATAGGGCACGTGCAGCGTCTCGGTCCCGGCCAGGGTGTTGAACATCTCGGCGGCGAGGTGCCCGGTGCCGCCGACGCCGGTCGAGGCGTAGCTGAGCTGGCCCGGATGCGCCTTCGCATAGTCGATCAGCTCCCGCACGCTGTGCACCGGCAGGCTCGCCCGCACCACGAGCACATAGGGCAGCAGCGCCAGGATCGCGATCGGGGCCAGGTCCCGCTCCGCGTCATAGGTGGTCTGGGTGCCGAGATAGCGCATCAGCGCCAGCTGGGTGCCGCCCGAGAGCAGCGTGTAGCCGTCGGGATCGGCGCGGGCGACATATTGCGCGGCGAGCGTGGCGGAAGCGCCGGGGCGGTTCTCGACCACCGTCGGCTGGCCGGTGTGCCGCGTGAAGCGCTGCCCGAAGGCCCGCGCCAGCAGGTCCACCGATCCGCCGGGGCTATAGGGCAGCACCAGCCGCACCGGGCGGTCCGGGAAGCCGGCCGGCTGGGCGGCCGCGGCCGCGCTGAAGCCAACGCCGAATACGCCCGCCAGGGCGCGCCTGCTGATCATCCTCGTCTCCTCCTCGCTGCCGTTTTCGGCATGCGGGGGCAGTCTGGACCGCCTGGCCGGGCGGGAAAAGCGCGGGCCGGGCCGCTGCCCCCTTCCGTCCTCGCCGCACTGCGGCGAACATCGCGGCGGAACTCTGGGACTGTCGCGATGCCCCGCCTGCTTGCCGCCCTGGCCCTGCTGCTGCTCGCCGCCCTGCCGGCGCGGGCGCAGCCGGTGCTGAACATCTACAACTGGTCCGACTACATCGACCCCTATGTGGTGCAGCGCTTCACGGCGGAGACCGGCATCCGCGTCCGCTACGACGTGTTCGACAGCCTGGAGACGCTGGAGGGCAAGCTCTCCGCCGGCCGCTCCGGCTATGACCTGGTGGTGCCGACCAGCGAGCCGACCTTCGCCCGGCTGGTGCGCGCCGGCGCGCTGCGCCCGCTCGACCGGGCACGGATCCCGAACTGGGCCAATCTCGACCCCGCGCTGATGGCGCGCGCCGCCGCCGTCGATCCGGGCAACCGCTATGGCGCCATCTATCTGTGGGGCACGGTGGGCATGGGCATCCGGCCGGACCGGGTGCGGGCCGCGGCGCCGGATGCGCCGATGGACACGCTGGCGCTGCTGCTCGACCCCGCCAATGCACAGCGGCTGCAGCGCTGCGGCATCCAGGTGATGGACAGCGCGACCGACGTCATCCCTTCCGTGCTGCGCCATCTGGGCCTCGATCCCAACAGCCAGGACCCGGGCGACCTGCGCCGGGCCGAACAGGCGCTGCTGGCGATCCGGCCCTTCGTGCGGGCGATCCTGCCCTCCGGCTCGATCCTCGATGCGCTGGCGACCGGCGATGTCTGCGTCGCGCTGACCTATTCCGGCGACGTCATCCAGGCCTCCGCCCGGGCGCGGGAAGCCGGGCGCGGGGTCGAGCTCGCCTATGTCGCGCCGGCCGCCGGCGCCCAGCTCTGGTTCGACATGCTGGCGATCCCGGCCGATGCGCCGAACCCGGAGGCGGCCCAGGCCTTCATCGATTTCGTGCTGCGGCCGGACGTGATGGCCGCCATCACCTCGCATGTCCGCTACCCGAACGCGGTCCCGGCGGCGCGGCCGCTGGTGACGGAGGCGGTGCGCAACGACCCGAGCGTTTACCCGGGCGAGGCCACGCTGGCGGCCAGCTTCGTCGCCGGCACGCCGTCGCAGCAGGCGGAACGGCTGCGCACCCGCATCTGGTCGCGCTTCCGGGCGGGGCGCTGAGTGGCCGACATCCTGCTGGAAGCGCGCGGCCTGACCCGGCGCTTTGGCGCCGCGGTGGCGCTGGATGCGCTCGACCTCGCGATCCGGCCCGGCGAGTTCTTCGCCCTGCTCGGCGGCTCCGGCTCCGGCAAGTCGACCCTGCTGCGGCTGATCGCCGGGCTGGATGCGCCGGATGGCGGGCAGCTGTTCCTGGACGGGCGCGACATCACCGCCGATCCGCCCTGGGCGCGGCCGGTGCACATGATGTTCCAGTCCTATGCGCTGTTCCCGCATATGAGCGTCGCCGACAATATCGGCTATGGCCTGCGCCGCGCCGGCGTGGTCCGCGGCGAACAACAGCGCCGCATCGCGGAGGCGCTGGCGCTGGTGAAGCTCGACGGGCTTGGCGCGCGGCGGCCGCACCAGCTTTCCGGCGGGCAGCGGCAGCGGGTGGCGCTGGCCCGCAGCCTGGTGATGCGCCCGCGCCTGCTGCTGCTGGATGAGCCGCTGGCGGCGCTCGATGCCGGGCTGCGCGAGCAGACCGGGTTCGAACTGCGCGCCCTGCAGCGCCAGACCGGCGCCGCCTTCGTCATGGTGACCCATGACCAGGAGGAAGCGCTGGCGCTGGCCGACCGCATCGCCGTGCTGGAAGGCGGCCGGCTGGTGCAGGTCGGCACGCCGGAGGAGGTCTATTGGCGCCCGGCCACGGGGTTCGTCGCCACCTTCCTCGGCGCCGCCAATATCGTGCAGCCCGCTTCCCTGCCGCTGGCGCCGCAGGTGCCGGGCGCCGCATCCTATGCGCTGCGCCCCGAATACATCCGCCTGACCCTGGACCATGAGGAGACCGGCGCCAATCGGGTCATGGGCATGGTGCGGGAAGCCGCCTTCCGGGGGGATTCGACGCTGTTCGTGGTGGCGCTGGAAGCGGGCGGCGCGCTGCGCGTCACCGTCCATGCCGATGACCCGATGCCGGCGATGGGGCAGCGGGTGGCGCTCGCCTGGGACCCGGACGACCTCGCGCCGCTCGCCGCCTGATGAGAAGACTGCTCATCCTGCTGCCCATCTGGGCCTGGCTGCTCGCCTTCGTGGCGGCGCCGGCGGTGATCCTGCTCGGCATCGCGCTGGGGCAGGGGACGGACGGCATCCCGCCCTTCGCGCCGCCGATCGGGCCGGGCTTCACCTGGCAAGGCAGTCTCGACAATTTCGTCACCCTGTTCACCGACGAATTCTACCTGGACGGGCTGTTGCGGGCGCTGCGCATCGCCGCCGGCACGGCGGTGCTGGCGCTGCTGCTCGGCTTCCCGATGGCGCTGGCCATCGCCCGCGCGCCGCGGCACCGGCAGGCGCCGCTGCTGGCCCTGGTGCTGCTGCCCTTCTGGACCGGCTTCCTGCTGCGCATGGGCGCCTTCATCGGGCTGCTGCGCGACCAGGGGCTGGTCAACACCCTGCTGATCGGGCTCGGCATCATCCAGGAACCGCTGCCGCTGCTCTACACCGAAGGCGCCATGCAGGCCGGCATGCTGCATGCCTATCTGCCCTTCGCGGTGCTGCCGCTCTATGCGGCGCTGTCGCGGCTGGACCCGGCGCTGGAACAGGCGGCGATGGATCTGGGCGCCACGCCGGCCGCGGCCTTCCGCACCATCACCCTGCCGCTGGCGCTGCCAGGCATCATCGCCGCCTTCCTGCTGGTCTTCATCCCGGCGGCCGGCGAATACGTGATCCCGGAACTGCTCGGCCCGTCGGATGCGCTGCCGGTCGGGCGGGTGCTGTGGCAGGAATTCTTCCAGAACCGCGACTGGCCGCTGGCGGCGGCCCTCGCCGTCACCCTGCTGGTCCTGCTGATCCTGCCGATCCGGCTGTTCCAGCGCCTGGAGTCGAAGTCTTGAGCGCGTCCGATGACGGGAGGGGTTCGACGCATGCGTCGAACCGGCCCGGAGGTCTGGATCGGCCGCGCCAGACACCGCGCGGGCGCGTGGCGCGCTGGGGCCTGGTCCTGGGCCTGGCCTTCCTCTGGGTCCCGGTGCTGCTGCTGGTCGGCTTCGCCTTCAGCGCCGATCGCATCCCCTTCCAATGGGGCGGCTTCTCCTTGCGCTGGTTCGGGGTGCTGGCCGGCGACGACCGGCTGCTGGAGGCGGCCTGGCTCTCGCTTCGTATCGCCGCCGGCGCCGCGACGCTGGCGATGCTGATCGGCGGCGCCGCCGGCTTCGCGCTCGCCCGCTGGGGCGCCTTCGGCGGCCGCGCCCTGCTGGGCGGGCTGATCGGCGCGCCGCTGGTGCTGCCGGAGGTGGTGACCGGCCTGTCGCTGCTGCTGCTCTTCGTCGCGCTGGAAGGGCTGACCGGCTGGCCGGAAGGGCGCGGGGCGCTGACCGTGCTGCTGGCGCATGGCACGCTCGGCGCCGCCTATGTCGCGGTGGTGGTCCAGGCCCGGCTGGCCGGCGGGGACGAGGTACTGGAGGAAGCGGCGATGGACCTCGGCGCCGGGCCCGTCACCGCCTTCCGCACCGTCTCCCTGCCGCTGATGCTGCCGGCGCTGGCGGCCGGCTGGCTGCTGGCCTTCACCCTGTCGCTCGACGACCTGGTGATCGCCAGCTTCGTCTCCGGCCCGCAGGGGACCACGCTGCCGATGCTGCTGTTCTCCGCCCTCCGGCTCGGGCTGACGCCGGAGGTGAATGCGCTCGGCGCCGTGATCCTGCTGCTGGCCGGCGCCTCGGTCGGGCTTGC
>DASYDR010000093.1:0-11695 GCA_036499545.1 Roseomonas sp. | reverse complement strand
AAGGCGCGGCCGAAGGCGGCGAGGAAGGCGTCGATGGGCGGCCGGCCCTGCGCCAGCAGCGCCGCCTCGCCGGCGCCGAGCAGCAGGGTCAGCAGCGATGCCGCGCCGACCACGCCGAAGGTGCGCGTCAGCATGGTCAGGCTGCCGGCGACGCCGCGATCCTCCCGCCGCATCACCGCCGTCACCCGGTCGGTATAGGCCAGGGTAAAAAGGCCGAGGCCCATGCCCTGCAGCGCGAGTGCGGCGACCACCAGCGGCGAGCCGGTGCTTGCGCCCCAGGGCGCGATGCCGAGCAGCCCGGCTGCGTTGAGCACCGCGCCCGCCACCAGCACGGCGCGCGACCCGAACCGCGTCACCGCCTTGCCGCCTAGCCAGGCGCCGAGCATGCCGCCGGCCGGGCTGCTGGCGAGCACGAGGCCGAGCACCCCGGTCGCCAGCCCGGCGACGCGGGCCAGGTAGAAGGGCACCAGCAGCATCACCGCGAAGCCCGCGAAGGTCAGCGCCGCATTCGCCAGGTTCAGCGCCGCGAAGCCCGGCCGGTGGAACAGGCCGAGATCGATGATCGGCCGCGCCGCGCGGCGGCTGCGCCAGACGAAGCCGGCGGCGCAGGCGATCGCCACGGCGGCGAGCAGCAGCGCCAGCGGCGCCGGCGCCCGGTTCACCGCTAGCAGGATGGTGGCGATGGTGGCGATCAGCAGCACCGCGCCGGGCGCATCGAAGGGCTCGCGCGGGCCGGGCCGCGACGGCGCCGGCAGATGGGCGGAGAGCAGCAGCGCCGCCAGCGCGATCGGCGCGCGGAACCAGAAGACCGATGGCCAGCCGAAGGCATCGACCAGCACGCCGCCCACAAGGGGGCCGATGGTCGACCCGGCCGCGACCGTCGCGGCATAGACGCCGAGCGCGCGGGTGCGCATCGCCTCCGGGAACAGCACGGTCGCCAGCGCCGGCCCGCAGCCCAGCACCAGCGCCGCGCCCACCCCCTGCAGCACCCGGCAGGCCAGCAGCGCGCCATAGCCCGGCACCAGCGTCATCAGCAGGTAGGACACCGCGCTCCAGGCCAGGCCGAAGCGGAAGACGCGGGCATGGCCGAAGATGTCGCCCAGCCGGCCGACCGCCAGCATCAGGCTGCCATAGGTCAGCACATAGCAGATCACGACCCATTGGATCGCCGGCATCGCCAGGCCGAAAGCGGCGACCATGGCCGGAAAGGCGACATTCGCCGCGCTGTCCAGCGGCACGATCAACGTGCCCAGCGCGACCGGCGCCAGGCGCAGCAGGCCTGGCCCGGCCATCCGCTTCCCCCTTGTTTCCCCGGCGGCATTGCACCCCAGCGGCGCGGTCCGGACATGCGCCCTTCGGCGCATGCCTGCCCCGGCGGCCGCGCGTGGCCGCCCCGCCTCTCAGCGCAGATTGAGCCGCGCCAGCTTCTTGATCAGCCCGACGCGGGAGATGCCGAGCCGCCGCGCCGCTTCCGACTGGTTGCCCGCCGTCTCCGCCAGCGCCTGGCGCAGCATGCGGCTTTCCAGCGCCGCGACGGCGGCATCGAGCTTGCCGGCCGGCGCCGCGGCATCGGCCGCCGCCGCATCCGGCTCCCCCCGCGCGAAGCGCAGGAGGGCGGCGTCGATGGCATCGTCGGGGCCGGCCAGGGCGGCGGCGGTTTCCACCAGCGCCCGCAACTCCCGCACATGGCCGGGCCAGTCGCGGGATTCGAGCCAGGCGATCGCTTCCGCCGTCAGCCGCGCGGCCGGCGCGGCGCGGCGCAGGAACAGGCTGGCCAGCAGCGCCACATCCTCCCGCCGGTCGGCCAGCGGCGGCATGCGCAGCACGAAGCCCTTGATGCGGTAGAACAGGTCTTCCCGGAAACTGCCGGCGGCGACCATGGCGTCGAGGTCGCGATGGGTCGCGGCGATCACGCGCACCTCGGCCTGGCGCGGCTCCCGCGCGCCGACCGGCATGTAGCTGCCATCCTGCAGGAAGCGCAGCAGCTTCACCTGCATGGCCAGCGGCATCTCCCCGATCTCGTCGAGGAACAGGGTGCCGCGATGCGCGGTCTCGACCAGGCCGCGCTGGTCGCGATGCGCGCCGGTGAAGCTGCCCTTGAGATGGCCGAACAGCTCGCTCTCCAGCAGCTCCGCGGGCAGGGCGCCGCAATGCAGCGCGACGAAGTGCCGCCGCCCGCTGACCTGGTGCAGCGCGCGCGCCGCCAGCTCCTTCCCGGTGCCGGTCGGGCCGAGCACGACGACGGGCAGCGGCGCGGGGCCGAGGCGGCGGATCATCGCGCGCAGCCGCGCCATGGCGGCGCCGCGGCCGGCCAGGCCCAGATCCTCGCTGGCCGGCGCGGCGCCGGCGCGCAGCGCCTGCAATTCCCGGCGCAGCCGGGACTGGCGGATGGCGCGGTCGACCGCGAAGCGCAGCAGCTCCGGCTCCACCGGCTTGGCCAGGAAATCCCAGGCGCCCTGCGCCACCGCCTGCAGCGCGATGGCCTGGTCGGCATGCGCGGTCAGCACGATCACCGGGGTGGCGCCGAAGCCCGGGATCAGCGCCAGGCCGCCTTCCGGCGTCAAATGCGGCGGCATCACCAGGTCCAGCACCACCGCCTCCGGCCGCCGGTCCGCGAATTGCGCCATCGCCTCCGCCGCGTCGCCGGCGGTCACGACGCGATGGCCGAGGCCTTCGAGCCAGGTCGCCGCCAGGCGGCGGAAGGCGGGCTCGTCATCGGCCAGCAGGATGGTGCCGGGTTCATCGGTCATGGCGGGGCCTGGGGCAGGGTGAGGACGAAGCAGGTGGACCAGCCGGGGCGCGGCTCCAGCGCGATGCCGCCGCCATGCGCCGCGGCGATCTTGGCCACGATGGCGAGGCCGAGGCCGGTGCCGCCCGGGCTGCGCGAGACGAAGGGCTGGAACAGGCTGTCGCGCAGCGCTTCCGGCACGCCCTGGCCGTCATCGCAGACCAGCAGCCGGAGCGCGCCGGGCGCCGCTTCCGCATCCAGCAGCATGCGCCGCATGCCGGGCGCCGCGGCGGCATTGTCCAGCAGGTTGGCCAGGGCCTGGCGCAGCCGGCGGGGATCGGCGCAGGCGGGCAGGGGCGCTTGCAGCGCCGGGCCGAGTTCGGCCTGCCTGTGGTGCAGGATGGCCTCGGCGGCGAGTGGCGCGAGGTCGATCGCCATCGGCTCCATCCGCCAGGGCTTGGCATAGTCCAGCAGGTCCTGGGTCAGGCGGGTGACGCGGCCGAGCTGGTCGCGGATCTCGGCCCGTGCCTCGGCCGGCGCGGCGGTCGCGGCCATGGCGATGATGTTGAGCGGGTTGCGGATGTCATGCGCGACGGTCGCGGCCAGGGCGCCGAGCTCCGCCAGCCGCGCCTGCAGCGCCAGGTCGCGTTCCCGGCGTGCCAGCGCCCCGGCGCGGGCGAGGCGGCCGGCTTCTTCCGCCAGCAGGGCGCCGAACAGCCCGGCCAGGTGCCGCGGGCCGGGCGGCGCCGCGTCCCAGCCTTCCAGTGTGCAGCGCCAGCCGGACGCGGTCTCGGCGCAGGCCAGGCGCGGCAGGCCGGGATCGGTGACGGCCGGCGCGCCGGGCAGCGCCACCGCGATCGGCATGCGGTGCCGCGCCGAGAGCAGGCGGGTCGCGATGCCGGCCAGCTCCGCCGGGGTCTCGGCGGCGGCCAGCGCCGCGCGCCAGCCGGCGAGGTCCTCGGCGGAGGCGGTGCCGCCCGGATAGACCAGCCGTTCCGCCAGGCCGCGCACCGGCCCGCCCAGCGCCAGGAACGCAAGTGCCGCCAGCGCGCCGGAGAGCAGCGGGCCGGAGGGCGTCAGCGCCGGCACCGCGGCCAGCACCAGCGCCGCGATGCCGGCGAGCAGCGCCCAGGCCAGCGCCCGCCGCGCCCAGGCATTGGCGACCAGCACGTGGTAGCGCAGCACGCCATAGACCAGGATCACCGGGTAGAGCGGCAGGCCGAGCAGCGGCCATGGATAGGCGTCCAGCCGCAGCACCAGCACGCCATAGCCCGCCATGCAGGCGGCCCCCCAGCCGGAGGCGGCGGCCACCGCCAGGGCCTGCCGCCGCGCCGGTCCGGCCGCGCGCAGCCCGGCGCGCAGCAGCACCAGCATGCCGGCCAGCGCCATGGCGCCCCAGATGATGGCGGCGATCCAGCCGACCTGGTTGGGCCAGGCGACGAAGCCGACCCCGGCGATCGGGGCGAAGCCGCCGGGCGGTAGCAGCAGCGCCAGCAGCATCGCCCCGCCGCCGAGCGCATAGCCCGCCGCCGGCAGCCAGCGCGGCGCCGGGGCGGCGGTGAAGGCCAGGGCGAAATGCAGGAAGACCGCGGAGGTGAGCGGCGCGGTCGCCAGCAGCGCCAGCGCGGCCGGGATCGCGGGCGGGCCCAGCCAGTCCGGCAAGGCATTGCCGGCGATCCAGAGCGAGACGCCGAGCAGGAAACCCAGCAGCAGCCGGGCGCCGGCGACGCGTTCCGCCCAGGCCGCCAGCAGGCCGGCGAGCAGCAGGCAGCCGGTCAATGCGAGCAACAGGGACAGATGCAGGGCCATGCGGGCTCCGGGGCTGGGCACCGGGCCAAGCAGGATCAGGGCCAGGGCCGGCACCGGCGGAAATCCTGGCATCGGCGCCCCGGACTGTAAACGATGGATACAGTACCTGTATCCGGCGTATGCGGCCGGCATCAGACCCGCGCCGCCAAGCCATTGGACCGCCGGGATTTCCTGTCCTGGCACGCCGCCTGCGTTGCCTGTGCCGTCCAACGGCAACAGGAGATGGGACATGGTGACCTGGATGGAACTGGGGATCGCGCTGGCGGTGACGCTGGCGGCGACCCTGACCGTGATCGGGGTGATCTGGCGGCCGCTGTTCGGCATGCTGGAGGTGATCTGCCAGGGCGGCGTGGCGGCGCGGTTCTGGACCACCTTCGCCGCGGTGATGCTGGTCTGCGGGCCGCTCTTCCTGGTCTGCTTCGCGGCCGGGCAGGCGCGCGGCCTGGCCGATTTCATCCGCCAGGCGATCACCCTCTGCAGCCTCGGCCTGATCGGCGGCTTCTGCGTGATGGGCTGGGCGCTGCTGAGCGGCATCCGCCGCGACAGCCGCGCGGTGGCGCCTGCCATCCCCGCCGCGTCCGCGGCGCCGGCGGAGTGACGGCGATGCGGGTCCTGCTGCTCGGTGCCGGCGGCTTCATCGGCACCCGCATCGCGGCGGCGCTGCGGGCGCGCGGCCATGCGGTGCTCGGCTGCGGCCGCGGTGCGGCGGTGCCGGCCGATCTCACCCGCGACGGCAAGGCCCAATGGCTGCCGCGCCTGGCCGGCATCGATGCCGTGGTCAATGCCGCCGGCGCGCTGGACGGCCCGCTCGAGGCGATCCATGCCAGCGGCCCGATCGCGCTGTTCGAGGCCTGCGCCGAAGCCGGCATCCCGCGCCTGGTGCAGATCTCGGCGCTCGGCGCGGGGGAGGGGACGACCCGCTTCCTGCGCACCAAACGCCAGGCCGATGCGGCGCTGCTGGCCCTGCGCGCGGCCGGCGGGCGCGATGGCTGGTGCGTGTTGCGGCCGTCCCTGGTGGTCGGGCGCGGCGGCGCCAGCACCCGGCGCTTCGCCGCGCTGGCGGCGCTGCCCAGGCCGGTCCGGCTCGGCCCCGGCGGCTGGCGGCTGCAGCCGCTGCATGTCGATGACCTCGCCGCGCTGGTCGCGGCGCGGCTGGAAGCGGCGGGCCCGGTCCCGGCCTGCGACGAACTCGGCGGGCCCGCCGTGATGGACACCGATGGCCTGACCGCGCTGATGCGCGGCTGGCTCGGCCTGCCGCCGCGGCCGCCGGTCGCGCTGCCGCTGCCCCTGCTGCGGCTGGCGGCGGCGGCCGGCCGGCTGATCCCGGGCTCGGCATTGCGGCCGGACAGCCTGGCCATGCTGGCGGCCGGCAATGTCGCGTCAGCCGCGCCGCCGCCGGACTGGCGGCCGCGGCCGCTGGCCGAGGCGATGGCGGCCGAGCCCGCCGGGCCGGCCGATCGCCTGGATGCCCGGCTGCTGCCGTTGCGGCCGGCGATGCGGCTGCTGCTGGCCGCGGTCTGGATCGGCAGCACGCTGGTGTCGCTGACCGTTGGCTGGACGCAGGGCCTGGCGCTGCTGGCGCGGGTCGGCCTGACCGGCTGGCTGGCGCAGGCGGTGGTGGTCGGCGGCGCCCTGGCCGATCTGCTGCTGGGGCTGCTGCTCTTCGCGCCGCGCCACCAGGCGCTGATCGGCGGGCTGCAGGTCGCGGTGATCCTGGGGTTCAGCACGCTTGCCGGCATCGTCACGCCGGAAGCCTGGGCCGATCCCTACGGGCCGCTGCTGAAGGATGCCGCGATGCTGGCCGCGACGCTCGGCCTGGCCGCGATGCGGGAGGGCCGGTGATGGATGGCTACCTGATCCTCAAATACCTGCACGTGATCAGCTCGACCCTGCTGTTCGGCACCGGGCTCGGCACCGCCTTCCATGGCTGGATGGCGCAGCGCAGCGGCGATGCGCGGGCGATCCTGGTGGTGAACCGCAATGTGGTCCGCGCCGACTGGATCTTCACCGCGCCGGCGGTGGTGGCGCAGCCGGTCACCGGCATCTGGCTGGCGCGGCTGGCGGGCTATCCGCTGGACAGTGGCTGGCTGCTGGCGGCGATGGCGCTCTATGTGCTGGTCGGCGCCTGCTGGCTGCCGGTGGTCTGGCTGCAGATCCGCATGCACCGCCTGGCCGCCGCGGCGCTGGCCCGGGGCGCGCCGCTGCCGCCCGAATGGCACCGCGCCGCGCGCTGGTGGTTCGCGCTGGGCTGGCCCGCCTTCCTCGGCGTGCTCGCGATCTTCTGGCTGATGATCGCCAAGCCGTCCTTCGGCTGAGCCGTCATGGCGCGAATTGTCCGCTTCCTGGCCGGCGCCGGCATTTCGCCCCGGCGCCATGAGGCTAGACTGCGCCGGCATGCCAGGCACAGGGACGCTCGATATGCCCGCCTCCGACACCGCGCTGCTCGTCATCGACGTGCAGGAATCCTTCCGTCACCGGCCCTACTGGCGCGATGCCGAGGTTCCGGCCTTCCTCGACCGCGTGCAGGCGCTGGTCGATGGCGCGCGGGGCGCCGGCATCCCTGTCGTGCAGGTCTTCCATGTCGAGGATCGCGGCGCCTTCGCGGAAAGCTCGGGCTTCGTCACGGCGATGGCGCCGCTCGCCATCGCGCCCGACGCGGTGTTCCGCAAGCGCCGACACAGCGCGCTGATCGGCAGCGGGCTCGATGTCTGGCTGCACCAGAACGGCATCCGCCGGCTGATCGTCGCCGGCATCCGCACCGAGCAATGCTGCGAGACGACGACGCGCCATGCCGCCGATCTCGGCTACGCCGTGGACTATGTCATGGAGGCGACCCTGACCTTCCCGATGACCGATGCCGCCGGGCGCGAATGGAGCGCGGCCGAAATCCGCGCCCGCACCGAACTGGTGCTCGCGAAGCGCTTCGCGCGCATCGCGACCGTGGCCGAAGCGCTGGCCGGACGGCCGGAGACGATCGCCGCGTGACAGGCGGCCGGGACATCCCGGTCTTCGTGGTGGTGCCGCCGCGCCTGCTGCTGCTGGACGTGGCCGGCCCGGTCGAGGTGCTGCGCAAGGCCAACCTGGAACAGGATGCGGTGCGCTTCACCGTCGCCTATGTCGGGCCGGCGCCCGGCATCGGCAGCTCGATCGGCCTCGGCATCGCCGGCATCGCGCCACTGCCGGACCGGCTGCCGGATGGCGCGCTGCTGCTGGTGCCGGGCAGCGCCGATCACCCGCTCGGCGGCGCCACCGCCAGCCGGGCGCGGGACGACGCCCAGGATGCCGCGATCGTGGCCTGGCTGGCGCGGGCGGTACGGCCCGGCATCCGGCTGGTCTCGATCTGCTCCGGCGCGCTGCTGGCCGCGCGCGCCGGGCTGCTGGACGGGCATGACTGCACCACCCATCACGGCTGCGTCGCGGAACTGGCCGCCCTGGCCCCGGCGGCGCGGGTGCGGGAGAACCGGCTCTATGTCGAGGATGGCGAGCGCTGCACCAGCGCCGGCATTACGGCCGGCGTCGACCTGATGCTACACATCGTGGCGGGCATCGCCGGACACGCCACGGCGGTCGCCATCGCCCGCTACCTGGTGGTCTATCTGCGGCGCGGCGGCGGCGACCCGCAGCTTTCGCCCTGGCTCGAAGGCCGCAACCATATCCATCCGGCGATCCACCGCGCGCAGGATGCCGTCGCCGCCGACCCGTCGCGCGACTGGCCGGTCGCCGCGCTGGCGCGGGCGGCGGCGGCCAGCCCGCGCACCCTGTCGCGGCTGTTCAACGCGCATGCGGGGATGAGCGTCACCGACTACGTGAACCGCATGCGCGTGGCGCTGGCGCGGGACCTGCTGGCCGGATCGCGTCTGGACATGGAAATGGTGGCGGAGCGTGCCGGCTTCGCCTCCGCCCGGCAATTGCGCCGGGCCTGGAACCGCCTGCACGACCTGCCGCCGGGCCGGATGCGCGTCAGCCGCGCCGGCGCGCCCTAGCCGGCGTCGCGATCGGCTGCAGCACCACCCGCGTCACGCCGGCGTCGCGCATGTGCAGCGTCTCGGCGACGCGCGGGCTGACATCCAGGATGCGGCCGCGCACATGCGGGCCGCGGTCGCGGATGGTGACCAGGGCGCTGCGGCCATTCGCCAGGTTGGTGACGCGCGCGACGGTGCCGAGCGGCAGGGTGCGATGCGCCGCCGTATCCGAATTCGGATCGAAGCGCCCGCCCTGCGCGGTGCGCCGCGCGCGGAAGCGCGGCGCGTAGTAGGAGGCGAGGCCCTGTTGCGGGCGCGCCGCCGCGTTCGGGGCGTGGCGATGGGCGTGGGCTGCCTGCCGTTCACGCGCTTCCGCCGCCGGGATCGGCGCCAGAACGACGGCAAGGAGGGCGGCGCCGGCCGCCAGCCACCAGGGCGCGCGCCGCGCGGCGCCGTTCGGATATCCGTGTTGGCTCGGGGGCATGCTTCCTCACGCGGCTGACCCTGATCAGGAAACGGCCTGGCGCGGCGAAGGTTGTCGCGGCCGCGCATGGGCCAGGAAAACTCATCAGTCCGATGACTTTAATGGACTGTCTCCCGCTGCCGCCGGGGTGTTTGCTGAGGGTCGCAAGCCAACAGCAAGGCGGGGATGGCGATGAACAAGCCGATGGACGGCCGTGACGGTGACAGCCAGGTGCTGCTGATCATCGGCGACACCAACATCCAGAACCGGGCCGATCCGGGCTCCGCCTTCGTCCATGCGCGCGCGACCCTGGCCGCGGCCGATATGATTTTTGCGCATCTGGAAGGCCCGCTGGCGGAGCCTTCGGCGGATCCCGCCAACCCCGATATCCCGCACAAGCGCGGCTGGCGCCATTCCGGCCGCGCGGTCGGCCCGGCGCTGAAGGCCGCCGGCTATGACGCGGTGTCCTGCGCCAGCAATGTCTGGTTCCCGGCCAGCGCCGCGCTCGCCAGCGTGCGGGTGCTGGACGAGGTCGGCATCGCCCATTGCGGCGCCGGCGCGACCCTGGCCGAAGCCCGCAAGCCCGCCATCATCGAACGCGGCGGGCTGCGCATCGGCGTCCTCAGCTACACCTCCGTCTTCTGGCCCAGCAACCACGCGGCCAGGGCGGAGACGCCGGGCTGCGCCACCATCCGCGCCTATGAGGCCTTCCAGCCCAATCCGCGCGCGGTGGAGATGCCGGGCGCCGACCCGATCGTGCACACCTGGGCCGATCCGCAGGAGCTGGAGGCGATGCGCCGCGACGTGCAGGCGCTGCGCGGCCGGGTCGACCTGCTCATGCTCTCCTGCCACTGGGGCGTCTCGGCGCGGATCGAGCCGGTCGACTACCAGAAGGAAATCGCCCGCGCCGCCATCGATGCCGGCGCCGACATGGTGTTCGGCCATCACCCGCACGAGGTGCAGGGGGCGGAGACCTATCGCGGCCGGCCGATCTTCTACAGCCTCGGCAATTTCGCCTTCGACTGGGAGGTGATGCGCAACCGCCACCTCGACGGCATCCTGCTGCGCTGCACGATCCGCGACCGGGCGCTGGCGCGGATCGAGGTGCTGCCGGTGCGGCGCGACGCGCAGAACGACATCCGCGTGCATGCCGCCGACGCGCCGGAAGGGGCCGACATCCTCGGCCGCTTCGCGCGGCTGAGCGGCAAGCTGGCGGAAGGCGTGACGCTCTCCTCCGCCGGGGTGCTGGAACTGGCGCCGGCCGCGGCATGACGCGTTCGCTGACGCTCACGCATCATGCGTCCGGATTTTGTTTGATCGCGTGATCCGGATTTTTCGGCGTTTCCGCCTCAAATCATCACGCTCGAACGCCGGCTGAGGACGACCAGGCGACCGGCCAGCAAGGCCGGCGTCCACCAGGGGAAACAGGATGAGCGTTGCGGTGAATGCCGGGGCGAGGCTCGATCGCCTGCCCTTCGGGCCGTTCCATTGGCGGATGCTGCGGCTGATCGGCCTCGGCATCTTCTTCGACGGCTTCGACAATTCGATGGGGCCGAGCGTGCTCGCGGCGCTCAACGCCAGCGGCTGGTCGGACATGGCGACCAGCGCCAACTTCATCTCGGTGACCTTCGTGGGCCTCGCCCTCGGCGCCTTCCTGTCCGGCGTGCTCGGCGACCGGCTGGGGCGGCGCTTCGCCTACCAGTTCAACCTGCTGATCTTCGGCAGCACCTGCCTGCTTTCCGCCTTCGCGCCGTCGATGACCTGGCTGATCGTGCTGCGCGGCATCATGGGCGTCGGCATCGGCGCCGAATACGTCATCGGCTATTCGATGGCCTGCGAATTCGTGCCGCCGCAGCGGCGCGGCTGGGCGCTCGGCGTCATGGCCTTCTGCTCGATGTCCTCGGGCTTCGTCGTCACCCTGCTGGCGGCGCTGGTGATCCCGGAATTCGGCTGGCGCCCGCTCTATGTCATCGGCGGCGCCGGCGCGCTCTTCGTCTGGTTCCTGCGCCGCAAGCTGCCGGAATCACCGCGCTGGCTGGAGAAGATGGGACGGCGGGAGGAGGCGGAGCAGGTGATCGCGGCGATCGAGCGGGAAGCGTCGAACGGCGCCCCGCTGCCGCCGCCGCGCATCGCGGCCGGGGAGGTGGCGGATCGCTGGGTGCCGGTCTCCGTGCTGGTCTCCCGGCCGGTGATCCGGCGCACCGCGCTGGCGACCTGGACCTGCATCTCGGTGATGGTCGGCTCCTACAGCTTCATCGCCTGGGTGCCGTCGCTGTTCGTAGAGCAGGGCTACACGATCGGCCGCTCGCTCGGCTACTCGACCGTCATGGCCTTCGGCAATGTCATCGGGCCGGCGACCTGCATCCTGATCTCCGACCGGCTGGGCCGGCGCAAGGCGATGATCGCGGCGGCGATCTGCTGCGGCCTCGCGGCGCTGGCCTATTCGCAGCAGACCGGGCTGGTGGGGCTGCTCGGGCTCGGCCTCGCGGTGACGGCGCTGATGTCGCTGCTGATGGGGCTCGGCGTCGGCGGCTATTCGCCGGAGCTGTTCCCGACCGAGTATCGCCTGCGCGGCAATGGCCTGGCGCAGACGGTCGGCCGCATCGCGGTGGTGCTGTCGCCCTATGTCGTGGTGCGGCTGTACCATGGCTTCGGCATCCCGGGCGTGATGGGCTGGGTCTGCGCGGTCTATCTCGGCCTCGCGACCGTGCTCGCGCTGTTCGGGATCGAGAC
>DASYDR010000092.1:0-15683 GCA_036499545.1 Roseomonas sp. | reverse complement strand
GAATTGCTGGAGGCGGAGGGCGTCACCTTCTCCGCCGCGGTGCCGACCATCTGGATGATGCTGCTGCAGCATCTGCGCGCCAGCGGCGGGCGGCTGTCCACCATGCAGCGCGTCGCGATCGGCGGCTCCGCCTGCCCGCCGGCGCTGACCGAGGCCTACCAGGACGAGTATGGCGTGAAGGTGCTGCATGCCTGGGGCATGACCGAGACCTCCCCGGTCGGGACGGTCTGCTACACCAAGCCGGAGGTCGCGCATCTGCAAGGCCAGGCGGCGCTCGACCTGCAGCGCACCCAGGGCCTGCCGCCCTTCGGCGTGGAGTTGAAGATCACCGACGATGCCGGCACGGCGCTGCCCTGGGACGGCAGGACCTTCGGCCGCCTGAAGGTGCGCGGCGCCACGGTGACCGCCGCCTACTACAAGGTCGATCCCGCCGGCATGCTCGACGCCGAGGGCTTCTTCGACACCGGCGATGTCGCGACCATCGACGCCCATGGCTATATGGAGATCACCGACCGCTCCAAGGACGTGATCAAGTCGGGCGGCGAATGGATCAGCTCCATCGCGCTCGAGAATATCGCGGTCGCGCATCCGGATGTGCTCGAAGCCGCGGTGGTGGCGATCCCGCATCCGAAATGGGACGAACGGCCGCTGCTGATCGTGGTGCCGCGCCCGGGTACGGCACCGACCAGGGACGCGCTGCTGCACTTCCTGTCCGACAAGGTCGCGAAGTGGTGGCTGCCGGACGACGTGCTCGTGGTGGAGGAATTGCCGCACACGGCGACCGGCAAGCTGCTGAAGACGAAGCTGCGGGAGATCTACAGGGATTACCGGCCAGGCGCCGGTGGCGGCTGACCGAGGTCAAGGCGTTCCCTGCTGCTCCTGCCCCGGCGAAGTGATGCGCCAGACGACGCTGCCTTGGCTCGAGCCCGCACCGAACCGGGAGAGCAGGAGGATGTAGCTGCCCCGCACGGCAAAATTCCGCCGTAACAGCAGATATTCCGGCGGGTCATCAAAGGCGAGCACGGTGCCGACGCTGCGCCAATCATCAGGCTTCGCACCGTCAAGCGCCATCGTGCGCCCTCCGCTGCGAAGCTGAAACGCGCCCGCCCAGGAGATCTGCTGCGTGCTTCCTGGTGCCACGGGCGTGACTTCCCCGAAGAAGCAGAAGCTGATCGGCAGTTGCTGCCCGGCGATGTAGCAAGTCACCTCGAAATGCGCCCGCGTCCGGAAGCGGGCCGCGGCGCTCCCATTCTCGCGGTCAGCGCTTTCCGCCCATTGCCGCAACTCCGCCAGCCTGTCTCGGACGCGATCGACATCGCCGCGCGGGATCAGCAACGGCACGTAGTCGAAGCGCGTCTCCTCTCTCTCGAAGGCCGGTATGATCCGGTTGATGGTCTCGGTTTCCGCAAAAATCGCGCCGCAGTCCGTGGCGCCGAACCGGTACAGATCTTCCGCGGAACTTGAGAATGCCGAGTTCAGGCGCGGCAGGACATCGAGTATCCGATAATAGCTCAGCGTCTGCGAATAAGTCCCCGTCAGGGCCGCGGCGACCGGCGCATCGATGCCGGCGGATGTCAGCAGGCCGCCGTTCCCGATGCAGAGCGATTTCCGGCTGACGCGCAGAAAGGCGTAGCCGGAAGCCCGTCCATCCCGCCACATCCGTATGGCGGCGTCCTGAGCTTGGTACGCGCGCTCCATCTCCTCGCGCGCGCTGCGCAGCAGGCCGCCGACATAGCCGGCCGGAATGCGGAACAGTGGATCGAAGGTGGTCTCCAGGAAGCGCGCTTCAAACGCATCCCTCCGCCACGCCCGCGAGATGAGAAGGTCGCAGTTGCTGCGGCTCAAATCGAGGGGGCGAATGGAGGTGAGGTCCCTGAATCCGGCACGCGCGACGAGGTTCTTGACGGCTAACAGCAAGGCCATGCCCGAAGTGAGTTGCTCGGCTCCCCGTCGCCCCAAGGGCACCCCCAGACTGTCTCCTTCCGGCAATGCCATCGCCTGGCGGGCCCGCTGGCTGCCGCGGTGGCCCTGAAGCACGTCGTCGATGCCGTCGATGGTGATCCTGCGTTCGCCGGGGATCATCCCCATGACGTCGTCCGCGAGGCACACATCGACGGGCCGGGAGACCACCAGGGTTCCCTCAAGGTTTCTCGGAATGGTCTGCCGGCGCGTGGAGAGCACCAGATTATCCAGCGATGCGATTGCCTCCAGACTGCTCCAGAGCGACCAGTCGAGTGTCGGAACACCGGGGATTCGATTGGGTGAGAAGAGGACGCGATCGACGAATTCGATGCGGAGTGGATTGGCGGGATAGCGAAATTCGATACCGGGCGCGGTTGTCGCGCCAGCCCTTGCCGAGGCCGGCGGATCCGGGCTCCGTCTGGACGGTTCGGCCATTGTCGGCGCAGGCAAGCCAGGCCGCGCCTGGGCTGCCGCCTGCGGTGCAACGGCAGGCCCGGGCGCGCCCGGATCGCGCGGCTGTGGCTCAACCGCCATCGGGGCCGTCGGCGAGGCCCTGCGAAGCAACGCCAGACGCTGCGTGAATGCCTCAGCCACGCAGGCGGCATCAACACAGGCCCCCCGTCGCCGGAGCCATTCGCGTTGCTCGGATCGCAAGGATTGGCCATCGCCGGCGCGCGCGAGCGCCTGTCTGTAAGCCAGGGCCAGATCGTCATCCAGCTGCGAAAGACGCGGGTCCGCGCAAATCAACCGTTCGACGGCAGTCGATGCGCGCAGGCAGTCAAAGCTCGCGGCTTGCGCCAGCTGCGTGTTGGCGATGCAGAAGATCGTCCCCAACAGCGCCACGAAGAAGGTGCCATGCCGGACGCGGATCCTGCCCCCACCCCTCTCGGTGAGTCTCGGGCCGCTCCGCTGCACTCTCACGCCATCCCTCCCCGGCCGTTGCAAGGGCTCCGAGGGGATCACCGCTTCTGATCCCGGAGGCCGCTTTCCGGACGAAGCATATTTGATACTTGATCGATCTGATATGCAAGACACCAGGGTGGTCTCAGTGCCTCCGAGATGCCGTGGCCATCGCGGCGGCCGTCCGGCACCGCCGCGCGGTCCTCAGAAGATCAGGCTGTAGAACATGCGCAGCGCGGTGATCGCCAGGAATACCGCGAAGGCGCGCTTCAGCGCGAGTGGCGGGATGGTGTGCGCCAGGTGCACGCCCCAGGGCGTCGCCAGCATGGAGGTCGGCACGATCAGCGCGAAGCCGATCAGGTTGACGTAGCCGAGCGACAGCGGCGGCGTCAGCGGGTCACCCCAGCCGCCCCAGATGAAGCCGATGGTCGCGGGAATGGAGATGATCAGCCCGAACACCGACGCGGTCGCGACGGCGTTGCGGATCGGCGTGCCGAAGGCCGAGAGGATCGGCACGCCGACGGTGCCGCCGCCGATGCCCATCATGGCGCTGACCGTGCCGATGAAGCCGCCGATCGCATGCCGCGCGGCGCCTTCGGGGAAGCGGTCCCGCACTTTGAAGTCGACGCCGGAGAAGCCCATGTTGATCGCGACCAGCAGCGCGATGGTCGCGAACACCGCGCTCAGCACCTGCCCCTTGAGCCAGATCGCGAGGATGGTGCCGATGACGACACCGGTGATGATCGACGGCCAGATCGAGTGCAGCAGCGGGATGTCCATCGCGCCCTTCGCGTAGTGCTTGCGGGACGACTGGATGGAAGTCGGGATGATGGTCGCGAGCGAGGTGCCGACCGCGAGCTTCATCATCACCGCGTCCGGGATGGCGAAGAGCGGGAAGACGTTGAACAGGACCGGCACGATGACGATGCCGCCGCCGACGCCGAGCAGCCCCGCCAGCGTGCCGGAGACGAGCCCGGTCGCCGCCATGGCGGCCGCGAGTGCCGCGAGCCAGAGCGGGTCGGTCATGTGGTCCATGGGCGGGAAGTCCAGTTGGGCGGCTTCGATCCCCATGCCATACACGACACTGTAACAGGCGTCACCCCGGCGACATCCATCTGGTCTCCCGCGCGGCCTGTGCGATGCTGCCGGTGACCGGGCTGACGCGGATGCAGGACGGGTTGGAGCAGTGACGCGATGATGGAGCAGGGAATGCCGATGCTCGGCGTACTGGGCGGGATGGGGCCACTGGCCTCCGCGCAATTCATGGCGCGGCTCACGCTGCTGACGCCGGCGGAGCGCGACCAGGACCATATCCCGGCGGTGCTCTGGTCCGACCCCCGCGTGCCGGACCGCACCGCGGCGCAGCGCGGCACCGGGGAGGATCCGCTGCCCTGGCTGCTGCGCGGCATCCGCGGGCTGGAAGCGGCCGGCTGCGGCGCCATCGCCATCCCCTGCAACACGGCGCATGGCTGGTTCGATGGCATGGTGGCCGCGACGAAGCTGCCGATCCTGCACATCGTCGACGCCGCGGCGGAGGAACTGGCGCGCCTCGGCGTGCATCGCGGCCGCATCGGTCTGATGGGCACCTCCGCCACGCTCGCGATGCGGCTCTACCAGCAGCGCCTCGACCAGCGCGGCTATGAGACCATCACCCCCGATGAGGAGGAGATGGCGCGGGTCGTCTCTCCGGCGATCGCCGAGGTGAAGGCCAATCGCGTGCGCGAAGCCTATGAGCCGCTGATGGACGCGGCGAAGCGGCTGATGGCGCGCGGCGCGCATGCCGTGGTGCTGGGCTGCACCGAGATCCCGCTCGGCATCGCCGCCGGCCCCGCGGCGCCCTTCCCGGTCGCCGATACCATCGACGCGCTGGCCCGGGCTTCGATCCGCTGGGCGAAGGGCTGAATACGACAAAGGCCGCCGAAGCGGCCTTCTGGACGACCGATCAGCGGCCGGGGCGACCCGGCCGCTTTCGTTTCAGTCGCACTCGCAGCCGCTGGTCGGGCCGATATCGGCGCGGACGACATGGTGGTCGATCCATTCGGCGACCAGCAGGCGCGCCTCGTTCACCGACGCTTCCGGGTGATGGATGCGGTACAGCGCGGTGCAGGCACGGAACGACGCGAAGTCGTCATTGCCGGTCTCGCGCAGTTCGCGATAGGCGGTGACGACGGCACGTTCGCAGCGGCGGGCGATATGGCTGAAGTCGCTGCCCATGTCTTCCTCGGCTACTCCCAGATGCGATTCATTCGCAACATCGTGCAAAACCCTACCCTCCCCGCGTCGCCGCATCAAGCGGCGACGTCTATGGTGACGATAGATGGGGTCTGGCGGAGCGGAATCAGCCCGCCGCGACGGCCCTTCAGCCTGCCGCTACCGCTTCAACCTGCCGCTACCGCTTCAGCAATCGCCTTGCCCACATCCACGGTGCCGGCCTGGCCGCCCATGTCGCGAGTCCGCGGGCCGCCCTCGGCCAGCAGCTTCTCGATCGTGGCCGTGATCGCGTCCGCCGCCGCCTTCTCCCCCAGATGCTCCAGCATCATCGCCCCGGACCAGATCTGGCCGATCGGATTGCAGACCCACTTGCCCGCGATGTCGGGTGCGCTGCCATGCACCGGCTCGAACATGCTCGGGAATTTCTTCTCGGGGTTGATGTTGGCCGAGGCGGCGATGCCGATCGAGCCGGCGACCGCCGGGCCGAGATCCGACAGGATGTCGCCGAACAGGTTGGAGCCGACCACCACATCGAACCAATCCGGATGCTGCACGAAATGCGCGCAAAGGATGTCGATATGGAACTGGTCGGTCTTCACGCCGGGATAGTTCTTCGCCATTTCGGCGAAACGCTCATCCCAATACGGCATGGTGAAGGTGATGCCGTTCGACTTGGTGGCGCTGGTCACTTTCTTGCGCTTGCGGGTCATCGCCAGCTCGAAGGCGTATTTGATCACCCGGTCGGTGCCGATTCGGGTCAGCACCGACTGCTGGGCGACGAATTCGCGGTCGGTCCCCGGGAACATCCGGCCGCCGACGCTGCTGTACTCACCTTCGGTGTTCTCGCGCACCACGTAGAAATCGATATCCTCCGGCCCGCGATCGGCCAGCGGCGACTTCGATCCCGGCAGCAGGCGGCAGGGGCGCAGCGAGATATACTGGTCGAACTGGCGGCGAATCGGGATCAGCAGGCCCCAGAGCGAGACATGGTCCGGCACGCCGGGCCAGCCCACCGCGCCCAGGAAGATGCTGTCGCTGTCGCGCAGCCGGTCCATGCCGTCATCCGGCATCATCTTCCCGGTCTGGACATAGGTCTCGCAGGACCAATCGTAATGGGTCAGCTCCAGCTCGAAGCCGAAGCGCCGCGCGGCGGCATCGAGCACGCGGAGCCCTTCCGGCACCGTCTCCTTGCCGATGCCATCGCCCGGGATGATGGCGATGCGGTGCTTCCTGGCCATAAGGCTCTCCTGACAACGGGAACGGCAGAACGGGGGCCGGAGAGTGGCGGCGCCATCCGCCGGCGGCAAGCCCCCGGCCACACGGGGGTGCCCGCGGCCGGGCGGCGCGTTATGGTGCGGGGCATGACGCACAGCCTCGCCGCCCTTCTCCCCTATGCCGACCACGCGCTGTGGGAAGCGACCATCCCGGAGTTGCCGAACCACTACCGCGGCAAGGTGCGGGAGAATTACGACCTGCCCGACGGGCAGCGGATCATCATCGCGACCGACCGGATCAGCGCCTTCGACCGGATCCTGACCGCGATCCCGCTGAAGGGGCAGATGCTGACCCAGATCGCGCGGCACTGGTTCGACCGCACCGGCGACATCTGCCCGAACCACGTCATCGCCTATCCGGACCCGAATGTGGTGCTGTGCCGGCGGCTCGACATCATGCCGGTCGAGGTGGTGGTGCGGGATTATCTGGCCGGCACCACCTCCACCTCCATCCTGTCGATGTACAAGGCCGGGCGGCGGGAGATGTACGGGCATCGCTTCCCGGACGGCATGCGGCCCAACCAGAAGCTGCCCGCAAGCATCATCACGCCCACCACCAAGGCTTTCGACGCCGGCGGCCATGACGAGGAGCTGACGGCGGCCCGCATCCTGGAGGCCGGCCTGCTGACGCCGGCGCAGTGGGAGGAGGTCTCGGCCCTGGCGCTCGCGCTCTTTGCCCGCGGGCGGGAGGTCGCGGCCGGGCGCGGGCTGATCCTGGCCGACACCAAGTATGAATTCGGCTTCGATCCCGAAGGCCGCATCATCCTGGCCGACGAGGTCCATACCCCGGATTCCAGCCGCTACTGGTTCGCCGGCAGCTATGCCGCGCGGTTCGAGGCCGGCCAGCCGCCGGAGAGCTTCGACAAGGACTTTGTCCGCAGCTGGGTGGTGGCGCGGTGCGATCCCTACAAGGACCCGATCCCGGAGATCCCGGACGAGGTGCGGATGCAGGCTGCCCGCGTCTATGCCGAGGTCTACGAGACCATCATCGGCACGGAATTTCCGCTGCCGCCGCTGGCCCAGCCGGTGCTGGAGCGGATCCGGCGGAACCTGGCGGGCTTCTTCTAGCCCCTCATCTGGCGCAGGTCACCCGCACCCAGCCGTCCGGCCCCACCACGGTGCGGCCGCCACGGCCGGCCTGCGCGTTCTCGCGGTAGGTTTCCATCGTGCAGCGCCTGAGGCCCTCGGGCAGCGTCGCCTGCAGCCCTTCCTCCAGCCCCTCATAGCGGCAGATGATAAAGTAGCGGCGGGGGTTGGCGGGATCGAGGTCCCACCAGTCGCGCCGGGTCCGCCGGTCGCTGTCGCCGCGAAGCTGCGCCATCTCGGCCGGCGGGCCGTCGAACATGTCGGCGCCGCGCAGCCAGTAGCGGGTCGGATCCGGCATCAGGGTGAAGCCGTCCGGGACCCGGATGCGGGCGGTGGAGTCGACCTCGATCGAGGCGGGGCAGGACCAGGCCGGTGCCGGCGCCGCCGGCCGGCCCTGGGCCAGGGCGGGCAGCGGCAGCAGCGCCAGCAGGGCGAGGAGCGGAACGCGCATCGACGATGCCTCCGGGAGGATCCCGGGGAGCTTAGGCGGCCAGCATGGCCGCCGGAAGCGCCAGGCGGCCACGGTCCAGCATTTCCGCGAAGGCCTGGCCCCATCCGGCCTTGAAGCGCGCCGGGGTGAAGCGCTGGATCGCCTCGCGGAGCTGCGCGAGCCGCGCCGCCCGCTCCGTCGCCTCCATGTCGATCAGCGCCACCATCGCCGCGGCGATATCGGCCTCATCCTCCGGATCGACCAGCAGGGCGCCGTCACCGGCGACCTCGTGCAACACGCTGTCGCGGCTGACGGCCGGGACCAGCCCGCGGCTGATCGCCTCCGCCACCGGCACGCCGAAGCCTTCGAGCAGGCTCGCCAGCACGAAGCCCTGTGCCTGGCCGTAGAGCCAGCGGAGCTGGGCATCCGTGATATAGGGCAGCAGCAGAACGCCCGGCGTCCGGGCCGCGGCCTCCGCCGCCGCCTCGTATCCCGGCTCCCGGCCGCCGCAGACGACATAGCGGACGCCGCGCGCGGCCAGGCCGGAGCGCCCGAAGGCGGCGATCGACAGGCGCTGGTTCTTGCGGGCGCCGATGCTGCCGACGCTCAGCAGGAAGGGGCCGTCGATCCCCGGCACCGGCGCGGTGTCGCGCGCCGCGACATCGGCGCGGATCGCGGGATAGATGACGCGCGAACTGGCGAGCCGGGCGCCCGGCAGCGCCTGTTCGAAGGCGCGCTGCGAACTGCGGCTCACGAAGATCATATGCGGCCCGACCTCCGCGATCTCATCATAGATCTTCCGGTAGGCGCCGCAGATCTCGGCGTCGAACAGGTCCGGATGCGTCAGCGGGCCGACATCGTGGCAAAGCACCGCATCCGAGCGCCGCAGCCGTGCCGTCAGGACGGTGAAGGGATCGAGGTGCAGCAGCGGGCGGGACGAGATCCGGCGCGGCAGCCACGCCAGGGGGCCGCCCAGCACCTGCCCGCGGGCCTGCAGATACTGCAGGCGGCCGATGACCGATCCCAGCAGGCCGGAAGGCGGATCCTGCCGCGGCATGATCCAGAAATAGGTCCGACCGATGAAATCCCCGGCCGCTTCGATCAGATCGCGGCCAATGAAATATTTCCCCGTCCGGCTGTGCACCGCCAGGGAGAAGTCCACATCGAACCGGGCCGTACCGCAGCCTGCCACGCTCAATCTCCTCGCATCAGCCTGCGGAGGCGCCCGGGCCGGTTGCATGGAGCCGCCGGCGGGGTGCACAAAAAAAGACACAAAACCGCACAATTGACAATGCCGTCTGAGTGAAAAAGCGTAACGGATAGCGATGATGGCTAAACTATTAGCCGCCGCCGGACGATCTCCGCCGCGACGCGGGCGGTTTCGTCCAGCGACGCGGCGGCGGCGGGCGCCAGTTCGCCGCCCAGCCAGTTCGCGGCCCCCGCGGCGACCAGGCTGTCCACCAGGCGCCGATGGCGCCGCCCGAGCCCGCCGGGATCCGCGACCAACAGTGGGACGCCGGCCGCCAGCGCTTCGCTCAGCATGGAGACCGAATCACCCGTCACCACCAGCGCCTCGGCCTGGGCCAGGAAGCCGAGATAGGGGTTCGGCGGCGGATCACCCCAGCGGTAGAGCCGGTGCGGCCCACCCGCGAGGGTTGCCGCCAGCGCCTCGGTCGCAGCCGCACCGGTCCGGCGGGAGGCGCTGGCCATCACGCCGCCGGCGAAACCCGCCACCTGCCGCCCGATCGCCACGGCCACATCCGGCGCCATCCCCTCGCCCCGCACCGGCCCGCCGAGCAGCAGCCCCACCCGGGGCGACGGCAGTGCCGCCAGATCCGCGAAACCCGCCCGTGCCGCCGCCAGCCTGGCCGCCGAGACCCGGTGGGTAGCGCCGAGGATCGGCAGCACATTGGCAGCCGGCTTCGGCGCGTCATGCCGCCCCAGCACCAGCAGGTCGAACCGGTCCGCGGCGAAGCCCGGCCGCATGCAATGCACCAGGCGCGCGCCCCGCGCCCGCAGCCAGAGCGCCACGGGCGCCGAGCGCCGCCCCGCCGAGATCACCAGCCGCGGCCAGGGCGGCGTGAAGCCCGCCCGCGCCGCGGGCGCCAGCCCGGCCAGCGTGGCCCAGCGCAGCGGCAGCCGCGCCAGCGGGCCCCAGGCCAGCGGCACGGTCCGGAATGGCCGCCCCAGGGCTTCGGCAATGCCCAGCGCCTGCGCCGCCGTCCCCGCCCGGGGATCGGCCAATACCCATATATCGGGCGCCACCGCCCCGTCCCCCGCCTCCGCCGTGGACGTCAAGCGCGCGGCCCATTACCAACAGGGGAAAGAAAGGGATCCTCCGCCATGCCTAGCCTCCACGCCTCCGACTGGGACCGCGACGCCGCGCTGACGACCGCGCGCATCCTGCTCGAGATCAAGGCGGTGAATTTCCGTCCGGAGGAACCCTACACCTTCACCAGCGGCTGGAAGAGCCCGGTCTATATCGATTGCCGCCGCATCATCTTCTTCCCCCGCGCGCGCAAGCGGATCTGCGACCTGGCGGTCGAGAAGATCGGCCGGCACGTGGGCTACGAATCGATCGAGTGCGTGGCGGGCGGCGAGACCGCCGGCATTCCCTTCGCCGCCTGGATCGCCGACCGCATGATGGCGCCCATGGCCTATGTGCGGAAGAAGCCCAAGGGCTTCGGCCGCAATGCGCAGATCGAAGGCGACGTGCCGGAAGGCCAGCGCACCCTGCTGGTCGAGGATCTGACCACCGATGGCGGATCCAAGATCGCCTTCGCCAAGGCGCTGCGCGCCGCCGGCGCGATCTGCGACCACACCTTCGTCGTCTTCTACTACGGCGTCTTCCCGGGCAGCTTCGAGCAGATGAAGGAGATGGGCCTCAACCTGCACTCCCTCTGCACCTGGTGGGACGTGCTGGAGGTCTGCCGCGAGCGCCCTTATTTCAGCGAGACCGCGCTCAAGGAAGTCCGCCGGTTCCTGGAGAACCCGGTCGCCTGGTCCCAGGCGCATGGCGGCATCGGCAGCGTCGCCGAGGCGCAGCAGAAGGGCATCACCGTCTGAGCGTTCGATGGCCAAAGGGCCGAATGGCCCGGAGGCCTGAATCGGGCGCTCCACTTACTGAGCGTCCGATGGCCGAAGGGCCGAAGGGCCTGGAGGTCTGAATCGGACGCTCCATCTACGAGAGGCAGGACGCATGTCCGCCGCGTTGACAGTCCCTCGCCCGACGTTCACTTAGCTTTCCCAATGGCGTCACAAGGCGCCGCCGGGGCCGGGTACCACGCAAGTGGTGCCCGGCCTTTTTTCGTCTGGAGGGACAATCATGTTCGCTTGGCTCCGCGATCTCACGGAGAAAGAGCGCAAGACGATGTTCGGCTGCCTCGGCGGCTGGTCACTCGATGCGCTCGACGTGCAGATGTTCAGCTTCGTCATCCCGACGCTGATCACCCTCTGGCATATCGACCGCGCCGATGCCGGGCTGCTCGGCACCGTGACCCTGCTGATCTCGGCCGCCGGCGGCTGGGTCGCCGGCGTGCTCTCCGATCGCTACGGCCGGGTGAAGGTGCTGCAGATCACCATCCTCTGGTACGCGGTCTTCACCTTCCTCTGCGGCTGGGCACAGAATTTCGAGCAGCTCTTCATCCTGCGCGCCCTGCAGGGCCTCGGCTTCGGCGCCGAATGGTCGGCCGGCGCGGTGCTGATGGGCGAGGTCATCCGCGACCGCTACCGCGGCCGGGCCGTGGGCCTGGTGCAGAGCGGCTGGGCGATCGGCTGGGGCGCATCGGCGCTGCTCTACACCGCGATCTTCGCCATGCTGCCGGAAGCCGAGGCCTGGCGCACGCTGTTCTGGATCGGCCTCGCCCCCGCGCTGCTGGTCTTCTGGGTGCGCCAGCATGTCGATGAGCCCGACGTGTTCAAGGCCCAGGCGAACAAGCCGCCGAGCCAGTTCTTCACCATCCTGAAGCCGCCCTATCTCGGCACCACGCTGAAGGTCGCGCTGATGATCACCGGCGCGCAGGGCGGGTCCTATGCGCTGTCGGTCTGGCTGCCGACCTATCTGCGGACCGTGCGCGGCCTCTCCGTCGTCAATACCGGCGGCTACCTCTTCACCCATATCTGCGGCGCCTGGGTCGGCTTCATCCTCGGTGCCTACCTGGCCGATTCGATCGGACGCAAGCGCACCTTCATGCTCTCCGCGGTCGCATCCGCGGTCTGCGTCGTCGGCTATGTCACGCTGCCGATCTCCGATGGGCTCATGCTGGTCCTGGCGGCGCCGCTCGGCGCCGTCATCTACATGATGTTCTCGGCCATGGGACCGTTCCTGACCGAGCTCTACCCGACCGAGGTGCGCGGCTCCGGCCAGGGCTTCTGCTACAATGCCGGCCGTGCCATGGGCGCGCTGTTCCCGGCGCTGGTGGGCTTCCTGTCCACCCGGCTCGACCTCGGCGTCGCCATCGCGATCTTCGCCTTCATCGCCTATGGCATCCAGATCCTGGCCCTGCTGATGTTGCCGGAGACGCGCGGCCGCGCGGTCGAGCGCATCGAGCCCGAGCCGGGCGCCACGCGGCCGGCGGCGTAAAGCGCGTAAAGACGAGGCTTCACCCGCCCGGATGATTCCATCCGGGCGGGAACTGCTTTAGGGAGCAGGCATGGCCCGTGTTCTTCGCCTCGCCGCCGCCCTGCTCGCCGCCGCCGCTGGCCCCGCGCTGGCCCAGCCGGCCGCCCCGCGCACGCCGGCGCATGACACGCTGACCATCGGCATCACCCAGTACCCTTCGACCTTCCACCCGAACATCGACGCCATGCTGGCGAAATCCTACGTGGCAGGCTTCACGCTGCGACCGCTGACCGCCTACGACCCCGACTGGCGGCCGACCTGCCTGTTCTGCGAGACCCTGCCGAGCATCGAGAACGGGCTGGCGGCGCGGGAGACCACGCCGAACGGCCGCCGCGGCCTGCGCCTCACCTATCGCCTGCGCGACGGGCTGCGCTGGGGCGACGGCACGCCGATCACCTCGGAAGATCTGCGCTTCGCCTGGGAAGCCGGGCGCAATGACGCGACCGGCTTCGGCAACGCCGAATTCTACCGCAGCGCCTATGCGCTGGACGTGGTCGATACCCGCACCATCACGCTGCACTTCGACAAGGTCACCTTCGACTTCGCCTCGCTGGGCGATTTCCAGCCCCTGCCGGCGCATCTGGAGCGCGCGCGCTGGGAAGCCGATCCGCGCGGCTATCGCAGCCGCACCGGCTACGACACCGACACCACCAATCCCGGCCTCTGGAGCGGACCCTACCGCATCACCGCGGTGCAGCCCGGCGCCGGCGTGACCCTGGAACGCAATCCGCAATGGGGCGGCGCCGCGCCCGCCTTCCGCCGCATCCAGATCCGCACCATCGAGAACACCGCGGCCATGGAAGCCCAGCTGCTCGCGGGGCAGATCGACATGATCGCGGGCGAGCTGGGCCTGCCGCTTGACCAGGGCATCGCCCTGCAGCGCCGCACCGGCAACCGCTTCCACTTCGCGTACCGTCCGGGCCTGGTCTACGAGCATCTGGACCTCAACCAGGACAACCCGGCGCTGGCCGATCGCCGGGTGCGGCAGGCGCTGCTGACGGCGATCGACCGCGCGCAGATCGTGGCCCGGCTGTTCGGCGGCCATCAGCAGGTCGCGAACAGCAGTGTCAGCCCGCTGGATCCGATGGCGGCCGAGGATGCGCGGCAATGGCCGTTCGACGCGGCGCGGGCGGCGGCGCTGCTGGACGAGGCCGGCTGGCATCGCGGCCCCGACGGCATCCGCCGCAACGCGGCCGGCGACCGCCTGGTCATCGAGCTGATGACCACCGCCGGCAATCGCTCCCGCGAGCAGGTGCAGCAGGTGATCCAGGCGCAGTGGCGCGCCGCCGGCATCGATGCGCGCATCCGCAACGAGCCGCCGCGGGTGCTGTTCGCCGAGACCCTGTCGCATCGCCGCTTCCAGGGCGCCGCACTGTTCGCCTGGATCAGCGCGCCGGAGAGCGTGCCGCGCACCACCCTGCATTCGGACGAGATCCCGCGCGCGGAGCGCAACTGGTCCGGCCAGAATTTCGGCGGCTACCGCAACCAGGAACTCGATGCCCTGCTGGAAGCCCTGCCGGAGGAGCTCGACCCCGATGAGCGCCGGCAGATGTTCGGCCGGCTGCAATCGATCTATTCCCGCGAATTGCCGGCACTGCCGCTCTGGTTCCGCGCCGATCCGCATATCTGGCCGACCTGGCTCGAAGGCGTGCGTCCGACCGGGCACCTCAACCCCTCCTCCCTCTGGGCCGAGGAATGGCGGGTGCGGCCTTGATCCTGCGGCGGCTCGCGCAGATCGCCATTACCCTGGCGATCCTCTCGCTCGCCGCCTATCTGCTGATCGGGCTGATGCCGGGCGACCCGATCGACCTCGCCATCATCGGCGATCCCCGCCTGACCGCCGCCGATGCGGCGCGGCTGCGCGCGCTGCACGGGCTCGACCAGCCGCTGATGGCGCGCTACGCGGCCTGGGCGGCGGGCGTGCTGCACGGGGAGTTCGGCTATTCGCGCCTCTTCGCGGTGCCGGTCGCCGATGTGCTGTGGCCGGCGCTGCGCTCCACCCTCGCGCTGCTCGGCGGCGCGCTCGCGATCGCGGCCGGCGGCGGCATCACGCTCGGCGCGCTGGCGGCGGCGCGGCCGCGCAGCGCGGCCTTCGTGGATGCGATCGCGGTGATCGGCCAGGCGATGCCGTCCTTCTGGCTCGGCATCCTGCTGATCATCCTCTTCGCGGTGACGCTCGGCTGGCTGCCGGCCGGCGGCAGCGCCGAGGAAGGCGGCAGCGCGATCCGCTTCCTGGTGCTGCCGGTCGCGACGCTGGCGATCGCCAATGTCGCCGCCTATGCGCGCCATACGGCGGCGGCGATGACGGCGACCCTGTCGGAACCCTGGATCCGCACCGCCCGCGCCAAGGGCGCGTCGAACCGGCGCGTGCTCTGGCACCATGCCTTCCCGAACGCGGCGGTGCCGATCCTGACCTTGGCCGCCCTCGATGCCGGTAGCCTGGTGTCCGGCGCGGTGGTGACCGAGACGGTCTTCGCGCGCCCCGGCATGGGTAAGCTGATCTACGATGCGATCATGGGCAATGACTACAACCTGGCCCTGATCGCGCTGCTGCTGGTGGCGCTGGTGACCATGCTGGCGACGCTCGCCGCCGATCTCGCGCAGCGGGCCCTGGACCCGCGCCTGGCGTGATGCCCGGCGGAGAACGTCGCACGCCCGATGGCAGCATGCGTGCCCTGGTGCGGCCGGCGTGAGGCTGAGGCTCGGCCTCATCCTGCTCGGGCTGCTCGCGCTTGGCGCGCTGGCGGCACCGCTGCTGGGACATGAATCCGGCGTGCCGGATCTGTTCAACCGATACGCCGCGCCATCCGCCGCGCATCCGCTCGGCACCGACGAGTTGGGGCGGGACCTGCTGACCCGGCTGCTGGAAGGGGCGCGTGTCTCGCTCGCGGTCGGGATCGCGACCGCGCTCGCCGCCGCCTTCATCGGCACCGGCATCGGCCTGCTCGCCGCCTGGCGCGGCGGCGTCGTCGATGCCCTGCTGATGCGCCTGGCCGATGGGCTGCTGGCGCTGCCGGCGCTGCCGCTGCTGGTCGTGCTCGCCGCGGTCGATCCCGGGGTGATCGGCCTGCCGCGCGGCGAGGTGCTGTCCGACATGGCGCGGATCATCATCATCCTGACCCTGTTCGGCTGGGTCGGCGTGGCGCGCCTGGCGCGGGCCGCGGCGCTCTCGGTGCTGGCGCGCGACCATATCCGCGCT
>DASYDR010000091.1:0-2291 GCA_036499545.1 Roseomonas sp. | reverse complement strand
GCCCTGATGGGCGATCCGGTTCGCGCCCGCGGCCCTTCCTGCCCCTGAGGCAGCATCGCCTGCCGCCACCGACGGCAGAATCCGTCCCGAAACCCCGAAGCGGCCAAAGATGCCCGATTGCGCGGCAGCGCGCCTGTATGCAGCATGGCCGCCAAATGAAGGGGGCTTCAAGAATGCTGCGTCCGCTCACCCTGGCGCTGGGGCTCGCCCTGGCCACGCCCGCCATTGCCCAGATGCCCACGAGCCTGCCGGCGGGGCCGCGGGTGCCGGTCGTCGCCGTCACCCAGCCGCTGCCGACCCAGCCGCAATATACCCGCGTCGACGTGCCCTATTTCCGGGAGATGATGGCGAGCCGCACCGGCGGCCGCATCGAGGTGAACCTCTCGACCCATGCCGAGCGCAACCTGAGCGGGTCCGAAATCGTGCGCCTGGTGCGCTCCGGCCAGGCCGATATCGGCGGCGGCACGCTCAGCACCCTCTCGGGCGACGTGCCGATCCTGGACGGCATCGACCTCGCCGGCCTGGCCCCCGATATCGGCGTGGCCCGCCAGATCGCCGAGGCGGTGATGCCGATCGCCAACCGCGACTTCGAGCGCTTCGGCACCCGGCTGGTGCTGACCTATCCCTTCCCGGCGCAGGTGCTGTTCTGCCGCCAGGCCTTCACCAGCCTGGCCGATCTGCGCGGCCGCCGGGTGCGCACCTTCGGCAATTCGCTGGTGGACCTGGTCGGCGCGATCGGCGCGCAGCCGGTGTCGATCGGCTTCCCGGAAGTCTACTCGGCCCTGGAACGCGGCGTCGTCGATTGCGGCATCACCGGCACCGGCAGCGGCGCCGCAGCGCGCTGGCCGGAAGTCTCGACCCATGTCTCCGCCCTGCCGCTGTCCTGGGCGGTCGCCGGCTATCTGGTGAACATCGCCTGGTGGAACCGGCTCGACCCGCAGGTGCGAAGCTTCCTGGAAGGCACCTTCCGGGAGATGCAGGACAAGCTCTGGGAACTCGGCGCCGCCGCGACGCGGGACGGGATCGACTGCAATATCGGCCGGGCCGAGCTCTGCCACATCCATAACGTGGCCGCCCGCCCGATGACCGAGGTGGTGCCGACCGATGCCGACCGCGCGCAGCTGCGCCAGATCCTGCAGCAGACGGTGCTGCCCGGCTGGGTGCGACGCTGCGGCGCGCGCTGCGGGGAGATCTACAATCAGGTGATCGCGCCGCTCTCCGGCGTCCGGTTCGGCGGGTGATACCGCCGCGCCCTGGTGCCGACCTGTTCATCATTGCCCTGTCCGCCGAGGGGCGTGGCGGTATCGCGCGCGGGGTTGGTGGGGCGGCCGGGTTCCCATGGACATCGCGCAGCGATGTCCATGGGGCCCCCGCGCGCCCGACAAGGACTCTCATGCCGGGTCAGCCGATAGGCTGGCCGGCATGAAGGCGCTTTCGGCCGCCCGTCGCGGCGCCGCCAGCCTGGCGGCGCTGATGGCCTATGTCGCGGGCTGGAACTACATCCTCTGCGCGCTGTTCATCACCTTCGACGTGGTGGCGCGCAGCCTGTTCGGCTTCTCCTCCCAGGCGACGGCGGAGATAACCGGCTACATGCTGGCCGCCGGCATCGCCTGGGCGCTGGCGCATACCCTGGCGGCGCGTGCGCATATCCGGGTCGACGTGCTGGTGAACCGGTTGCCGCCGCGCCGCCGCGCCTGGCTGCATCTGCTGTCGCTGGCGCTGCTGCTGGCGCTCGGCATTTTCATCGTCTGGGCGGCCTGGGAACTGGTGGACGAGAGTGCGCTGTTCCAGGCGCATGACAATTCCGCCTGGCATGTGCCGATGGTGGTGCCGCAGGGCATCTGGACCTTCGGCATCGCCGCCTTCGTCGTGATGGCGGCGTTGCTGCTGGCCGAGGGCATGCTGGCGGCCCTGACCGGCGACCCGGAGGCGGTCGATGCGCTGCTCGGTCCCCGCACCCTGGAAGATGAAACGGCGGAGGCGCTGGAAGCCGTCGCCATGGCGCATGAAGGCGAGAGCACCCCGTGATCGCGATCGCTTTCCTGCTGATCCTGCTGGCCGCGTCCATCATCGGCGCGGCGGCCACCGGGCAGTCGCTGCCGGTCGCGGAGATCACCGCGCTGGTCGCGGTCTTCCTCGTCTTCTTCGGCGCCGGCGTCTACATCGCGGCGGTGCTCGGCGTGCTGGCGGTGCTGACCGGGCTGATGTTCTCCGACCGGCCCTGGTGGGCCTTCGCCGGCCAGACGCTCTGGGGGCCTTCGAGCAACTTCGTGCTGGTCGCGGTGCCGCTC
>DASYDR010000090.1:0-1727 GCA_036499545.1 Roseomonas sp. | reverse complement strand
TGAACCGCGTGTACCGCGCCAATCTGGCCATCAACACCTCGCCGGCCGCCTTCTGTGCAGCCCTGGCGCAATTGCCGGCCCCCGGCGGCCATGCGGCCTGGGCCGACGGGACCCAGGCCATGCGCCAGGCCTATCTGCAGTGGAGCGACCCGTCCACCATCCGCACGCTGGGCAAGCTGCAGCTGGGCGAGGTCATGGGCCACTTGCAGCAAGTGCTGCCGCCCGACGCCATCATGACCAACGGCGCGGGCAACTACGCCACCTGGCTGCACCGCTTCCACCGCTTCACGCGCTACGCCACGCAGCTCGCGCCGACCTCGGGCTCGATGGGCTACGGCCTGCCGGCCGCCGTGGGCGCCAAGCGCGTCTTCCCCGAAAGAACCGTAGTGTGTTTCGCCGGCGACGGCTGCTTCCTCATGCACGGCCAGGAATTCGCCACCGCCGTGCAGTACCAGCTGCCCATCATCGTGCTGGTGATCGACAACGGCATGTACGGCACCATCCGCATGCACCAGGAAAAACACTACCCCGGCCGCGTGTCGGCCACCGCGCTGCAGAATCCCGATTTCGCCGCCTATGCCCAGGCCTTCGGCGGCCATGGCGAGACGGTGCGGCGGACGGAGGAATTCGCGCCGGCCTTCGAACGTGCCGTCGCCTCCGGCAAGCCCGCGATCCTGCACTGCTTCCTGGATCCGCGCGCCCTCTCGGTCGGCCGCGACATGCCGGAAGGGGCCAAGGCGTGACGCGCCATATCGCCGTGATCGGCGCCGGGATCACCGGCGCCGCCACGGCGGTGGAATTGCTGCGCGACGGGCACCGGGTGACGATCCTGGAACCCGCCGCGCCGGGTGGCGAACAGGCGGCGAGCTATGGCAATGCCGGCTGGTTCTCCTCCATGTCGGTGATCCCGCCGAGCAGCCCGGGCCTCTGGCGCCAGGTGCCGGGCTTCCTGATGGATCCCTTGGGACCGCTGGCGATCCGCTGGCCCTATCTGCCGAAGGCGCTGCCCTGGCTGCTGCGCTACCTGGCGGCGGGCTGGACGGAACCGCGCGTGCTGCGCGTCGCCCAGGCACTGCGGCCCTTGCTCAAGGACAGCCCGGTGCTGCACGCGGCGCTGGCCGCGGAAGCCGGCGTGCCGGATCTGGTCGAACATCGCGGGCTGATCAACGCCTATCCCTCCCGCGCCGCCTTCGCGGCGGAAGCGATGGGCTGGCGCATCCGCCGCCAGGTCGGCATCACCTGGAGCGAGCTGGAAGGGGAAGCGCTGCGCGCGGCCGAACCCGATCTCGATCCTGCCTACACCTTCGCCGTGCTGGTCGAGGAAGCCGGGCGCTGCCTCGATCCCGGGCGCTACGTCGCGGCGCTGGTCGCGCATGCGCAGGCGCAGGGCGCCACGCTGCTGCAGGCCTCGGCGACCGGCTTCCGGCTCGCGGCCGGGCGGCTCCGCGGCGTGACGCTGGCGGATGGCACCACGCTCGATTGCGACGCGGCGGTGATCGCGGCGGGCGCCCGTTCCCGCGCGCTGGCGGCGGCGGTCGGCGACCGCGTGCCGCTGGAGACCGAGCGCGGCTACCACGTGATGCTGCGTGGCGTGACCCAGGGGCCGCGGCATTCCATGAGCCTGTCCACCGCCAAGATGGTGGTGAACCCGATGCGGGACGGGCTGCGTGCCGCCGGCCAGGTGGAGATCGCCGGCCTCGCCGCCGCGCCCAACTGGAAGCGCGCCG
>DASYDR010000089.1:0-14597 GCA_036499545.1 Roseomonas sp. | reverse complement strand
GATCGAATAGATGTCGTGGTGCGGCGGCGGCGAGATCAGCATCACGCCCGGCGTCGCATGGCGCAGCTTCGCGATGATGCCGGTGACCTTGAAGCCCGGCAGCTGGCCGCCTTCGCCCGGCTTGGCGCCCTGGGCGACCTTGATCTCGATCTCGCGGCAATTGTTCAGGTATTCGGCGGTGACGCCGAAGCGGCCGGAGGCGATCTGCTTGATCGCGCTATTGGCGTTGTCGCCGTTCGGGCGCGGCCGGGCGCGCGCCGGATCCTCCCCGCCCTCACCGGAATCGGAACGGGCGCCGATGCGGTTCATGGCGATGGAGAGCGTCTCATGCGCTTCCGGGCTGAGCGCGCCGAGCGAGATGCCGGGCGCCACCAGGCGCTTCCTGATCTCCGTGATGCTCTCGACCTCCTCGATCGCGATCGAGGTGCGGCCTTCGGCCCGGAAGTCGAGCAGGTCGCGCAGCGCCACCGGCGGCAGCCGGCGCACCGCTTCCGAATAGCGCTTGAAGGTCTGGTAGCTGTCGGTTTCCACCGCCTTCTGCAGCGTGTGGATCAGGCCGCCGTCGAAGGCATGCGCCTCGCCCTTGAGGCGCCGCTTGTACAGGCCGCCGACCGGCAGGGTCACCGCCGCCTCGTCCCAGGCGCGGCGGTGCAGGGCCAGGACGCGCCGCGCGATGCCGGACAGGCCGATGCCGGAGATGCGCGACTGGGTGCCGGGGAAGAATTCCGCCACCAGCGCGCGCGACAGGCCGATCGCCTCGAAATTCATGCCGCCGCGATAGGAGCTGAGGACCGAGATGCCGATCTTCGACATGGTCTTCAGCAGGCCCTTGTCGACCGCCTTCCTGTATTTCGCGACGCAATCCTTCAGCGACGCCTTGCCGAACAGGCCGCGCCGGTGGCGGTCGGCGATGCTCTCCTGCGCCAGGTAGGCGTTCACCGTCGTCGCGCCGGCGCCGATCAGCACCGCGAAGTAATGCACGTCCATGCATTCGGCGACGCGGACATTGAGGCTGGTGAAGGTGCGAAGGGAATGGCGCACCAGATGCGCGTGCACGCCGCCGACCGCCAGGATCATCGGGATCGGCGCGCGCGCCGCATCCTGCCCCTCATCGGTCAGGATCACATGCGCGCAGCCGCTGCGCACGCCTTCCTCCGCCTCGCGCCGGATGCGGTCGATGCCGCGGCGCAGCCCGTGCTCGCCTTCATCGACCGCGAAGGTGGCGTCGACGATGCAGACCGTCTCGCCCATGTAGCTGCGCATGGCCGCGAATTCGGCGTTGCTGAGCACCGGGCTGTCCAGCATCAGCATGTCGCACTGGGTCGGATCCTCATCGAGGATGTTACCCAGATTGCCGAGCCGGGTCTTGATCGTCATCACCCGCGTCTCGCGCAGGCTGTCGATCGGCGGGTTGGTCACCTGCGCGAAGGCCTGGCGGAAATAGTGGTGCAGGCCGCGGTAATAGGAGGAGAGGACGGCGATCGGCGTATCGTCGCCCATGCTGCCGACCGCTTCCGCGGCGTCTTCCGCCATCGGATGCAGGATGGTCTCCAGCTCCTCCAGCGTATAGCCGACCGCGAGCTGGCGGCGGCGCAGTTCCTCGACGCCGAAATTCGGGGTCTCGTCGGCATCCTGCTTGACGATGCCGTCGATGCGGGTGGTGCGGTTGACCCATTGCCCGAAGGGCTTGCGGGCGGCCAGCAGGTCCTTCATCGCGTCGTCGCCGTAGAAGGTCGCAGTCTCCAGGTCGACGCCGACGCACTGGCCGGGGCCGACCCGGCCCTTGGCGATGACGCTGTCCTCCGCGACCTTCACCATGCCGGTCTCGGATCCCACGATCAGCAGGCCGGACCGGGTCATGGTGTAGCGCAGCGGGCGCAGCCCGTTGCGGTCGAGCCCCGCGACCACCCAGCGGCCATCGGTCGCCGCGATCGCCGCCGGCCCGTCCCAGGGCTCCATCACCGCGTTGCAGTAGAGGAAGAGGTCGCGATGCGCCTCCGGCATCGTCGCGTTGTTGCCGAGGCTTTCCGGGATCAGCATCGCCTTGGCCATCGGCGCGTCGCGGCCGCCGCGCACCAGCAGCTCGAACACGTTGTCGAGCGAGGCGGTGTCGGAGCCGCCGGCCTGCACCACCGGCTTGATGTCGTCGATATAGGCGTCGAGCGCGGCGTGGGAGAGCCGGGTCTCGTGGCTCTTCATCCAGTTGACGTTGCCGTGGACGGTGTTGATCTCACCGTTATGGGCCAGCATGCGGAAGGGCTGGGCCAGCCGCCAGGTCGGGAAGGTGTTGGTGCTGTAGCGCTGGTGATAGATCGCGAAGCGCGAGATGAAGCGCGGATCGGTCAGGTCCGGGTAGAATTCGGTCAGGTGTTCCGCGAGGAACATGCCCTTGTAGATGATCGAGCGGGTGGAGAGGGAGCAGAGGTACAGCTCCGGGATCTGCGCCGCGATCGCCTGCTTCTCGATGCGGCGGCGGATGACGTAGAGGTCGCGCTCGACCACCGTCTCCTCGCGCAGCTCCGGGTCCCAGATCAGGATCTGTTCGATCTCGGGGCGGGTCGCATTGGCCTTCTCGCCGATGCACTCGACATTGATCGGCACTTGGCGCCAGCCATAGATCAGGTAGCCGCCGGTCAGGATCTCGGTCTCGATGATCTGGCGGCAGCGCTCCTGGGCGCCGAAATCGGTCTTCGGCAGGAAGGCCATGCCGACCGCGATGCGGCCGGGCTTCAGCTTGTCGCCGCCGCGCTGCACGGCTTCGGCGAAGAAATCCTGCGGCACCTCGATATGGATGCCGGCGCCGTCGCCGGTCTTGCCGTCGGCATCGACGGCGCCGCGGTGCCAGACCGCCTTCAGCGCATCGATGCCCGCCTGCACGACTTCCCGGCGCGGCTTGCCGTCCAGCGCCGCGACCAGGCCGACGCCGCAGGCGTCATGCTCGGTCAGGTCGATATGGGCCTGGCCCGCGAGCCGGGCGGCGCCTTCGGCATAGGCGCGGGCGAATTCGGTGCCGGATTCGATCTGGTCCATGGCAATCACTCCGCGGCCATTGGCTTGGCGCCGCTGCCCGCGGCGACGGCGAGGGCCTGCTGGGCCTCGATGAAGGTGTGCATCTGGTCGGCGGCGTCGCGCCCGTCCCGGATGCCCCAGACGACGAGGGAGGCGCCGCGCACGATGTCGCCGGCGGCGAAGACGCCGGGCAGCGCGGTCATCATCGTGCGATGGTCGATCTTCAGCGTGCCCCAGCGGGAGACGCCGAGCGCCGGCTCGTCGAACATCGCCGGCAGGTCCTCGGGGTCGAAGCCGAGCGCCTTGATGACCAGGTCGGCGGGCTGGTTGAAGGCGCTGCCCGGGATCGGCTCCACCTGCTGGCGGCCGGTGGCGTCGGGCAGGCCGAGATGCATGCGCAGGCTGCGCACGCCCTGCACATGGCCGACGCCCTCGAAGGCATCGGGGGCGGCGAGCCATTCGAAATGCACGCCCTCCTCCTCCGCATTCTTCACCTCGCGGAGCGAGCCCGGCATGTTCGCCTTGTCGCGGCGATAGAGGCAGGTGACCGCGGTCGCGCCCTGGCGGATCGCGGTGCGCACGCAATCCATCGCGGTGTCGCCGCCGCCGACCACGATCACCCGCTTACCGGCGGCGTTCAGCGCGCCCGATTCGAATTCCGGCACGGTGTCGCCAAGCCCCTGGCGGTTGGACGCGGTGAGGTAGTCCAGCGCCGCGACCACGCCCGGCAGCTGGGTGCCCGGCACGTCGATGTCGCGCGACCTGTAGACGCCGGTCGCGACCAGCAGCGCCGCATGCCGCGCGCGCAGCGCGTCCAGCGTCACGTCGCGGCCGATGGCGCAGTTCAGATGGAAATGGATGCCGCCCTGCTCGAACTGGGCGTGGCGGCGCAGCACCACCTCCTTCTCCAGCTTGAAGCTCGGGATGCCATAGATCATCAGGCCGCCGACACGGTCGTAGCGGTCATAGACATGGACCTGGTAGCCGAGCACGCGCAGCCGCTCGGCGGCGGCGAGGCCGGCCGGGCCGGCGCCGATGATGCCGATCGACTGCGGCCGCTCCCGCACCGGCCGCGGCGGCTGCACCCAGCCCTTCTCCCAGGCGGTGTCGGTCACGTATTTCTCGACCGCGCCGATGGTGACGCTCTCGAAGCCCTTCTCGATGACGCAATTGCCTTCGCAGAGCCGGTCCTGCGGGCAGATGCGGCCGCAGATCTCGGGGAAGGTGTTGGTGGCGGCGGAGACCTCATAGGCCTCCTCCAGCCGGCCTTCCGCCGTCAGCTTCAGCCAGTCCGGGATGTTGTTGTTGAGTGGGCAATGCACCGAGCAGAACGGCACGCCGCACTGGCTGCAGCGGCTGGCCTGGTCGGCGGCGTCGGCCGGCTTGAACTGGTTGTAGACCTCGTTCCAGTCGCCGCGCCGCGCCTCGGCGGCGCGCTTGTCCGGCTGGCGTTGTTCCAGGCGGACGAATTGCAGCATGCGTTCGACCATGGCGGCGATCCTCGGTCTCATCCCCGGAGGGGAGGGCGTTCGCTGGGTGATGCACGAACCGTGCTGGCCGGACGCGGAAAACCCGCGCCCAGCCCGTTGCGCGACACATAAGGGAGGCCGCGCCGGGCTGGCGAGTCCTTTTTCGCTTTCAGGTCAGATGTTCTGACCTGCTTTTCGTGCATGACGGTCCCGTGGCAGCTTGGTGACCTTGGCTGTCCGGATATTGTGCCCGATATGGACCTATTCTCTGGGCCGGGGCACGCCGCCCACCCGGAAGCGCGCCAGGAATTGCGGCACGACCGCCTCGACCGCCTTCGGCGCGATCCCGAGCGCCGCCAGGCCGGGCGCCGCTTCCGTCACCACCGAATCGCGCCGCAGCAGGATCAGCTGGTCCCGGGTGATTGGCGGGTTCGGCAGGTATTCGGCGAACCGGGCCTGCAGGGCGATCACTGCCGGCGGCACCGCCACCAGGCGCCGGCGGCGCCCGGTCGCCTGCAGCACCAGCGCCAGCACCTCCCGCATCGTCATCACCCGCGGGCCGCCAAGCTCATAGGTGGCGCCCGCCGCCTCCGGCCGGGCGATCGCGGCCATCACCGCATCCGCGACGTCATCCACATGCACCGGCTGGAACCGGGCGCCGCCCGCGACCACCGGCATGATGCAGGGGATGCGGGCCGCCAGGCCGGCGAAACGGGTGAAGAAGGCATCGCCTGGGCCGAACACCACCGATGGCCGCAGGATGGTGGCGTCCGGGAAGCCGGCGCGCACCAGCGCCTCGCCTTCCGCCTTGCTGCGGGCATAGAGGCTCGCGCTCGCCGGATCGGCGCCCAGCGCGCTGACATGCACCAGCCGCCGCACCCCGGCCGCCCTGGCCAGCCGCGCGACCCGCCCGGCGCCTTCGGCCTGCACCCGCTCGAATTCGCCGGCCCGGCGCGCGTGCAGGATGCCGACCAGGTTCACCGCCACGGCGGCGCCCTGCAGCGCGCGGGCCACCGCCGCCTCATCGGTGATCGGCACCGCGAGGCTGGCCACCTGGCCCAGATGCCCCTGGGTCCAGAGCCGCTGCGCGCCGGTGGCGTCGCGCACCGCGACCCGCACCGCATAGCCGGCGCGCGCCAGGCGCTGCACCACCCGCCGGCCGATGAATCCGGAGCCGCCGAAGACCGTCGCCACTTGCTGCATCGCCACTGCCGCTCCGCCTTTTTATCCGTGCCGGACCATAGGCGGGCGCATGTTACGCCAACAAGCGCGCGAGACCCGCTTGACGCCGTCCGCCAGCGCTTATAGAAGCCCGCTCCCACGGGCACCGCTCGTGTCCATGCCTGTGCCCAGGTGGTGGAATTGGTAGACGCGCTGGCTTCAGGTGCCAGTGACCGCAAGGTCGTGAAGGTTCGAGTCCTTTCCTGGGCACCATCTGTTCGGCGGCCAGCCGCCACACCAACCCTGGCCGCGGCCCTCAGGCGGCCAGCCGCCGCACCCCAAGGTAGGCGCCGCGTGGGCAGCACCCTCTTCCAGAGCAACGGCGCGACCATCCGGCTGCACCGCCACGACCTGCCGGCCGATACCGCCTTCGGCCCCGTCGTCGCCATCGACACCGAGACCATGGGTCTCAATCCGCATCGCGACCGGCTCTGCCTGGTGCAGCTCTCGGCCGGCGACGGCACCGCGCATTGCGTCCAGATCATCCCGGAAGCGCTCGGCGGCCGCGGCGCCGATTGCCCGAACCTGAAGCGGCTGCTGACCGATCCCGCGGTCGCCAAGCTGTTTCACTTCGCCCGGTTCGACGTCGCGGTCCTCCATAAGGCCCTCGGCATCACCTGCGCGCCGGTGCTCTGCACCAAGGTCGCGGCCAAGCTGGTCCGCACCTTCACCGACCGGCACGGCCTGAAGGACCTCTGCCGCGAATTGCTGGGCGTCGAGATCTCGAAGCAGCAGCAATCCTCGGACTGGGGCGCGCCGGAGCTTTCGCCGGAACAACTCGCCTACGCCGCCTCCGACGTGCTGCACCTGCATGCGCTGTGGGCGAAGCTGGAGGCGCTGCTGAAGCGGGAAGGGCGGCTGGAGCTGGCCGAGGCCTGCTTCCGCTTCCTGCCTTACCGGGGCCAGCTCGATCTGCTCGGCTACGAGGATCCTGACATCTTCCACCACTGACCGCTGGGTTCCTGCCGTCCCTGGCAGGCCGGCCGGTCGGTGCGACGCGGCTGTCAAGATCTTTGGCATGATTTTTGTCCGGCGCCGTCTCGGTCGTTGACCCTCCCGTGCCGCCGCCCCATACAGGCACGGTGAACGCCCCAATGCCCCATCCCGCCCTCGACACCGCCCGCCAGGTGCTGACCACCGAGGCGGAGGCGCTGCGGACCCTCGCGGCGACGCTGGACGAGCGCGTGGAACGCGCGGTCGCGCTGCTGTCCGGCGCGACCGGCCGGGTGATCGTGTCCGGCATGGGCAAATCGGGCCATGTGGCGCGCAAGATCGCCGCGACCATGGCCTCGACCGGCACGCCCGCGATGTTCGTTCATCCGGCCGAGGCCAGCCATGGCGACCTCGGCATGGTCGTCGCCGGCGATGCCGTGCTGGCGCTGTCGAATTCCGGGGAGACGCCGGAGCTGTTCGACCTCATCGCCCATGCCCGCCGCTTCGGCCTGCCGCTGGTGGCGATCACCAGCGGGGCGGAGAGCACCCTGGCCCGCGCCGCCGACGTGCCGCTGGTGTTGCCGCCGGTGCCGGAAGCCTGCCCGATGGGCCTGACGCCCACCACCAGCACCACCATGCAGCTGGCGCTCGGCGATGCGCTGGCCGTCGCGCTGCTGTCGCGGCGCGGCTTCACGGCGGCGGATTTCCGCGTCTTCCATCCGGGCGGCAAGCTCGGCGCCCGGCTGTCCCGCGTCAGCGACCTGATGCATGGCGCCTCCGAACTGCCGCTCGCCGCCGGCGAGACGCCGATGGACCAGGCGATCGTCGCGATGACGGCGAAGCGCTTCGGCTGCCTCGGCATCGTCGCGGCCGATGGCCGCCTCGCCGGTATCGTGACCGATGGCGACCTGCGCCGCGCGCTGGACAAGGGCCAGGCGGTGCCGCTGCTGACGCGCGAGGCGCGATCGGTGATGACCCCGGCGCCCTGCACCATCGCGCCGGATGCGCTGGCGGCCGATGCGCTGCGCATCATGAACGCGCGATCGATCACCGCGCTCTTCGTCGTGGACGCCGAAGGGAAGCCGGTGGGCATTCTGCACATCCACGACCTGTTGCGGGCCGGCGTCGCATGAGCCGCGCTTCCGACCGCACGCCGCTGTCGGGGAAACCCTCGCGGGCCCCGCTCGCTTCCCATCGCATGCTGGAGCCTTCCCGTCAGCGGCCGGCGCCCACGGCGCGGCAGATGGCGCGGCGGCGCATCATGCTCGGCCTGGTGCGGCGTGCGCTGCCGCTGACGGCCTGCCTGCTGCTCGCCGCCGTCGTCCTCTGGCCCGAGATCAACAGCACCGAGGACCGGGTCCGCGTGCAGATCAATCTCGCTTCCCAGGTGGCGCCGGAGGCGATGCGCGTGGTCCGGCCGCGCTTCCGCGGCCTCGACGAGCAGGGACGGCCCTATAACGTGACCGCCGACGTCGCCTCCCAGGCTGGCGCTTCCACCGATATCCTCGATCTGGTCGAGCCGAAGGCCGACATCCTGCAGGGTGACGGCAGCTGGGTGATGCTGGAATCGAATACCGGCCGCTACGACCGTACCCAGCATCGCCTCGACCTGACGGGCCGCGTCACGCTCTGGCATGACAACGGAACCCTGCTGGAGACCGAGCGGGCGACGATCCTGACCCAGGAGGGTGCCGCCAGCGGCGATGCGCCGGTCGCGGCCCAAGGGCCCTTCGGCACGCTGGTGAGCGAAGGCTTCCACCTGACCGACCGCGGCCAGGTCGTCGTCTTCACCGGACATGCCCATACCGTGCTGGAGGGTGAGCAGTGAAAGCCCCTGCGACCCTGCGTCATGCGATTGCGCGTCCGCCACGCGGCGGCGCGGCCGCGCTGGCGCTCGCCGCCCTTCTCGGCATGCCGGCGCTGGCGATGGCCCAGGGCCTGGACCTGACCCGCGGCGGCCCCGTCGATGTCACGGCCGATGACGGCATCGAATGGCATCAGCCGGAGCAGATGGTCGTCGCGCGCCGCAATGCGCGGGCGGTGCGCGATGGCGTGACCGTCGAATCCGACCGCCTGATCGCCCGCTACCGCCCGCGTGGCGGCACGCCGGGCGCGGCCCCGGTCGCGGCGCCACCGCCCGGCACCCCTGGCGCCACCACCGGCTCCAGCGAGATCTGGCGGCTGGAGGCGGAAGGCAATGTCCGGATCACCACCGCGACCGACCGCGCCGAGGGCGACCGCGCCGTCTACGACATGGATCAGGCGGTGATGGTGCTGACCGGCCGCAACCTGTCGCTGACCACGCCGGACAACCGGCTGACCGCGCGCGACACCCTGGAATACTGGCCGCGCCGGCGCATGGCGGTGGCCCGGGGCGGCGCCATCGCGGAAGGCCCGGACCAGCGCCGCATCCGTGCCGATACGCTGGTGGGTTTCTTCCTGGAGGATCCGCCGCAGCAGGCCGGCGCGCCCGGCAGCCCGCCAGGCGGGGCGCGCCCGGTTGCCGCCCCGGTACCGCGCCCGGCGCCCTCCCCGGGCCAGGCCGGCCAGCCGGGCCAGGCTGGACAGCCGGACACCGGCCGGCTCGACCACGTCGAGGCCTACGGCAATGTCGAGGTGCGCACCGCGACCGAGGTCGTGCGCGGCGATCGCGGCATCTACAGCCCGGCCACCAACATGGCCCGGGTGCTCGGCAATGTGCGCATCACCCGCGGCGACAACCAGTTGCAGGGTACGGAAGCGATCGTGAACCTGGCGACCGGCGTGGCGCGGCTGATCTCGGCGCCCGGCGTGCGCGTGCAGGGCCTGATCGTGCCGCAGAACGACCAGGGCGCCGCCCAGCCGGGCGGTCAGCCGGCCGGCGGGCAGCAGCCCGCGGCGGGCACGCCGCCGCGGGGCCAGGCGCCGCGAGGGACGCCCCCGGCCGGCCGGCCGGCGGAGCGCCGGCCATGAGCGAGGCTGGACTGCGCGTGGTGGCCGGCGTCGAAGCCGGGCCGGGACTGGTCGCGACGGGGCTCGGCAAGCGCTACCGCAAGCGGCCGGTGGTGCGGAACGTGTCCGTCACGCTCCAGCGCGGCGAAGCGGTCGGGCTGTTCGGCCCGAACGGCGCCGGCAAGACCACCACCTTCTACATGATCACCGGCTTGGTGCAGCCGGACGAGGGCAGTGTCACCCTCGACGGGCATGACGTCACCACGCTGCCGATGTACCGACGCGCGCGGCTCGGCCTCGGCTATCTGCCGCAGGAAGCGTCGATCTTCCGTGGCCTGAATGTCGAGGACAATATCCGCGCCGCGCTCGAGGTGGTGGAACCGATCCGCGACCGGCGCGAGCAGATGCTGGACGCGCTGCTGGCGGAATTCGGCATCTCCCACCTGCGCAAGGCGCCCTCCCTCGCGCTGTCGGGCGGTGAGCGGCGGCGCTGCGAGATCGCGCGCGCGCTGGCGACGCATCCGAACTACGTGCTGCTGGACGAGCCGCTGGCCGGCATCGACCCGATCGCGGTCGGCGAAATCCGCGACCTGGTCAAGCACCTGAAGAATCGCGGCATCGGCGTGCTGATCACCGACCACAATGTGCGCGAAACGCTCGGCATCATCGACCGCGCCTATATCATGCACGAAGGCCAGGTGATGATGGAGGGCACGCCGCGCGATATCGTCGCGCATGAAGGCGTGCGCCGCGTCTATCTCGGCGAGAGGTTCAGCCTGTGAGCATGGCGCGGCCAGCATCGCCCGGCCAGCGCGAGGCCTGACATCGTGAGCCTGGCGCCGCGTCTCGATCTCCGGCAGTCGCAATCGCTGGTGATGACGCCGCAGCTTCGCCAGGCGATCAAGCTGTTGCAGAGCTCCAATATCGAGGTCACCGCCTTCGTCGAGGAGGAGCTGGAGCGCAACCCGCTGCTGGAGCGCGACGAGCAGGAACCCGCCGACGCCGACGAGGCGCGGCGCGAGGATGCCGCCGTGGTGCCGCCGCAGCAGGATGCATCGACTGCGGCGGCATCGGACGTGCTGCCGCAGGAGGATGCGGCGCCGCTCGATGCCGATTGGAGCAATGTCTACGACGCGGGCGATGTCCCGGCCGGCCGCGGCGGCCGGGCCGATTTCGAGGATGGGCTCGACGGTGTCGAGGACATGGCGGCGCCGGCGCGCAGCCTGCGCGACCATCTGGCCGAGCAGGTGCGCTTCACCTTCGCCGATCCCACCGACCGCATCATCGCGGCCGCCTTCCTGGCGCTCGTCGATCCCGCCGGGCGCCTGGCCGTCCCCGATGCGGAGATCGCGCGCCGCCTTGGCTGCGATGTGGCCCTGGTCGCCGCGGTGCGGGCGCGCATGCAGCGCTTCGATCCGGTCGGCATGTTCTGCCACGACCTGGCGGAATGCCTGGCGGTGCAACTCCGCGAGCGCAACCGCTTCGACCCGGCGATGGCCGCGCTGCTTGCGAACCTGCCGATGCTGGCGCGGCGCGAGATACGCGCGCTGCAGGAGATCTGCGGCGTCGATGCCGCGGATTTCGCGGAGATGGTGGCCGAGCTCAAGCGCCTCGATCCCAAGCCGGGATCGGATTTCGACAGCGCGCCGCCGCCCGCGCTGGTGCCGGATGTGCTGATGCGCCGCGGTGCCGATGGCGGCTGGATGCTGGAGCTGAACCCGGAGACGCTGCCGCGCGTCCTGATCAATCGCGGCTTCCACGCCCGCGCCGTGGTCGGCGCCCGCAACAAGGACGAGAAGGCCTATCTGGCCGAGCGCTTCCAGACCGCGAGCTGGCTGGTGAAGTCGCTGGAGCAGCGGGCCAATACCATCCTGAAGGTCGCGGCCGAGATCGTGCGCCGGCAGGATGGCTTCTTCCGCCATGGCGTCGGCCATCTGCGCCCCCTGATCCTGCGCGACGTGGCGGAGGAGGTGGCGATGCACGAGAGCACGGTGAGCCGCGTCACCGCCAACAAGTCGGTCGCGACGCCGCGCGGCACCTTCGAGCTCAAGTATTTCTTCACCACCGCCATCGCCGGCACCAGCGGCGGCGAAAGCCACAGCGCGGAGGCCGTGCGGCACCGCATCAAAGCCCTGGTCGATGCCGAGGGGGCGGATGATGTGCTGTCGGACGATGCCATCGTCACCTTCCTTCGCAAGGAAGGCGTGGACATCGCGCGCCGGACCGTGGCCAAATACCGGGAGGCGCTGCGCATCCCATCTTCGGTGCAGCGTAAGCGGGAGAAGGCCGTCCCGGCCTGATCCGCGACACCCTTCGGCGCGCGTCATGGCGCGCGCGCATGGCGGGCCGCCGCCGGATACCCGGGCGGGCCTTCTCCGAACCACGGAAGGAAGGCGATCACTCATGCACATCACCGTCGCAGGCAAGCAGGTCGAAACCGGCGAAGCCCTGAAGACGCATGTCCGGGACAGCCTGGCCATCATCGCGCGCAAATATTTCGACCATGCGCTGGAGGCCAATGTCACCTTCCATAAGAACCGTGCCTTCTTCACGTGCGACATCAATCTGAAGGCTGGCCGGGGCCTGCTGATGCGGGGCGAAGGGGAAGGCACCGACGCCCATCGCGCCTTCGAGGAAGCGTCGGAGCACCTCGCCAAACGGTTGCGGCGCTACAGGCGCAGGGTCAACGAGCATGCCCGCAGCATGGCGCCGGGCCGCGACCCGGTGCTGGACGAAACCCCGGCCGGGCGGCGCTATGTTCTGGCCGCCGAGGAGGGCGAGGAGGAACCGCCGCCCATCGTGAATGGCGACGCTGCCGACCACGGCGCGGTCGTGGTCGCGGAGCATGCCGAGCATATCGAGAAGCTGACGGTGGGCGAGGCGGTGATGCGCATGGACCTGGCGCATGCGCCGGTACTGATGTTCCGCAACAAGGCGAATGGCGCGATGAACGTCGTCTATCGCCGCGCCGACGGCCATGTCGGCTGGATCGACGCCGCGGCCACATAGCGGAACGGGCTGCGGCCGCGGGACAGCCTACGCTTCGTCCCGCGGCCACAGGCCGCCACCGGGTCCTGCGGAGCGAGGCGAAGCCGATGCTCCGGGGCCGCGAATGCGGCCCCGCGCGCGACCATCAGTTGCCGTCAATGCACACCTGACCGCGCGGAAGCCAAGCGCGCGGATGCGCGCGCCGGCGCCTGAGGTCAGGGAAGATCTCAATGAACCAACAACGGCTCCATCTCGTGCTCGACGATGGCGGCGATCGCCAGGCCGATATCGGGCGCGGCGCCGATCGGCGTGCCGTCTGCGGCATGGATCGCGATGGCATGGGTGCCGTTCACCACCACCGGGCGGACATAGGCTACCTCGCCGGCGCCGAATTGCGCCCAGTCACGCGGGGTGATGTCCTTCAGCGCGGTGCTCGATTTGATGTTCATGTCACGTTCTCCTGCTGGCGCGCCTTGCCGGCCGCGCTGGAATGGGACCCCTCGAAGCGTCACTCGCGATCGATGCGGCGTCCTTCGACCACCGGCCGAGTAGCGGCGGCAGCCGGGGTCGCGATATGGATGGTCTTGACCCGCACCTCGGGCTGCGGCCGGCGCAGCTCGACATGCAGCAGCCCGTTATCGAGCCAGGCGCCTTCCACATCGATGCCTTCCGCCAGCACGAAGGCGCGCTGGAACTGGCGCGCCGCGATGCCGCGGTGGATGAAGATCCGCCCTTCGGCATCGTCCTTCTGCTTGCCGCGGATGACGAGCTGGTTGTCCTCCTGCGTGATCTGCAGGTCGTCCATCGCGAAGCCGGCGACGGCGAGCGTGATGCGCAGGCGGTTATCCCCGGTCTGCTCGATATTGTAGGGCGGATAGCCATCGGAACTCTTGGCGACACGGTCGAGCATCTGCTCAAGGTGGTCGAAGCCAAGGAACAAGGGCGATCCGAAGACCGAAGGTCGGGACATAGGGGCCAGTTGCCTCCTCGAAGGAGCGAAGCGGGTGCCGGGGCCCGAAGCACCCCGACGGGTAATGAATTGGGCAGATTGCGTGGGCGTTGCAAGGGGGGGCTTGCGGCGGTAAGCCCGCCGCCCATGAGCGCCGATGCAACCCCGATCCCGATCCTGCTGGTGCCCGACGCCCGGCTGCGCCTCAAGGCGCGCCGCGTGGCGGAAGGCGATGCCGATACAGTGCGTGGCCTGGTGCCGCGCATGTTCCGCAGCATGTACGACGCGCCAGGCATCGGCCTGGCGGCGCCGCAGGTGGGGCAGGGGCTGCGCCTGGTGGTGATCGACCTGCAGCCCGACGACGCGCCGGCACCCATGGTGCTGGTCAACCCGGAGATCGTCGCCGCCAGCAAGGAGGACGCGACGCGGGAGGAAGGCTGCCTGTCGCTGCCCGGCCAGTATGCGGATGTGACGCGCCCGGCCCGGGTGCGGGTGCGCTACCAGGACGAGACCGGCGCGAAGCGGGAAGTGGAGGCGGAAGGCCTGCTCGCCGCCTGCCTGCAGCACGAGATCGACCACCTGGATGGCGTGCTCTTCGTCGATCACCTGAGCGCGCTGAAGCGCAACATGATGCTCCGCAAGCTCGCCAAGGACCTGAAGCTGAAGGCCCGGGAGTGAGCGCGCCCGCCCGGCTGCGCATCGCCTTCATGGGCAGCCCGGATTTCGCGGTGCCGGCGCTGCGCGCGCTGCATGCCGCCCATGACGTGGTCGCGGTCTACAGCCAGCCACCGCGCCCGGCCGGGCGCGGCCAGAAGGAGACGCCCTGCCCGGTGCATCGCGCCGCGCTGGAGCTTGGCCTGCCGGTCCGCACCCCGGCGCGCGTGCGGCGCGACGCGGCGGAGCATGCCGCCTTCGCGGCGCTCGATCTCGATGTCGCGGTGGTCGCCGCCTATGGGCTGATCCTGCCGCCGGCGATGCTCGAAGCGCCGGCCGGCGGCTGCCTCAACATCCATGCCAGCCTGCTGCCGCGCTGGCGCGGCGCCGCGCCGATCCAGGCCGCCATCCTCGCCGGCGACGCTGAGACCGGCATCACCGTC
>DASYDR010000088.1:0-8621 GCA_036499545.1 Roseomonas sp. | reverse complement strand
TCGCGCGGAATGCCGTAGGACAGGCCATGCGCCTGCCAATGCAGTGCGAAGCCGCCCGCCGCCAGCCGGGCCGCGAAACCGGCTTCCGTCTCCGGCGCATGCGCCTCGCCCCCTGCATCGGCCGGCCGGGTGATCACCCGGCGGACGAAGACGAAGCGCGCATCCGCCGCAAGCCGCACCCGCGCCGCATCCATCAGCGTGTCCTTGCCCGCCCCGGAGGGCCCGACCACCGCAACCAGCATCCCTGGCAAACTCCTGGTTGACGCGCACGCCGATGTGCAGCCCCATTGGCCGGCGCGAGTGCGCGAGACGCCGTTACCCTGCAAGCACCGCGAGGGCCAGCCATGTTCACCACCCGTCCTGAAGTCGCCGGCACCTTCGGCGCCGTCGCTTCCACCCATTGGATCGCCTCCCAGGTCGGGATGGCGGTGCTGGAGCGCGGCGGCAACGCCTTCGACGCCGCCGTCGCCGCCGGCTTCACGCTGCAGATGGTGGAACCCCACCTGAACGGCCCGGGCGGCGACTGCCCGATCATCATCCACGATGCCAAGGCCGGCACGCAGCGCGTCATCTGCGGCCAGGGCACCGCGCCCGCCGCCGCCACCGTCGCGAAGATCAAGGGCGGGCTCGGCCTCGACCTGATCCCCGGCACCGGCTTCCTGCCCGCCGTCGTCCCCGGCGCCTTCGAAGCCTGGACGGTGATGCTGCGCGACTGGGGCACCTGGTCGCTGCGCGACGTGCTGGAATTCGCCATCGGCTATGCCCGCAACGGCGCCCATATGGTGGCCCGCGTGGTGGCGACCGTCGCCACCGTGAAGCCGCTGTTCGAGAGCGAGTGGAAGAGCTCGGCCGAGATCTGGCTGCGCGATGGCGGCCCGAAGGCCGGCGCCCTCTACGCCAACCCCACCCTCGCCGATACCTATGAGCGCGTGCTGCGCGAAGCCGAGGCGGCCGGCGGCAGCCGCGAGCGCCAGATCGACGCGGCGCGCGACGCCTGGTACCGCGGCTTCGTCGCCGAGGCGATCGGCAGCTTCGTCCAGTCCTTCGAAGCGCTGGACGCCTCCGGCCGCCGCCATACCGGGCTGCTGACCGCCGACGACATGGCGCGCTGGAGCGCCCCGATCGAAGCGCCGCTGCGCTACGACTACCAGGGCCACACCGTGCTGAAATGCGGCGCCTGGAGCCAGGGCCCGGCCTTCCTGCAGCAGATGGCGCTGCTCGCCGGCTTCGACCTGGCGGCGATGGATCCGGTGGGCGAGACCCTGGTCCATACCGTCGTCGAATGCGCCAAGCTCGCCTTCGCCGACCGCGAGGCCTTCTATGGCGATCCCGATTTCGTCGCGGTGCCGATGGAGACCCTGCTCTCCGAGGCCTACAATATCGAGCGCCGCAAGCTGGTGACCGACCGCGCCTCGATGGAACTCCGCCCCGGCAGCGTCGATGGCCGCACCCCCTGGGTCGATCATGACGCGGCGGCGCGCGCCGATATGCTGACCCGCGCGCCCGGCGCCGGTGAGCCCACCGTCTCCCGCCTCGGCGTCTCCGGCGCCGATACCTGCCATGTCGACGTGATCGACCGCTGGGGCAACATGGTCAGCGCCACGCCCTCGGCCGGCTGGCTGCAATCCTCCCCGGCGATCCCGGGCCTCGGCTTCTGCCTTGGCATCCGCGGGCAGATGTTCTGGCTGAACGAGGATCTGCCCAACGGGCTGAAGCCGGGCAAGCGGCCGCGCACCACCCTCTCCCCCTCCATGGCGCTGCGCGACGGCAAGCCCTGGATGGCTTTCGGCACCCCGGGCGGGGAGCAGCAGGACCAGTGGTCGCCGCTGATGTTCGCCCGCATGGTCAACCACCGCCTGAACATCCAGCAGGCGATCGACCTGCCCGCCTTCCATTGCGAGCACTGGCCCTCCTCCTTCTGGCCGCGCTCGGCGAAGCCCGGCAAGGTCGTGATCGAGGGCCGCTATGCGCCGTCGGTGGCGGAGGCGCTGCGCGCCCGCGGCCACAAGGTGGATGTCGGCGGCGACTGGTCGGAAGGCCGGCTCAGCGGCGTACGACTGGAACCGGATGGCCAGATCCTGGCCGGCGCCAATCCGCGCGGCATGCAGGGCTACGCGGTCGCGCGCTAGGCGCCGCCGAGCCCATGCGCATCCTGGTCACCGTCGCGCATTTCTACCGGCCGGAGGAGCCGCCGCCCCGCTCCTCCGCCGATGCGACGCGACGGGACCTGCGGGCGGCGGCGATCCGCAGCCTGATCGGCAGCTATCGCGGCCATTACGGCCCGACCCAGGTCGCCAATGTCGGGGAGCGGCGCTATGAGCCGCTGCGCGGCGCCGCTTCCGTGCTCGATATCGTGGCCCTGGTCGCCGGCGAGGATCATCTGCTGTCGGCCGAGGACAGCCAGCGGCTCGGCTGCCTGGTCGTCGATGCCAAGCCCGCCGATCCGCTGAAGCTCGGCTTCGCCGCGCATCGGCTGATGGCAGATCATCGCCATGGCTACGACCTGTTCGTCTTCACCGAGGACGACCTGCGCATCGCGGAAGCGTCCTTCTTCGACAAGATCCTGAGCTTCCAGGAGGCCTTCGGCCCGTCCCGGGTGCTGTTTCCCAATCGCTACGAGTGGAATCCGCGCGCCAATGCGCTGAAGACCTTCATCGATGGCGACCTGCGCCGCGACGTCGTGGCGCCCTATGAGGCGGCGCTGCCGGACGCCCCTTTCCTGTGCCAGCCGGCGCTCGGCCGCAGCGTGACGCATCGCCGGGCGGCCAACCCGCATGCCGGCTTCTTCGCGATCACCGCCGCCCAGCTCGCGCACTGGATCCGGCAGCCCTGGTTCGGCGACGAGGATGGCAGCTTCGTCTCCCCGCTCGAGAGTGCGGCGACGCTCGGCATCCTGAAGACCTTCCCGATCTACAAGCCCTTCGGGCCGGACATGGGCTGGCTGCAGATCGAGCACCTGGACAACCAGTATTCGGCACTCAACCTGCCGGTCGGTTGAGCCTTTTCAGCCACGCATGCGTCAGCGAATGCCGGCGCGCATGAAGGACTGCACGAACTGGCGCTGGAACAGCAGGAACCCCAGCAGCAGCGGCGCGGAGGTGATCAGTGTCGCCGCGCTGATCACGGCCCAGTCGATCCCCTGATCGGTCGAGGCGAAGACGGCGAGCCCGACCGTCAGCGGCCGCGTCTCCACCCGGTTGGTGATGACGAGCGGCCAGAGGAAGTTGTTCCAGTGATACGACACCGAGGTGAGCCCGTAGGCGAGGTAGATCGGCCGGGCCAGCGGCACATAGACCCGCATCAGGATGCCGAGCGTGCTGCAGCCTTCGACCCGCGCCGCTTCCTCCAGCTCCTTCGGCACCTGGCGGAAGGCCTGGCGCAGCAGGAAGATGCCGAACCCCGATGCCATGTACGGCAGCCCGATCGCCAGGATGGTGTCCACCAGGCCGAGCGCGCGCATGGTGCGGTAATTCTCGACGATCAGCACGTCCGGCATGATCATCAGCTGCACCAGCACCAGCGCGAACAGGATGCCGCTGCCCGGGAAGGCCGCGCGCGCGAAGGCGAAGGCCGCCAGCGTGCACAGCACGAGCTGCCCGGCGAGGATCATCGTCACCAGCACGAAGGTGTTCAGGAAGTACCGTCCGAAGGGGGCAGCATTCCAGGCGGCCGCGAAGTTGTCGAGCGTCAGCGGCGCCGCCGGATCGAAGCGCACCGCGAATCCTGTCGGGTGGAACGCCGCCCAGAACGCGTAGAGCAACGGCGCGATCCAGATCAGGCCGAGCAGCCAGGCCGCCGCCGTCTCCACCCAGGCGCCAATGCGGGCCGGGACCATCGCGCTCATCGGTAGTGCGTCCGCTTCTCGAGCAGCAGGAACTGCGCGGCCGCCACCAGCGCCAGCAGGCCGAGCAGCACCATCGTCAGCGCCGCCGCCGAGGCGGTGTCGAGGAAGCGGAAGCCGAGGTCGTAGATATGGGTCATCAGCAGCGCCGTCGCGTTGTCCGGACCGCCGCGCGTCATGACGATGATGTGGTCCACCAGCCGGAAGGCGTTGATCACCGCATTGACCAGGATGAAGAGCGTCGTCGGCCCCAGCAGCGGCAGCGTCACCCGGAAGAAGATCCGGGTGCGGGAAGCGCCTTCCACCGCCGCGGCCTCATGCAGCGAGGGCGGGATGGCCTGCAGCGCGGCGAGGTAGAAGATCATGAAAAATCCTGCCTCCTTCCACACCGCCACCACGACCATGGCCCCCAGCGCCGTTTCCCGCGCGCCAATCCAGTTGGTCGGCCCCCAGCCGAGCAGCGCGCGGGTCAACTGGTCGAGGAGGCCGTAATCGGGCGTGTAGAAGAACAGCCAGAGATTGGCGACGGCGATCATCGGCAGCACGGTCGGCGTGAAATAGGCCATCCGCAGCGCGCCGCGCCCGGCGATCCTGCCGTTCACCCAGAGCGCCATGCCGAGTGCCAACCCGACCGTCAGCGGGATGGTCGCGGCGGCATAGATCAGGTTGTTGGTCAGGGCCTGCCAGAAGACCGGATCCTCCAGCAGCGCCCGGTAATTCTCCATCCCCACGAAGCGCACCGGCCGCGCGCCGCGCGGCGTGGTGAACAGCGAATGCCAGAAGGTGGCCACCGCCGGGTAATGGGTGAAGGCGAGGAGCAGGACCATCGCCGGCGCCAGCATCAGCCAGGCGTGCAGCGTGGTCCTGCTCCGCATCGCGCGTCTCAGCGATAGCTGCGCAGGAGGCGGTCGGCCTCGGCCTGCGCGGTCCGCATCGCGGGCGCCGGCTGGGTACGGCCGGTCAGCACCGCCTGCAGCCCGTCATTCAGCGCCTTGGTGACGCGCTGGTTGTCATGGGTGGACAGTTCTGCCACGGCGGAGGCCAACTGGTCGCGCGCCACGGCGGCGGCAGGGAAGCCGGCGACATAGGCCTTCATCGCCGGCGTGTCCCAGGCTTCGGGGCTGACCGCGACATAGCCGGTGTCCATGCCCCACTGCGCGGCGCGCTCCGGCGTGGTCAGGAACCTGGCGAACTTCACCGCCGCTTCCCGCTTGGCCGGGCTCGCCGCCTTGAAGAGATAGATGTTGCCGCCGCCGGTCGGGCTGCCGGGCCGGCGATTGGCCGGCAGCATGGCGACGCCGAAGGGGAACTGGGCGCCGGCGCGGATGCTGGTGAGGTTGCCCGTGGTGGTCCAGATGATGGCGACCTTGCGCTCGAAGAAGTCGCGCGGCGTGGTGCCCCATTCGACGACACCCTGCGGATGCACCCGGTGCGTCATCGACAGGTCCGCCCAGTACTGCAGCGCCTCCGCCACCTTCGCGTCGTCGTAGTAGGTGCGGTCGCCGGCCTGGTTCATCAGCAGGACGTCGTTCTGCGTGGTCAGGGCCTGAAACAGCCAATAGGGGAAGCCCGAGGAGGGGATCTGGATGCCCCATTGGGTGACGCTGTCGCCGGACCGCCGGGTCAGCTTCTGCGCCATCTCGAGCTGCTGCGCCCAGGTGGTCGGCCCGGCTTCCGGGTTCAGCCCGGCTTCGCGGAAGGCGTCCTTGTTGTAGTAGGCGACGATGGTCGAACGCTGGAACGGGATGCCCCAGGTCTTCCCGCCGGTCTGGCTGTTCGCCATGAAGCCCGGATAGAAGCCGCCCAGATAGGCCGCATCGATGCCCGGCAGCCCGTCCCAGGGAATGACGACGTCTTCGTCGATCAGCGTGAACATGTCGGTGGACAGCAGCACCGCGACGTCCGGCGCATCGCCGCCACGCGCCGCGGTCAGCGCCTTGGTGACGGAGTCCTGATAGGTGCCGGTATAGACCGGGCGCACGCGGATGCCCGGGTTCTCCCGCTGGAAATCGGCGCAGTAGCCGTCGATGATGCGGGTGATCGGGCCGCCCACGGCGATGGGGTAGTTGAAGACGAGCTCGACCGGCGCCTGCGCGTGCAGCGCGGGCGCGGCAAGCAATGGCGTCGCGGCGAGGACGCCAAGCGTGGCGCGGCGGGTCAGGGTCATCGGTCGCTCCTTGGGCTCAGACATGAACGGGCATCCGATCCGGCACGGGATCGGGCAGACGCTGCCCGCTGGTGGCGTCGAAGAGATGCGCGGCCGGCGGCAGGCGGAGCCGGACCGGCGCACCGGGCTGCAAGCGATGATGGCCGGGGATGCGCGCCTGCAACTGCTCGCCCCCCTCGCCCACCGCGCAGGCAAGGACGGTCTCGGCGCCGAGGAACTCCGCCGCGGTGACGTGACCCGGCAGGCCCGGGCCATCGGTCAGGGCCACCTCCTCCGGCCGCAGGCCAAGGATGGCACCGGCCGACCCGGGCGGCGCCACCACGGGTCCCGGCGTGCCCGCCACCACCGCGCCCGCCTCGCCGGGCGCCAGATGCAGCAACGACATGGGCGGCGTGCCGATGAAGCCCGCGGCGAAGACCGTGGCGGGGCGGGCATAGAGCTCGGCCGGCGTCGCATCCTGCTCGACCCGGCCGTCCCGCAGCAGCACGACCTGGTCCGCCATGCTCATCGCCTCGGCCTGGTCGTGGGTGACGTAGATCATGGTCATGTCGAGGCGCTGCTGCAGCGCCCGGATCTCACGCCGCATGTCCGTGCGGAGTTTGGCGTCGAGGTTGGAAAGCGGTTCGTCCATCAGGCAGACCGGCGCTTCAGCCACCACGGCGCGGGCCAGCGCGACCCGCTGCTGCTGGCCGCCGGAAAGCTGCGAGGGACGGCGGCCGAGCAGCGGCTCCAGCCCCAGCATCCCCGCGACCTGCCGCAGCCGGGCCTCCCGCTCCGGCCGGGGCAGGCCGCGGGCACGCAGGCCGAAGACCACATTCTCGGCGACCGAGAGATGCGGGAACAGCGCGTAGGATTGAAACACCATGGCGATGCCGCGGGCGGCGGGCGGCAGGGCGGACACGTCCCGCCCGCCGATCATCACCTGGCCGGACTGCGCCGCCTCCAGCCCGGCGATGATGCGCAGCAGCGTCGACTTGCCGCAGCCGGATGGGCCGAGCAGCACGGTGAAGCTGCCGGCGCGCACGGTCATCGTGATGCCGGAGAGGGCCTGGGTGGCGCCGAAGGATTTCCCAACGCCAAGCAGCCTCACCTCGCCGCGCGGGAGATGGTCGAACGTCATGCGGTGTCTCTACCGACGCTGTATGAAGGAACGACGTCAGGCGCATGGTGATCATATGAACTTCAAACGCGCACCCACTTTCGCCATCTCGCCGGTCTTGGTGCATGTTAGACAGCGCATATGAGCATCAAGAACGTTCAATCGAACGTCCCTGCCAGCTCGGACGGCCGTCAGAGCGCCATTGCCGAGATGCTGCGGACCCGGGATTTCATCAGCGTGGAGGCGTTGGCCGCGCATTTCGCGGTGACCACGCAGACCATCCGTCGCGACCTCGGCGTCCTTTGCGACCACGGGATCGCCCGCCGCCGCCATGGCGGCGTCGAAAGCGTGCTGCGCCAGAACAAGAATCTCTCCTTCAGCGACCGCCGCGTCCTGCACCGCGAAGCCAAGCAGGGCATCGCCACCGCTGTCGCGGGCCAGGTGCGCGATGGGGAAGCCGTGTCGCTCGGCATCGGCACCACCCCGCAATTCGTCGCCGAGGCGCTGCTCTCCCACCAGCGGCTCAAGATCGTCACCAACAACCTGCCGCTCGCCCTGATGGTCGGGCAGAACTCGGACTTCACGCTGGCAATCGCCGGCGGCGCGGTGCGCGGCGGCGACCTCGATGTCTGCAACCCGGGCTTCTTCTCGTCCTACAAGGTGGACGTCGCCATCTTCGGCGTCGCCGGGGTCGACGAGGACGGCTCACTCCTCGATTTCTCCGAGGACGAGCTGCGCGTGCGCGAGGCGATGCTGCGCAACTGCCGCAGGTCCTATCTGGTGCTCGATGCCAGCAAATTCACCCGCCCCGCCCATGTGCATGGCGGGCGCATCGACCAGGTGACGGCGGTGTTCTGTGAAGCGGACCCGCCCGCCAGGATCCGGCAGATGCTGGATCAATCAGGCGTCAGCTTCATCAAGTGCCCCGCCCCGGCGCAGACCTGACGCCGGCCGGACAGCGGGCGCCTAGCTGCCCTGCGACGGCCGCCGCGCGGCGCGGGTGACGGCGGCGGCGAAGGCGCGGGCATCGGCGGGGGGCGGCTGCTGCGCCGCCATGGTGACCTGGCTCTGCACGAAGCGGCCGCCGCCGCCGCCGAGGCAGACCTGCCGCAGCACCGGGGCTGATCCGCTGCTGCCCTGCAACAGCACGCAATGCAGGCCACGGCCCCCGGAAACCGGCAGTTCGAACCGCTCCAGTTCCACCAGCCGGCGCCCGCCGCGCTGGGCGCCGGTGTTCACCTCCTGGATCACGCGGGCGAATTCCTCGGTCACCTGGGGTGACGCCGGGTCGGACGGAACCGCCCCGTGGCCGCGATCGTAGAGATAGACGGTCGCAATCGCGGTCCGGCTCGGCGCCTGGTAGTCGACGCCGGCGCCGAAGCCCGGCTGCCGCTGCTCGTAGAGGGAAATCCCGGCGCGGCGGAGACCGGCGGCCTCACCGGGCAGGCGCGCCACCGCCTCGTTCAGGCTCGAGCGCCCGGCCATGCTGCCGGGCGCCAGAGCTTCGCCGTCGT
>DASYDR010000087.1:0-10741 GCA_036499545.1 Roseomonas sp. | reverse complement strand
GAACAGGGCGGAGACGGCGCCGATCAGCACCAGCCAGCGCCAGCCGGGCAGGCCGAGCGGATCCAGCGGCACCAGCAGATAGGCCAGGAAGGCGATCACCGGCACGGCGGAAAACTGGATCGCCTGGTTCACCGCGAAGGCACGGCCGCGCAGCTCGATCGGAGCGAGTTCGGAGATGTAGGTGTCGATCGTCACCAGTTCCACGCCGATGCCGACACCGGCGAGGAAACGCCACAGGTTCAGGCCGAAGGCGGTGGTCTGGAACGCCATGGCGACGCTGCAGACGGTGTAGGCCAGCAGGGAGAAGGTGAAGATCGCCCGGCGCCCGTAGCGATCCGCGACGAAGCCGAACACCATGGTGCCGATGAACAGGCCGGCGAACAGCGCGGCGATGAAGCTGGCGATGCCGGCGGTGCCGAACAGGCCCGGCGTGGTCGGGGTCAATATGCCGTCGCGGATCAGCCCAGGCGCCACATACCCGGTGAAGAACAGGTCGTAGAATTCGAAGAAGCCGCCGAGCGACAGGCAGAGGATCAGGAACCACACATGCCGCGTGGCCGGCAGCCGATCGAGCCGCGCGCCGATTTCCGACGCCGTCGGGAGATGGTGTGCCGCCGCATTCGCAGAGCCCTGCAAGGTCGCTTCCCCCAATACCGTCGTGTTGGGAATGGATCTAAGCAGCAGCGAACGACCCCGCCATGGCCGAGCCGTCGTATTGAGCAAACTTCATGAACCGGCATGTGATTACACATGCCGTATGCTATCCAGCACGCGCGCCTGTCTCGCGCAGGATCGGCAGCCATTTATCCGCTTCCGCCCGGACGAAGCGCGCCGCTGCCGCCGCATCACCCTGCAGCACATCGACGCCGCTTTCCACGAAGCGGCGCTGCAGCGCCGGGTCGGCCTGGGCCTCGGCGATCGCGGCCGCCAATGCGTCGACGATCGACGCCGGCGTGCCGCGCGGCGCGAACATCACCTGGAAGGAGGAGGCGGCGTAATCCGTGACGCCGGCTTCCTGCAATGACGGGATATCGGGCAGCAGGCGGGACCGGCGCGCGGTGGTGACCGCCAGCGGCCGCACCTTGCCGTCGCGGGCCAGCGGTGCCAGCAGCGTCTGGCTGTCGATCATGAAGTCGCAGCGCCCCGCCATCAGGTCGGTCACCGCGGCCGGCGTGCCGCGATAGGGCACGATGGTGAAATCCACCCTTGCCAGCTTCTTCAGCAATTCCCCGGCGAGATGCGAAGCGGCGCCGATGCCGGTGGTGGCGAAGGTCGCCTCCCCATTGCGGCTGCGCAGCCAGGCCAGCAGCTCCGGCACCGTGTTCGCCGGGACGCCCGGATGCACGCAGAGCAGGAAGCTCTGGTCGCCCATCAGCGCGACCGGCGTCAGGTCGGCGAGCGCATCGAAGCCGGCATCCGGATAGAGCGCCGGGATCACGGTGTGCGCGGCGCCGCTGACCAGCAGGGTATAGCCGTCCGGCGCCGCGCGGGCGACGTTGCGGGCACCGATGCTGGAACCGGCGCCCGGCACGTTCTCGATCACGAAGGGCTGGCCGAAGCGGCGTGACAGCGGCTCCGCCACGATGCGCGCGACGACGTCGATGATGCCGCCGGCGGCGAAGGGCACCACGATCTTCACCGCCCGCTGCGGCCAGGACGCCTGCGCGCGTGCGACGCTGGGGATGGCGGCGGCGAGCAGCGGCAGATGGCGGCGGCGGATCATGGCGGGTCTCCGGACGGACGGTAGCGAAACCATCCGCCCGGATCGGCGTCGCGGCAAGCGCCGTATACAGCCTGACGCCGCAACGGCCATCGGGCGCTCAATCCAGCCGGATATTCGCCGTCCGTACCAGCTCCGCGTAGCGCTGGGCGTCGCGGCGGAGCAGGGCCGCCGCATCCTCCGCGCTGCCGCCGCCCGGGATGAAGCCCGCCTCGCGGATGCGGGCGCGGAGTGCCGGGTCGCCGAGCGCCTTGTTCGCCGCCGCGGACCAGCGCGCGGTGACGTCCGGCGGTGTCCCGCCCGGCGCCATGATCATGTACCAGACATTGGCGTCGAAGCCGGGGAAGCCGAGCTCGGCCACCGTCGGCACCTCCGGCAGCCATTCCACCCGCTCCGGCATCGTCACCGCCAGCGCCTTCAGGGAGCCGCTGCGGATATGCGGCAGGTTGGTCGGCAGCGTGTCGACATTCAGGTCGACGCGGCCGGCGATCAGGTCGTTCACCGCCTGGCCGGTGCCGCGATAGGGCACATGCGTCATGTCGATGCCGGCCTGCACGCAGAGCAGCTCCGCCGCCAGATGCTGCTGCGTCGCGATACCGGAGGAGGCGAAGTTGAGCTTGCCGGGATTGGCCTTGGCATAGGCGATCAGCCCACGCAGGTCGTCATAGGGCGCGTTGCGCGGCACCACGGCCACCAGCGGCACGGTACCGGCCAGCACGACGGCGGTCTGGTCATGCATGATGTCGAAGGGCGGCGGCGTCATCAGCGGCGGCACCACGGCACTGGCGCTGACCGTCGTCATCAACAGGGTGTAACCATCCGGCCGGGCGCGCGCCATCATGCCCGCGGCCAGGGTGCCGCTGGCGCCGGGGCGATTGTCGATCGCGACCGGCTGCCCGAATTCCTCGGCGAGCGCCGGCTGCAGGAAACGCGCGATGATGTCGGTGCCGCCGCCCGGCGCGAAACCCACCAGCATGGTGACCGAGCGGTTGGGATAGGCGGCCTGCTGGGCGCGGGCGATGCCGGGCGCGGCCAGCAGCGCCGCCGCGCCGAGTGCGCGGCGGCTGATCCGGAAATCCATTCTCGAAGTCCCTCTTGTCAGGTTTGTCTCAACGGCCCTGCCAGTTGGCCGGCCGCCGCGCGAGGAAGGCATCGACGCCTTCCGCGAAATCGGCGCTGGTGAAGCACATGGTCACCAGGTCGTCGCCATGGGTGTTGCGTGCCGCTTCGCGCAGGCGGCGCATCGCCTCCTTGGTGGCGCGGAGCGTCAGCGGCGCATGGCCGGCGACCAGCCGCGCCAGTTCCTCCGCGCGCGCATGCAGCGCGGCGGCGTCCGGCAGGATCTCGTTCAGCAGGCCGGCCACCTTGGCTTCCTCCGCCTCGATCAGCCGCGCGGTGAAGACCAGGTCGATGACGCGGGCCGGGCCGATCAGCGCCGCCAGCCGGGCGTAATTCGCCATCGAGAGGCAATTGCCGAGCGTCTTGGCGATCGGGAAGCCGATGCGCGCATTGGCCGCGCCGATGCGCAGGTCGCAGACCCCGGCAATGGCGGCGCCGCCGCCGGTGCAGGCGCCGGCGATCGCGGCGATGGTCGGCTTCGGGCAGCATTCGATCGCGGTGACGATGCGATCGATCTTCGCCTCGTAGTCCAGCGCATCCTGTGGTCCGGAGAAGCTGCGGAACTGGGAAATGTCGGTCCCCGCCGCGAAGGCCTTCTCACCGGCGCCGGTGATGACCCAGGCCTTGATCGCCGGGTCCTGGCCGATCTCGCCGGCCAGCCGGTACAGCCCCTCATACATCGGGTAGGTCATGGCGTTGCGGGCCTGGGGCCGGTTGAACACCGTCCAGGCGATGCCGCCCTCACGCACCTCATGCAGCAGCTCGGCTTCGGCCGTCGTGGTGTTCATTGGGGCATTCCTGGAGTTCCCGGGGTCACGCGCGCGGCCCCGAGTCGATCCCGTGGGGCCGCCCCCGTCAAGACGGCGGCTTGCCGAAGACGCTTGCCGCTGCGTAGAGAAGCCAGCCCGACACCGTGGGAGGATGGCAGGATGCGTATCGCCGATGTGAAGCAGGCCGTGGTGCCGATCAGCAGCGCCATCGCCAATGCCTATATCGATTTCTCCAAGATGACCGCCTCGGTCGTCGCGGTGACGGTCGAGGATGGCGCCGGCCGCCGCGCCACCGGCTTCGGCTTCAATTCCAACGGCCGCTACGCCCAGCCCGGCCTGCTGGCCGAGCGCTTCATCCCCCGCCTGCTGGAGACCACGGAGGCCGGGATCACCCGCGCCGATGGTGGGCTCGACCCGGTCGGCGCCTGGACGGCGATGATGAAGAACGAGAAGCCCGGCGGCCATGGCGATCGCAGCGTCGCGGTCGGCGTGCTCGACATGGCGCTCTGGGACGCGGCGGCGAAGCTCGAGGGCGTGCCGCTCTGGAAGCTGCTGGCCGATCGCTACCGCGGCGGCCCGGCCGACGAGACCGCCTGGGTCTATGCCGCCGGCGGCTATTACTACCCGGGCAAGGGCGTCGATGCGCTGGTCGAGGAAATGAAGCGCTACCTCGACATGGGCTACAGCACCGTGAAGATGAAGATCGGCGGCGCACCCGGCACCGCGCTGAAGGATGCGCTGGCCGAGGACATGGCGCGGATCGAGGCGGTGGTGAAGCTGCTCGGCGGCGATGGGTCCCGCCTTTGCGTCGACGTCAATGGCCGCTTCGGCCTGCATGCCGCGCTGACCTATGCCGCCGCGCTGCAGCCGCTGAACCTGCGCTGGTACGAGGAGCCGCTGGATCCGCTGGATTTCTCCACCCATGCGACGCTGGCGGAGCATTACCTGCCGCCGATCGCGACCGGCGAGAACCTGTTCTCCATGCTCGATGCCCGCAACCTGATCCGGCATGGCGGGCTGCGGCCGGATCGCGACATCCTGCAGTTCGACCCGGCGCTGTCCTATGGCCTGGTCGAATATCTGCGGACGCTGGAGATGATGGCGGCCCATGGCTGGTCGCCGCGCCGCTGCGTGCCGCATGGCGGGCACCAGTTCGCGCTGAACATCGCGGTCGGACTCGGCCTCGGCGGCAATGAAAGCTATCCGGAGGTCTTCGCGCCCTTCGGCGGCTTCGCCGATGACACCCCGGTCGCCGACAGCCGCATCCGCATGCCGACCATTCCCGGCATCGGCTTCGAGGCGAAATCGGCGCTCTGGGCGGTGCTCAAGGATATCGCTTGAACCAGGCGGCGCTGATCGCCACGACTGCCGCGCGCTACCAGGGCGCGGGCCGCTTCGCCCAGGGCTTCGTGCGCGGCAAGCTGCGCGGTGACCCGGCGACCGCGGCGATCCTGGCGCTTGGCGCGCAGGGCTTCGGGCATCTGCTGGATCTCGGCTGCGGCCGCGGCCAGCTGGCACTCGCCCTGCTGCTGGGGGGCCATGCGACGGAGGTCACCGGCCTCGACCGCGCCGGTGCCAAGATCGCCGATGCCGCCCGCGCGGCGACCGGCCTGGCGGCGCGGTTCGACGCCGCCGATCTCGCCACCGCCGCGCTGCCCGATTGCGATACCGTCCTGCTGGTCGACGTGCTGTACCAGATGCCGGAGGCGTTGCAGGCCAGCCTGCTGCACCGCGCCGCCCGGGCGGCGCGCCGGCGCGTGCTGATCCGCGCCTTCGATCCGGATCGCGGCTGGCGGAGTGCCATCGGCTTCGCGATGGAAAGCGGCGGCCGCCTGCTGCGCGGGGAACTGGGCCGCGCCGCCATCGCGCCGCTGCCGCTGTCGCGCCTCGCGGCACCATTGGAAGCGGCCGGCTTCACGGTCGGCATCGCCCCTTGCTGGCAAGGCACGCCCCTGCCCAATGTGCTGCTGATCGCGGAGCGCCGGCCGGATGCGTCATAGGCTCGTCACCCTGCTGCTGCTGAGCTGCGGCACCGCCGCGGCACAGGAAGCCGCCCCCGGGGAGATCCGGCGCCCGGTGCTGGAACTCGGCCTGATCGGCGGCGGCGGCTATGTCCCCGATTACCCGGCCGCGGACCAGGGGCGGCTGCGCGGCATCATCGCCCCCTTCCTGATCTATCGCGGCGATTTCTTCCGCAGCGACGACCAGGGGGCGCGGCTGCGCGCCTTCCACAATGATGTCGCGGAATTCTCGCTCAGCGCCTCGGGCTCCTTCCCGGCATCCTCCGATCACAATGACGCGCGGCGCGGCATGCCCGACCTCGACTGGCTGGGAGAGATCGGCCCGACCTTGCGCCTGACGCTCTGGCGCGACAGCGACCCCGCGCAACCCCGCCGCATCCTGCTGGAGACGCCGGTGCGCGCGGTCTTCTCGACCGATTTCACGTCCATCAGCCATCGCGGCTTCACCTTCGCGCCGGAACTGGCCTTCGAGGCAGGGGGTTTCGCGCTGCCGAACGCGCGGCTGCGGGCCGGCATCGGCGTGACCTTCGGCGACCACCGCTTCATGGATTATTTCTACGGCGTGGCGCCGGAATTCGCGCGCCCGGACCGGCCGGCCTATGGCGCGCGGGCGGGCTATCTCGGCGCCCGGGCCAGCTTCTCCTACCGGGTGCCGGTGACCGAACGCCTTTCCGTCGTCGCCGGCGCCCGGGTCGAGTATTTCGGGGGGGCGGCCAACCGGGACAGCCCGTTGTTCCGGCAGGATTGGAACATCTCGGTCGCCGCCGGCTTTTCCTGGTCGATCTGGCGTTCCGAAGCCATGGCCGGCGCGCGCGACGATCCGTTCGATTGAGGAAGCGCCGATGTCCGCCAAGCTCGCTCTGCTGATCGTCGCCCTGCTGCTGGTGCTGCTGCCCTGGGCGCTGTGGCGCATCGGTGCGGTGCGTGCGGTGGCGCCGCTCGCGGTGGTGCAGACGCTGGCCGGCATCGCGCTCGGCCCGTCGCTGTTCGGGCGGCTGGCGCCGGAACTGCATGCCGCCCTGTTCGCGCCGGCCAATCTCGCCGCCCTCAACGGTGTCTCGGCGATCGGCGTGCTGCTGTTCGTCTTCGTCACCGGCATGCATCTCGATATCGGGGCACTGCGCCGCAACCGGGGCGGGCTGACCGCCATCGCGCTCAGCGCCTTCGCGCTGCCGCTGGCGCTCGGCGCGGCGCTCGGGGTCTGGGTGGCGGCAGCGGTGCCCGGCGCGCTCGGGCCGCATGGCGGCATGCCCGTCTTCGTGCTGGCCTTCGCGATCTGCGTCGCGGTCACCGCCCTGCCGGTGCTGGCGGCGATCCTGCAGGAGCTGGAGCTGATCGGCACCCGGCTCGGCCAGACCGCGCTCGCGATCGCGGCGATCAATGACGCGGCGCTCTGGGTGGTGCTGGCGGCGTTGCTCGCCCTGGTGGCCGAGAGCGGGCTCGGCGTCGGCGGCACCATCGCGCTGGCGCTGGCCTGGCTGGCGCTGATGATCGGCGTGGTGCGGCCGCTGCTGGCCTGGCTGGCGCGCGGGCAGCAGGCGGAGGCGCGCATGCTGGTGATCGGCGCCGCCACCGCGCTGGCCGCCGCCGCGAGCGCGGAGGCGATCGGCCTGGACTACATCCTGGGCAGCTTCATCGCCGGCGCCATCATGCCGGCCGGCATCCGCGCCGCGCTGATCGCGAAGATCGAGCCGCTGACGGCAACCGTGCTGCTGCCCTTCTTCTTCATGACCACCGGCCTCAACACCCTGATCGACCCCGCTTCCGGCAGCTTCCTGGCGATCTTCGCGCTGGCGACGGCGGCGACGGTCATCGGCAAGGTCGCCGGCGCCGCCCTGCCGGCGCGGCGCGCCGGGGAAAGCTGGTCCTTCGCGCTGGCGCTCGGCGTCATGATGCAGACCAAGGGGCTGATGGAGGTCGTGGTGCTGACGGTGCTGCACCAGGCCGGGCTGATCGGCGGCACGGTCTTCTCCGCCCTGATCAGCATGGCGGTGGTCTGCACCGTGATCCCGGGTGCGCTGACCCGGGTGCTGGCGCGGAAGGCGGCGGTTCACACCAGCGGCAGTCCGGCGCAGCCAAGCCGCGCGGATGCGCGGCGCCCGGCGATTGAGGGGCGTTGATCAATTGAAGAGCGGGGCCTCGGCGGCGAGCTGATCCAGGCGTTCCACGAAGGGGCGGGATCGGCGGCCATCCATCAGTCCAACCAGCCGCGGCGCCGCGACGCCGCGATTGGAGCGCAGGAAAAGCCGCGCCAGCGCGCCGCGGTCGCTATGCGCGGCGCCGGCGCGGCCGGTGTCGACGTCATAGGGGTGGCAATAGCACCACAGCCCTGCCGCCGCCCGGTTCTGGGCGGAGAACTGCCGCAGCCGCCAGGGCGGCAGGTAGCGCAGGTACATGCCGCCGAGGAACGGCAGGTCGAACGGCCCCAGCCGCCCGAGTGGCACCGGGATCTCCAGCACGCCCGCGGCGAAGTGAAAGGGCCGCCTTGGCGCCCCCGGCCAGCCATGCATCGGATTCCAGGCCGGCAGCACGGAGGAGGAATAGCGGAACCCGGCCTCCGCCAGGACCGGCACCGCCCAGGCGCTGCGCCGGGTCAGGGAGAACATCGGCGCCCGGAAACCCAGCACCGGCCCCCCGGAGAGATCCTCCAGCAGCAGCCGCGCCTCGGTCAGCTCGGCGCGGAGCGCGTCCGGGGTGCTGTGTTCCAGCGGCCGGTGATGCAGGCCGTGGCAGGCCACCTCATGCCCGCGGGCCGCGATCTCCCGCACCAGGCCGGGCTGCTGCCGCGCCAGGCTGCCAAGGATGAAAAAGGTCCCATGGCCGCCCCCGGCCTCCAGCAGCTCCATCAGGCGGCAGGTCAGGGCAACGCAGTCGTGATGGCCGGCAGGGCCCTCCGGTTCCACGTCCACCGTGAAGGTCATCTCCTCCGGCAGTTCAACGAAGTGGCGCGCACTGCCGGTGGCGACCCTTGTTCGGCCACTTGGTGCTTGATATCCTTGAAATCCGGTGGAGGCGGTCATGCGTGTTCCGCTGTTCGGGTCGGGCCGCTTCTCAGGGTTGGCGTCATTCATTGCCCATGCGCAAGATGGAGCCGTTCGGCGGTTCCGCCGGGCGCGCATCGGATGGCGCGGCAGGGGCGGCTTGGCAAGCGGTGTGGCCGGATGATGCCGGCGGACGGGAGTCATGTCCTTGAGTACGAGCCTTGCCCTGGAAGCCGAGATGGCCAGGCTGATCGTCGAAGCGCTGCATCTGGACGTGGATGCCGACACCATCGACCCCGACGCACCGCTGTTCGGAGAGGGCCTGGGTCTCGATTCGATCGACGCGCTGGAGATCGCCCTCGCCATTTCCAAGCGGTACGGCTTCCAGCTCCGCTCGGACGACGAACGCAATCATCGCATTTTCGCGAGCCTCCGGGCGCTGTCCGGCCATGTCGAGAAGAACCGGACCCGTTAGAGCCCGCCTGGGAATGGAATCGCCGCTGATCGCGCGGCTGTGGCTGACGCTGCCGCTGGCGGGCGCCGGCATCGCGCTGCGCGTCGCCGGCCATCTGCAGTGGGCCGCGGCGGCCGAGGTTGCGCTGGTCAGCGCCGCCATCTTCCCGTCCCGCCGCCTGCCGGTGCTGGCCGTGGTCGCGGCGGTCGCCGCCGGCCTGGCCCTGGTGCTGCTGCGCCCCGGCATGCCGGAACTGGTGTTCGGCGCCTTGCCGCTGATCGCCGATATCCTGCTCGGGCTGCATTTCGGCGCCACCCTGCGCCCCGGCCGGGAACCGCTGATCAGCCGCTACATCCGCGCCGAGCATGGCGGCCTGCCGCCCGGCCATGCCACCTACGGAACCCGGCTGACCGCGCTCTGGACCTTGTTCTTCGCCGGCTTCGGGCTGCTGCAGGCGCTGGCCCTGGCCGGCATCGGGGTCGATCCTTCCCGCGGGCTGCTGTGGCAGGCGATCGCGATGCCGGCCCTGTTCCTGGGTGAACATCTGGTGCGCGCGCGGGTCTTCCCGGACTTCCCCGCCTCCCTCGCCAGCACCATCCGCAGCATCGTCAAGGCTTCCCATGCCAGGTGACCGCCTGCCGCTGACCGACCGTGCCTTCGGGGAGGTGGTGTATCGCCGCGGGACGGAAGCGATCACCGTCGCCGCGTTCCTGGCCGATGTCATGGCGACCGCGGCGCTGCTGCCGGCCCAGGGGCCGGTCGCCAATCTCTGCGCCGACCGCTACCTGACGCTGGTCGGCTTCGCGGCGGCGCTGGTCGCCGGCCACACCACCCTGCTGTCCGCCGACCGATCCCCGCGCCGCCTGCGCGAACTGGCGGAAGGCCATGGCGCCACCATCGCCCTGGCCGAGGTCGCCGAACCCGGCTGGGCCTTGCCGGCGCTGGCCCCGCGCCGAGCCGAAGCGCCGTTCGACGGTCCGATGCCGGCATTCCCGGCGGCGATGATCGCCGCCATCGCCTTCACCTCCGGCAGCACCGGGGAACCGACGCCGCATGTGAAGCCCTGGGGATCCCTGGTGCAGCATGCGCGCGCCGCCGCGGCGCGGTTCGGGCTGCGCCACGCGGATGGCCCGCCCGCGACCCTGGTGGCGACGGTGCCGCAGCAGCACATGTACGGCTTCGAGACCACCATGACGGTGCCGCTGGTCAGCGCCGCGGCGGGGTTCTCCGGCCCAAACTTCTACCCTTCCGACATCGCCGACGGGCTGGCGCAGGTGCCCGGGCGGCGCATCCTGATCACCACGCCGCTGCAGCTCCGCGCCCAGCTCACGGAAGGGACGCCGCTGCCGGCGATCGAGGCGGTGATCTCCGCGACCGCGCCGCTCGCGACCGAACTCGCCGCCGAGGCCGAGCGCGCCTGGGGCACCAGGGTGCTCGAGATCTACGGCGCGACCGAAGCCGGCTCCCTCGCCTCCCGCCGCACGCTGGATGGCGATGCCTGGACGCCCTATCCCGAGATCCGCTTCGCGATCGAAGGCCGCTGCGCCATCGTCGATGTCCCCGGCCTGCCGCATCGCGTGCCGCTGGCCGATGCGCTGGAGCCGCTGGAAGGCACCACCTTCCGCCTGCTCGGCCGGCGTGCCGATATCGTGAAGCTGGCGGGCAAGCGCGCATCG
>DASYDR010000086.1:0-33899 GCA_036499545.1 Roseomonas sp. | reverse complement strand
GGGATCAGGCGCCGCCGCAGATCCGGCGTCAGGCCGCCGGTATAGCCATTGGTCGCGATCACGACCTCCCGCGCCGCGATCGTGCCGCGGTTGGTCTCGACCCGCCAGCCATCGGCGGTGCGGGTCAGCGCCCCTGCCCTGGTGTGCCCCAGCAAGGTCGCGCCATGGCGCCGCGCGGCGTCCATCAGGCCGCGATGATAGAGCGCCGGATGGATCTTGCCGGTGCGGTTGATGACCATGCCGCCGTAATAGTAGTCGGACGCCATCTCTTCCCGCTGCCGGTCGCGGGGCACCATGTGCGCGTCGGCCTCGGCCCGTTCGTTCAACAGGTCGATGCGGGATGTCATGCCGTCATAATGCTTCGGCGTGAAGGCACCGATGAAGCGGCCGGTGCGTTCGTAGAAACAGGCGATGTTCTCGCGCGCCACGATCGCCTCGACATGCGACAGGGCTTCGGTCGCGTCGCCGATCATCGCCTGGACGATCGCCGCCGTGTCGCCCGCGGTGCGGCCCTTGGCGCCGGACAGTCCCTTGCCGATGCTATTGCCGCCGGAGACGCCGCCGCCATTGCGGGTCGACGCGCCGAAGCCGAGCGCCTCCGCCTCCAGCACCACGGCATGCGCGCCGCCGCGGCCGAGCTCGATGGCGCAGTTGAGGCCGGTGAGGCCGCCGCCGACGATGACGACATCGGCGCGCGCCGGCAGCGCCGTCTCCGCCTCCTTGTCCATGTCGATGGCGTCCCACCAATAGGGACGGGCCTTGAAATCGGGGTGGAAGAGCGCGGGATCCATGGGTGTCAAACGGCCTCTCAACGCGACATGGTGGTCGCCAGCACGCCACGGCCGAACAGGGCGGTCAGCCCGAGGCAGGCGGCGACCAGGAGAATCTGCATGACGGAGACGGCCGCGATGGTCGGGTCGATTTCCATCATGATGTTGTCGAACATCTTCTTCGGCAGCGTCATCGAGGCGCCGGAGAGGAACATCGCCACCACCAGCTCGTCGAAGGAGCTGATGAAGGCGAGGAAGGCGGCCGAGATCAGGCTGGGGCGGAGCTGCGGCAAGGTGATGCGCCAGACCGCGACCGCCCAGGAGGCCCCGAGGCCGGCCGCGGCCTGTTCCTGGGTTTCGTCGAAGCCGCGCAGCCCGGCGCTGACGAGGATGACCACGAAGGGCAAGGCCAGCACGGTATGGGCGATGGCGACGCCATACCATTCGCCGATGAGCTGCAGCCGCGTGAAGATGCTGTAGATGGCGATCGAGAGGATGATCGTCGGCACGATGATCGGTGCTGCCGCCAACCGGTCGAGCAGCCAGATGCCGCGCCGGCGCGACCGCACCAGCAGGAAGGTCAGCGGCACGCCGAGCGCCATCGACAGCACGGTGCAGAGTGTCGCCACCTGCAGGCTGCGGATGGTCGCGTCGATCCAGCCCGGATCATCCAGGTAGCGCTGGTACCATTGCCAGGAGAAACCCGGCGGCGGGAACTGCAGATAGGGCGCCGAGGAGACCGAGATCGGGAAGACGACCAGCAGCGGCAGCATCAGGAAGATGAAGACGAGCGTCACCAGCAGCGTCAGCAGAATGCCGCCGATCCCGGCGCGGCGGTCAGGGCGTGGCAAGGCGCGCACTCCGTGACAGGCGGCCGATCGCCGCATAGACCAGCAGCGTGACCGCCAGCAGCACCGCGGACAGGGCGGCGGCGAAGGGCCAGTCCAGCAATTCCCGCACCTGCTGCTCGATCAGCATGGCGATCATGATCACGCGGCCGCCGCCGAGCAGCGCCGGGGTGATGAAGAAGCCGAGCGAGAGGACGAAGACCAGCGCGCAACCCGCCCCGACCCCGGTGAGCGAAAGCGGCAGCACGACACGCCGGAAGGCGTTCCAGCGGGAGGCGCCAAGCCCTTCCGCGGCGCGCGGCAGGTCGGGATCGATGCGCAGCAGCGCGGCGTAGATCGGAAACACCATGTAGGGCAGCAGCACATGCACCATGCCCACCAGCACGCCGCCCAGATTGTTCAACAACGGCAGCGGCGCGTCGATCAGCCCCCAGTCGCGCAGCGCGCGGTTGAAGACACCGTTGCGCCCGAGCAGCACCATCCACGCATAGGTGCGGACCAGCATGCTGGTCCAGAACGGCAGCAGCAGCGCGAACATGCCGAGCGCGAGGCCGAGCCGCCCGGCCCGGGTCAGCCAGAAGGCCACCGGATAGGCCAGGGCCAGGCAGATCAGCGTCACCAGCCCGGCGATCTTCAGGCTGTCGAGCAGGACGGCCAGATAGAGATCATCGAAGGCCGCGCGTTCGAGCTGCGCCAGGCTGCCATCGGCGACGGCCATCGACAGCAGCCGCAGCACCGGCCAGGCGAACAACAACCCGAGCAGCAGCAGCGCCGGCAGGCCGAGCAGCAGCAGCATCCGTTCCTTGCGCCGCGCCGGCGCGGCGCGGTCAGCCACGGGGGACGACATGCACGTCTCCGGGCGCGAAGCCGATGGCGATCACCGCACCTTCGGCCGCCGGTGCCGGGCCCGATGGCCGCAGCGGCAGGCGGGCGAGCAGATCCGGCCCCGCCGGCGGCCGCAGCCGCAGCTTGACGGAGAGGCCCAGGAAGACGGTTTCCAGCACCGTCGCGCTGGCGCGGCAGGGTGCCGCCTCCGCCTCGGCGCCCAGGCGCAGCGCTTCCGGCCGCAGCAGCAGCGTCACCGGGCCGGGTGGCGGTGGCTGCGGCAGGGGAACGGTGCCGCTGAAGCCCGGCACCGCCACCGCCGCGCCTTGCGCCACGCCTTCGATCAGGTTCGATTCACCGATGAAGTTCGCGACGAAGCGGGAGACCGGCAGGTCATAGACCTCGGCCGGCGTGCCGATCTGCTGGATGCGCCCCTGGTCCATGACCGCGATGCGGTCGGACATGATCAGCGCTTCTTCCTGGTCATGGGTGATGAAGAGCGTCGTCAGCCGCAGCCGCCGCTGCAGCCGCCGGACCTCCAGCTGCAGGGATTCGCGCAGCTTGCGATCGAGCGCGCCAAAGGGTTCGTCGAGCAGCAGCAGCGCCGGGCCGAAGACGATGGCGCGCGCCAGCGCGACGCGCTGCTGCTGCCCGCCCGAGAGCTGGCGCGGCAGGCGGCCGCCATAGGCGCCGAGCTCGACCAGGGCCAGTGCCTCCGCCACGCGGCGCGTGATCTCGGGCTTGCGCAGGCGCCGCATCTGCAGCGGGAAGGCGATGTTTTCCGCCACCGTCATATGCGGGAACAGGGCGTAGTTCTGGAACACCATGCCGACATCGCGCTGCCGCGCCGGCGCCAGGGTCACGTCGCGATCGCCGAGCCGTACCTGGCCTTCATCCGGCACCTCGAAGCCCGCGACCGATTTCAGCAAGGTCGTCTTGCCGGAACCGGACGGGCCCAGGATGGTCAGGAATTCCCCCTCCTCCACCGCCAGGTCGACCCCGGCCAGCGCCGTGACCGCGCCGAAGCGCTTCACGATCCCGGTGACATCCAGTCTCATGCTGCGTCCCCGCTCAACGCCGCAGCATCCAGCGGTTCCACCGCTCCTGCGCCTGCTGCGCATTGGCGGTCCACCAGGCGACATCGAGCCAGAACTGCTTTTCAATATTGCCCGGCGCCGTGCACATCAGCGGATGCAGCTCGGCCGGCACGAAATCCATGGTGCGCCGGTTGAGGCCGGGATAGCCGAGCTCGGTCGCATAGACCGCCTGCAGCGCCGGATCGGTCATCACCTGCAGCATGCGCTGGCCCCAATAGGCCTGGCGGGTGCCGCGCGGAATGCCGAAGGAGCCGCTCTTGAGGCTGCCGCCGGTGAACTCCGTCGCGATCGGTGCGCCGCGCCGCGTCAGCTCATAGAAGCGGCCATTCCAACCGGAGGCGAGCACCACCTCACGGTCGACCAGCAGCTGCGCCGGTTGCGCGCCGGTGCTCCACCACACGGTGACATGCGGGCGGATCTCATCGAGCTTGCGGAAGGCACGGTCCATGTCGATCGGATAGAGGCGATCGAGCGGCACGCCATCGGCGAGCAGCGCGAATTCCAGGTTATCGGCGGGATGGTTGCGCAGCGCGCGCGGCCCGGGAAACCGCCGCACATCCCAGAATTCCGCCCAGCCCTTCGGCTGGCTGCCATTCGGAAAGGCGTCGGTGCGGTAGCCAAGCGCGGTCGCATAGGCCGATGCGGTGAAGATGTGCGAATCCCGCGCCGTCTCCGGATAGTTCGACCGGTCGACGACCGTGGTGTCGATCGGCTCCACCAGGTTCATTTCCTTCGCGCGGAACGCATCCTGGCCGCCGATCTCGGTCACCGTCCATTCCGGATTGCCGCCTTCGACCATGGCGCGGAGCTTGCCGAAATCGGCCGGCGAGGTATCGACCACGCGGATGCCGTGCAGGCGCTCGAACGCTGCGAAGTAGCTGCGGCGATAGATGGCGTTCATCGCGCCGCCGGAGGCATTGACCACGATGCGGTCGGGCTTCGGCGGCACCGTCTGCGCGCGCAGCAGCGCCGGCCGCGTGAGGATGCCCGCCGCGCCCGCGGCGGCCAGCAGCAATGGGCGGCGCCCTATGGATCGATCCATTTGGAGTGTCTCCCCTTCGGCGCCTCTCGCGCCGTTGGGAGCATCCTGCACCGGCTGTCACGCGGCGGTATCATTCATTCGGTGACGAAGGTCATAACCAGATCGACTATGGCTCCGCGCCCCCGCTTCCGCGTGGCAGCACCAGCCCCTGGATGGCGCCGCTCCGCGCCGTCTCCTGCAGCCAGGCGCGCACGGCATCGAGAAAGGCCTCGGCCAGGCGCGACGGATCGCGAAAGCGCGGCCGCATCACCCGGAAACTGTAGTGGATGCGTGGCTCGAAGGGTCGCATGACCAGGCCGCGCTGGGTCATGCGCATCGCGGTCAGCGGCTCCACGATCGCGACGCCGATGCCGCGCGCGGCCATGGAGCAGGCTTCGAGCGAGCTGTAGATCTCGTGCCGCATGACGCGATCTATCTGCCGCGCCTCGAACACCGCATCGACCAGATGGCGCATGCGGGCGTCGCGGGCGAAGGACAGGAAGCTCTCGCCGCGCAGATCCTCGGGCCGGATCACCGGGCAGGCCGCCAGCCGGTGGCCAGCCGGCAGCACGCAGACCGCCGGCACCTGGAACAGCTCCTCGCTATGGATCGAGGGATGGTCGAACGGCACCATGGAAAAGCCGAGATCGGTCTGCTGGTCGACGACGCGCTGGGCGATGACCTCCGAATGCCGCACCTGGAAGGTGACGCGGACATCGCGGTGCCGGCGCAGGAAGGCCGCCATCACATCCGGCAGCACCACCTCGCCCAGGGCGGGCGTCGACAGCATGTGCAGCTCCCCCTGATCCAGGGCGCGGATGTCGCGCACGAACCCGTCGAGCTCATCGAGGCCGCGGAAGATGCGGTCGACTTCCCGCTGCAGCAGCCGCGCTTCCCGCGTCGGCACCAGCCGGCGCTTCTCGCGCAGGAACAGCGGATAGCCGACGCTGTATTCCAGGCCACTCAGGATCTTGCTGACCGCGGGCTGCGACAGCCGCAGCCGCTCCGCCGCGCCGGTGACGGTGCCGACTTCCATGAAGGCCCGGAAGGCTTCCAATTGCCGGGGCGAGATCCGGATGCGCGCTGCCATTCCGCCAACTTATGATCTTTCCGGCCGAGGTCCAGCGCGGCGCTACATCGGCCCCGGCGGTCCCAGATCCGTCCCGTCCACCAGCCGCGAATAGCGAAAGGGATGCGGATCGACGAGTGGCGCCGTGCCGATGACGAGATCGGCCGCCAGCCGGCCGGCGGCCGGGCCGATGCCGAAGCCATGCCCGCTGAAGCCGGTCGCCAGGAAGAAGCCGGGCAGCGTCGCCACCGGCGAGATCACCGGGATCGCGTCCGGGGTGGAATCGATCCACCCGCCCCAGGCTTCCGCCGCCTGGATGCCGGCGAGTTCCGGATAGGCCTGCACCAGGCCGCGCAGCCCTGCTTCCACAACACCCATATCGGGCGCCGGATCCAGCACGCGCATCCTCTCGAACGGGGAGATACCGTCCATCGACCAGCTGCCCAGCGCTTCCGGCCCCTGGAAGAAGGAGCGGCCGATGCGGATGCTGAGGCCGGAGGAGCGGCGCTTCATGAACATCGGCCAGAATTGCCGCGCGTGGCGCAGCCCCTGCGGCGTCAGTTCCAGCCGGCCGCGGCCGCGGATGGCGATGGTGTAGCCGCCATCGAGGCGGCGGCGGATGACCGCGCCCGGCATGGACAGGCCGCCTTCGGTCACCGCGGCGGCGGGCGTCGTGAAGAAGGCGGTCGACCGCACCCCGGCCTGCGGCAGCCGGATGCCGTGGCGGCGGCAGAACATCGATGCCCAGGCGCCGCCGGCGCAGAGCACGGCCTGGGTGCGGATGCGGCCCGCCTCGGTCACCACGGCGGAGACGGCGCCGCCGGTCGTTTCCAGCCCGCGCGCGGCGCAGCCCTGATGGATGCTGGCCCCGGCACGGCGCGCGGCTTCGGCGAGCGCGGGCGCCGCCTTGGCGGGCTCGGCCCGGCCATCGGTCGGCGAATGCACGCCGCCGATCCAGCGCTCCGTGGCACCCGGCGTCATCGCCTGCGCCTCCTCCGCCGTCAGCATGCGGCTGTGCACCTGGTGCCCGCGCGCCATGCCGGCCCAGGCTTCCCAACCGGCGAGCTCGGCCGGGCTCCGGGTGACATAGAGCAGGCCGGTGCGGCGGAAGCCGAGATCGGCGCCGGTCTCCTCCGCCAGGCTGCCCCACATCTCCAGGCTATGGCGCACCAGCGGCAACTCGCGCTCGTCGCGATTCTGCTGCCGGCACCAGCCCCAGTTCCGGCTGGATTGCTCGCAGCCGATATGGCCCTTCTCGACCAGCGCCACGGAATGGCCGCGCCGCGCCAGGCTATAGGCGGCGGCGACGCCGATGATGCCGCCGCCGATGACGACCACGTCGGCGGCGGTGGGCAGCCGGGGATCACTGGCGATGCGGTCGACCGGTGGCGACATGCGCGATTCCTTCCGCCCAGGGGCCTGGCATCCGAGCACGGCCACCGGCCGGCACGCCAGGGCGATCGCGGCGCCGCCCCGGGCCGGCCATCACATGCGCAGGCCGAGGTCGCGGACCACCTGCTGCTGCTCCGCGATCGTCGCCGGCATGTTCGCGGCGTAATCCTCGCTGCCGAGATAAGCGAGCGGCATGTCGAGCCGCGCGATCAGCGTCTGGTGCTCGGGATCCTGCAGCGCCCGATGCAGCGCATCATGCAGCACCCGGACGACGCCCGGATCCATCCCCTTGGGCGCGACCAGGCCGTAGGGCGAGATCTGCGCGATGTCGATGCCGCATTCGCGCAGCGTCGGCACCTGCGGAAAGCGCAGGATGCGCTGCTCGCCGAAGGAGACCAGCAGCCGTAGCTGCCCGGCCTGCACCATCTCGGCCCAGAGGCTGGACGAGGCGACAGCGTCGAGATTGCCGCCGAGCAGCGCCTGCACGTCGTCGCCGCCGCCGCGAAAGGGTACATGCTCCCAGTTCAGCCCCAGGAGCCGGCCCACCTGCTCCATCGTCACATGCTGGGTGGTGCCGACGCCAGCGGTCCCGAAGCTCACCTTGCCGGGATTCGTCTTCACGTGGTCGATGAATTGCTGCCAAGTCTGCCAGGGCGAGTCCGGGCGCACCACGACACCGTAGGAATAGCCGACCAGGCGGATGATCGGGGTGAAGTCGCGCGCCAGGTCGTAGGGCGGCCGGGCCATCATGAAGGGCACGCGAATGGCGGAGTTGTGCATCTGCGTCAGCAGATAGCCGTCGCCGCGCGCCTCATTGGCGATGAGCTGCGGCCCGAGGATGCCGCTGGCGCCGGCGCGGTTCTCCACCACCACCGGCTGGCCGAGATGGCGCGTGGCGATCTGCGCGAGGCCGCGGAGCTGGATGTCCGCCGCGGCACTCGGCAACCAGGGCACGACGAGGCGGACCGGCCGGGACGGAAATTCCCGCTGGGCGATGGCGGGGCGCGCCAGCGACGCGGCGGCCAGGACGGTGCCGGCGGCCGCCGCCAGCCGGCGCCGTCCGATCATCGCCGGCGGGTTCTGGTTGGACATGATGCTTCCTCCATTCCTGCGCCCAGGTAGCGCTTGTCAGTCCAGGCTGATGTGCAAAGGCTCGACCACCGCGCGCCATTGCGCGGTGTCGGCTTCGATGAGGCGGCCGAATTCTTCCGGGCTGCTGGTGGCCACCTGCTGGCCGGTCGCCTCGATCGCGCGCCGATACTCGGGATCGGCGGTGGCGGCGGCGACCGAGCGCGCCAGGCGCTGGATGACCGGCGCGGGCGTGCCGGCCGGCGCCACCATGCCGAACCAGGCCCAGAAGGCCATGCCGGGAAAGCCCAGCTCCAGGAAGGTCGGCACGTCCGGCAGGTCGGGCAGCCGTTCCGGGCTGCTGACGGCGACGATGCGCACCTTGCCTTCGCGGTGGAAGGGCATCATCGCCGGCACGGATTCGAAGGTCATCGGGATGCGGCCGGCCATCATGTCGACGGCGGTCGCCGAGAAGCCACGATAGACGGCGGAGGGGATGCGCAGACCGTAGGTCATGAACAGCCGCTCCCCCATCAGGTGGCCGGAGCTGCCCATGCCGGTATGGCCATAGATGAAGTCGGCGGGCGCCTGGCGGATGCGGGCGATGATCTCGGGCAGCGTGCCCTGCACGCTGTCGTTCACCGCCGCCGCCATGGCCACCTTGGTGAGCTGCGCCACCGGCGCGAAATCGGTGGGCCGATAAGCCAGCCGCTGGGAGAGCAGCGGCAGCAGGACGAAGGTGGTCGAGCCGGAGACGAAGATCGTGTAGCCATCCGGCCGGGCGCGGGCGACGTATTCGGCGCCGATCGCGGTATTGGCGCCGGTGCGGTTGTCGATGACGAGCTGCTGCCGGAGGTCGGCTGCCATCGGCTGGCTCACCAGCCGCGCCGTGACATCGACACCGCCGCCCGGCGCATAGGGGACGACGACGCGCAGCGGCCGGTTCGGATAATCAGGCGTCTGCGCCTGCGCCATGCCGATCGCCGGCGCGGCGCCGAGCGCGCGCAGCAAGCTGCGGCGCAACAGGGTCTGGTTCATTGTGGTTTCCTCCTTGCTGTTTCCGGCGCGGCTCACGCCATCGTCTGGCCACCCCTTGCAGGTCGCGCGTCCGATTCAGATCTCCGGACCATTCGATCCTCCGATCATCGGACGCTTGCGGGTCGGGCGTCCGATTCAGATCTCCGGATCATTCGATCCTCCGATCATCGGACGCCCTGGTCGATACGCGGCGCCGGCGCCGCCGCGGTGGTGCCGCGCACCACCAGCTCGAGCGGAAACTCCGCCGGGATCGCGAATTCCCGGTCACCGATCCGGGCCAGCAGATAATCCGCGGCCATGACGCCGATCGCGTGCTTGGGCGTGCGCACGGTGGTCAGCGGCGGGCTGAGATGCGCCGCGTATTCCAGATCGCCGACGCCGGTGATCGACAGCTGGCGCGGCACGCGGATGCCCTGCGCCAGGGCTTCCAGCAGCAGGCCATGGGCGACGACATCATTGTTGGCGATCAGCGCGCTGGGCATCGGGCCATGCTGCTGGATGCGGCGGAAAGCCTCGCGCACATCCGCCAGCCGGTACTCGGCATAGGCGATGCGATGCTCCGGCAAGGGGATGCGATGCCGCCGCAACGCGTTGCGCAACCCGGCGAGGCGGGCGACGACCCGGTCGTTGTTGCGGGTCAGTCCGGCGACCACGCCGATGTCGCGATGGCCAAGCCCGGCCAGGTGATCGACCACGATGCGGGCCAGGGTCGCGTTGTCGTAGCCGATGGTCGGATGCTCGCTGGCGCGCGCCGGCGCCAGGATCTGGGCGAAGGGTACCGCCGATGTCTGCAGCAGCTTGTAGAGATCCTTGCCGTGGTTGACGCCGACCAGCATCAGCCCATCGACGCCGCGTTCGATCATGGTACGGACGCTGCGGTACTCCATCTCCTCATCATAATCGTAGCTGGCGAGCAGCATGGTGTAGCCATGCGGCTCCAGCCGCCGCTGGAAGGCTTCGATCGCATCGGCGAAAATCGAATTGGACAGGTTGGGGACGACCGCGCCCATCACCCGGGACCGCCTGGTGGCCAGGGCACGGGCCGCGCCATGCGCGACGTAGCCGAGCTTCTTCGATGCCTTGAGGACTTTCTCCCGCAAGGCTTCGGTGACCAGCGCCGGGTTGTTCAGCACGCGGGAGACGGTGGCGGCCGAAACCTGGGCGGCCTGCGCCACTTCCTCGATCCGGACCTTGGTGCCGCCCTTGTCTCCTGCCCGGCGCGTCATGCGACGCACCGGCGCGCGGCCGTCCGGCGACGCACCCCCAGGATATCCACCCGCATCCTCCTCGCGATCCGGCAGCAGGCCGGGTCCGCCGACATCATCGCGCCTTTCAGAAAGCGCTTTCAGAGCAAGACTAGACAGAGGCTTGTCGATCGCATAGCTGCTTTCCGAACGTGAATGCATCGCATTGCGCCGCAGCATCGCGATCGACCCCGATGGTGACTTTGCGGGCGGCGCGATCCACCCGCATCCGGCTCAGGCCGGCAAGAAGCAGGAGGAACAGTCATGGCGAAGGGCCCCGATGCCGATATCCGCATCGCCTATGCCTCGGAGAACATCGTCGGCGAGATCCCGATGTGGCACCCGGTCGAACAGCAGCTCTATTGGGTGGATACGCGCAAGCCCTGCCTGCAGCGGCTGAATGCGGACGGCACCGCCACGGTCTGGCCGATGCCGTCGAACATCGGCTCCTACGTCTTCCGCAAGGGCGGCGGCATCGTCGCCGGGCTGAAGACCGGCTTCGCCACCGTGGACCTGGACAGCGGCGCGGTGACGCCGCTGCTCGACCCCGAGCCGGACATGCCGGAGAACCGGCTGAATGACGGGCGTTGCGACCGGCGCGGCCGCTACTGGGTCGGCTCTCGCAACCCGGGCAGCACGGAAGCCACCGGGTCGCTCTACCGGCTCGACCCGGATTTCACCTGCCACAGGATGGACACCGGCTTCATCGTGGCGAACGGCATGGCCTTCAGCCCGGACGATCGCACGCTGGTCTTCGGCGACAGCACGGCCGAGACCTTCTACCGCTATGACCTCGACCTCGATGCCGGCACGCTCTCGAACCGGCAGGTCTATCTGCAGACCCATGACCTGCCCTGGCGGGTGGATGGCGCCACCTTCGATGCCGAAGGCTATTACTGGTGCGCGCTCCTCGGCGACTGGTCGGTCGGCCGTTTCGATCCGCAGGGGCGACTGGACCGCATCGTGCGGCTGCCGGTCTCGCATCCCACGATGTGCAATTTCGGCGGCCCGGATCTCGACGTGCTCTACGTGACCTCCGGCACCGTCTTCCTGAGCCCGGAAGAACGCGCCCGGCAGCCGCATGCCGGCGCGCTCTTCGCGATCCACGGCCTCGGCGTGCGCGGCGTGCCGGAGCCATTGTTCGGCGGTTGACCGGGTTCGTCGGTGGCGCGGCCGATGCTGACCGAAGGGCCGTCCGGTCCTCCGGTCAGCCGACGCTGGATGGTCAGTCCAGCCGGATGTTCGCACCGCGGATGATCGGCTCCCAGCGCGCGCTTTCGCTGGCGAGGAAGTCGCGCAGCGGCGCGCCGGAGATCGGCATGGGGCGCGCACTCACCGCTTCCAGCCGGGCCGCGAAGGCAGGATCGGCGACCGCGCCTTCGCAGGCGATGCGCAGCCGGTCCGCGATGGCACCCGGCACCTGGCCGCAGGCCGCCAGCAGGAACCAGGACGGCACGTCGAAATCAGTGATGCCATATTGGTGAAAGGTCGGCACGCCCGGCAGCAGCGGCGTCGGCTCCAGCAGGCCGACGGCGAAGGCGCGAAGCTGGCCGGCGCGGACCAGCGGCAGGCTGTTGGGCACCAGGTCGACCATGAGCTGCACGTCGCCCTGCACCAGCGCGGTGACCGCGGGCGCGGCGCCGCGATAGGGCACATGCACCATGGCGCCGCCGGCACGTTCGGCGAAGAGATGCGTCGCCAGGTGCATGCCGCCGCCGATGCCGGAGGACCCGTAATTGAGCTTGCCGGGATTGGCGCGCGCATAGGCGATCAGCCCCGGCAGATCCTGCACCGGCAGATGCGTCGTCACCGCGAGCACGTAGGCGACCGCGGCCACGGTGCTGAGCGGCGTGAAATCCCGGTCCGGATCGTAGGACAGCTGCGCGTAGAGATACTTGTTGAAGACCTGGGTCGGCTGGGTGCCGAGGAACAGCGTGTAGCCATCCCCCGGCTGCTTGGCCGCGTAGTCGGCCGCCACCAGCCCGCCGGCGCCGGCGCGGTTCTCCACCACCACCGGCTGGCCGAGCCGGGTGGTGAGCTGGTCCGCCATCAGCCGGCCCAGCATGTCGGAAGCGCCGCCCGGCGGGAACGGCACGATCAGGCGCAGCGGCCGGGCCGGCCACGCCTGCGCCGCCGCTGCGGCCGGCCGCAGCAGCGGCGCGGCCAGCGCCGATCCGAGGAACAGCCGGCGCGTCGGTGTCATGGGCATCGATGCCGCCTTCTCAGCCCCGCAGCGCCTTGAGGCGCGGCAGCACATGCTCCGCGAAGCGGCGCATCTCCGCCTCGAAGGGCTGGAACTGGGTCAGCAGGGTCTCGATCCCCGCCGCGTGGAACTGCGCGATCCGCTCCGCCACCTGCTCGTAGCTGCCGACGAGGCCGGCGGCGGTGCCGCCATTGGTGCCGACGCGCTCGGTCTTCGCCATGGTCTTGCGCATCACCACCGCGGGGTCGGTGATCGACTTCACATAGGCCTTGATCTCGGCATCCTTGGCGGCCAGCGCCAGCAGCCGCTGATAGGCCTGCTGCGCTTCCGCTTCCGTCTCACGCGCGATCACGAAGGCCGACAGGCCGTAGCGCAGCGGCTCACCGGTGCGGGGACGGGCCGAGACATCGGCGATCAGCGCCTTCACATCGTCCAGCGGCTGGCCATTGATGAACCACACATCGGCCTGGGCAGCGCTGAGCGCCCGCGCCGGCGCCGACTCGCCGCCGACATAGATGCGCGGGCGCGGGCGGAAGGTGCCGGCCGGGCGCAGCATGAAGCCGTTGATGCGGAAATAGCGCCCCTCGTGGAAGACGCGCTCGCCGCGCATCAGCGCTTCCACAACCGACAGCCATTCGCCACCATAGGCGTAGCGCTCGTCATGCTCGAGGAAGGGAATGCCCGCATCCTCGATCTCGCGGCTGTTCCAGGCATTCACCAGGTTGATGGCGAAGCGACCGTGGCTGATATGCTCGATCTGCAGCGCCATCTTCGCCAGCACCACCGGGTGGTAGAGCATGGGCTTGATGGCGGCGATGATCTCGATCCGCCTGGTCTCGGCGGCCATCGCCGCGGAGGAGGTCCAGGCCTCGAGCTGATCCAGCTCCTCCTTGTGCGGATTGGCGGTGTGCTGGGCGACCAGGACGCAGTCATAGCCCAGCGCATCCGCTTCCAGGACCAGCTTGCGGTTGCGATCCCAGGAAGCGTCGTAGGGCTCTTCCGGATCTTCCATCGCCGCGCGGTTGCCATGCACCAGCGCCCAGATCCCGATGCGTAGGGGATGCGCCATCACTCTTCTCCTGCCATTCCCGACGCATACCCCGACGGGGTCACGCCTCGGGCAACACACTCACATGGGCAGCGACCACCTTCCAGCCCTCGGGCATGCGCACCCAGGTCTGGCTCTGCCGGCCGCGGCGGCCGCTGCTGAGGATCACATACTCGGTATTCGCGACCGCGAAATCCCGGCCGAAGCTGGTGATCAGGGTATTTTCCAGCCGCCGCGCCCGGGCCTGATGCTCCGCCGGGGTGCGGGAGGCGCGGAAGGCCGCGATCGCGGCGTGGCCATGAAGATTCTCGCCGACGCCGTAGCGCAGCGTGTGCGGGCTGTCCCAGAAGCTGTCGTCCAGCACCGCCACGTCATTGACGTCGAGGCCGTGGTCGTAGCGGTCGAAAGCGGCGCGGACCTCCGCCACCACGTCGGGGATATTGAGTTCCGGTGCGGTCATGCTGCGTGTTCCTCCAGGGCCTTGGCGATCGCGGCGAGGCGGGCGTCCGATCCGCGCCAGCCGAGGATCGACAGGCCGCACGGCTTGCCCCCCGCCATGCCGAGCGGCAGGTTCAGCTGCGGCAGGCTAGCCAGCCCGGCGAAGGACGCCAACAGCCCGATCCGCGCCGATTGACGATCGAGTTCGCGCAACGGCAATCCGACCGGCGGCGCCGTGAAGGGCGTGGTCGGGATACAGAGGATGGCGCCATCTTCCAGCAGCAGCCGCGCCCGTTCGGTCGCACGATGGCGCACGCTGCGCGCGACGGCGATCTGCTCCGGCGTGATGGTGGACGCGAAGGCGAGGTTGCGCGCCACGCTGAAGCCGAAGCGCGGATTGGTCGCATCGATCCAGTCGCGGAAAGTCGCCCAGCTTTCGGAACGCTGGATGATGTTGCGCTGCGTGCCCCAGACCTCCAGCTCCCCCGGCTCGGCCAGAGTGATGGTGGTGGCGCCGCCGAACAGCGCGCCCAGGCGCGCGATCGCGGGGGCCAGCGCCGCCGCCACCTCGGCATCGGCGACCGCGAAGGCGTCCTCCGCCACCAGCACGCCACTGGCAGCGGCAGCAGGCAACGCCGCCTGCAGCAGCACCTCGGCGGCGCGGCCGAAGGTGGCGGCGTCGCGGGCGAACCAGCCGACCGTGTCGAAGGTGGGTGCCTGGCGGCAGACACCGTCCAGCGGCACGCGGCCAAGCGTCGGCCGCATGCCGTAGAGGCCGCAAAGGCTGGAGGGAACGCGGACCGAACCGCCGGAATCGGTACCCAGCGCGATGTCGCAGAGCCCCGCGGCCACAGCCGAGGCGGAACCGCTGGAGGATCCGCCCGGCAGGCAGCCCGGCGCGGCCGGATTGGGCGGCGTGCCGTGGAAGGGGTTGTAGCCGAGGATGCCGAGGGAGATCTCGCAGGTGATGGTCTTGCCGACCAGTGACGCACCGGCGCCCAGCAGCTGTTCCACCGCCCAGGCATGCGCCGCCGGCACCGGATGGGTCTGCGCCCAGTCCGGATTGCCGCCGCCGGTCGGATGCCCGGCGACGTCGAACAGATCCTTGGCCGCGAAGGTCAGGCCGGCCAGCGGTCCCGAAGCCGCGCCTGGCGCGGTGACCGGCGGGCCGGGCAGGAAGGCTTGGGCAGGAAATTCCATGATGCTCCGCTACTCCGCCGGAATGGGGGCTTCGGCGCCCTGGCTCCAGGCCGCGCCTGGCACCGCGTCGAACAATGCCTTGGTATAGGGATGTTTGGGCGCCGCGAAGATCTCGCCCGCGGTGCCGATCTCGACGATGGCACCATGGCGCATCACCGCGATGCGATCGCAGATCTGCAGTGCCACGCGCAGGTCATGGGTGACGAACAGCATCGACAGATGCAGCCGCGCCTTGATCTCGGCCAGCAGGTCCAGCACCTGCGCCTGCACCGAGACGTCGAGCGCGGAGACGGGCTCATCCGCTACAAGCACCTCCGGCTCCAGCGCCAGCGCCCGCGCGATGCCGATGCGCTGGCGCTGACCGCCGGAGAATTCATGCGGGAAGCGCTCCGCCGCGGCGGGATCGAGGCCGACAAGGCCGAGCAGGGTGCGCGCCCGCACCTGCGCTGCTTCCCGTGCCACGCCGTGGATGATCGGTCCTTCGGCGATCACGTCGGCGACGCGCATGCGCGGATCCAGCGAGGCATAGGGATCCTGGAAGATCATCTGGATCCTGCGGCGATAGGGGCGCATCGCCTTGGCCGGAAGATGGGTGATCGCCTCGCCATGCAGGATGATATCGCCGGAATCGATGCCGAGCAGCCGCGTCATCGCCCGCGCCAGGGTGGATTTGCCGGAGCCGGATTCGCCGACCAGCCCGAGCGTTTCCCCGCGATGCAGCTGGATGTCGACGCCGTCCAGGGCCTGGGTGCCGCGCCCGCGCGCGAAGACGCCACGGGCCTGGTAGGATTTCCGCGCGGCGGTGGCTTCCAGCACCACGAGGCCGGGCTGCGCCGGCGGGCGCTTCGGCACCATGAGCCGCGGCACAGCGGCGAGCAGAGCCTGGGTATAGGCATGCCTCGGTGCGTTCAGCACCGCGTTGCGCGAGCCGGATTCGACCAGTACGCCCTTCTGCAGCACCGCCACCTGGTCGGCGATATCGGCCACGACACCGAAATCATGGGTGATGAACAACACCGCGGTGCCGCGTTCGCGCTGCAGCTCGTGGACCAGATGCAGGATCTGCGCCTGCGTGGTGACATCAAGCGCCGTCGTCGGCTCATCGGCGATCAGCAGCCGCGGCTCCAGCGCCAGCGCCATCGCGATCATCGCCCGCTGCCGTTGCCCGCCCGAGAGCTGGTGCGGGTAGGATCCGGCGATCCCGGCCGGATCTGGCAGATGCACATCGGCGAGCAGCTTCACCACCCGTTCGCGCCGCGCCCTGGCACCGAGGCCGGTGTGGATGCGGAAGACCTCCTCGATCTGGCGCCCGATGCTGTGCAGCGGGTTCAGCGCTGTCATCGGCTCCTGGAAGATCATGCCGATGCGGGCGCCGCGGATCCGCGCCATTTCCTTCGATGGCAGGCGGGCCAGATCCTGGCCTTCGAACAGGATGCGCCCCGCCGTCACGCTGACGCGCGGCGCCGGCAGCAGCCCGAGGACGGCACGCGCGGCCAGCGACTTGCCCGACCCGGATTCGCCGATCAGGCAAGTGACCTCACCCGCACGGAGCGTCAGGGTCAGCCCTTCGACGGCACTGGCGCGATCGGCCCCCTTCGGCAGCCCGATGGTCAGGTCTTCGATACCGAGGACAATGTCGCTCATCGTTCGCGCAGCCTCGGATTCAGGGCTTCGTTGAGGCCATCGCCGATCAGGTTGATCGACAGCACCGTCAGCAGGATGGCGATGCCGGGGAAGGTGCAGATCCACCAGGCGGAGCGCAGCGACACGCGGCCGGCACTGATCTGCAAGCCCCAGCTCATCACGTTGGGATCGCCGAGCCCGAGGAAGGCGAGCCCGGTCTCCAGCAGGATCGCGGTCGCCACCAGCAGCGAGCCCACCGCGATGATGGAGGAGAGGCAGTTGGGCAGCAGGTGGCGGAAAATGATGCGGGGACCGCTGGCCCCGAGCCCGGCGCTTGCCATGATGAATTCGCGCCCGCCCAGCGCCACGAATTCGCCGCGCACCAGCCGTGCGATGCCGGGCCACGACACGGCGGTGATCGCGATGATGACGCTGGCGACGGAGGGCGAGAGGATCACCACCAGCAGCATCGCCAGCAGGAAGGCCGGGATGGTCTGGAAGAACTCGGTGATGCGCATCAGCACGATGTCCGCGGCGCCGCGGTAATAACCCGCGACGCCGCCGATCGTCGCGCCGAGCATTACGGCGCCAAGCGCCGCGGCGATGCCGATCAGCAGCGAGGTGCGCGCACCTTCCACCAGGCCGGCCGCGACATCGCGGCCGAGCGCATCGGTGCCGAGCAGGAAACGGGCGCCGGGCGGCTGCAGCGGCGGCCCGGCGAGGCTGAAGGCGCCGGCGGGATAGAGAAAAGGCGCCGCGACCGTCAGCACGCAGACGCAGGCGATCACGAAGGCGCCGAGCAGCGCCATCCGGTTGCGCGCGAAGCGCCGAAGACCGCCCCGCATCAGGCCTGGATCCGGGGATCGAGGGAGGAATACAGCAGCTCGACCAGCAGGTTGATGGCGACCACCAGGCAGGCGGAGATGAAGAAGATGCCGAGCAGCAGGTTGAGGTCGCGCGACTGCAGCGCGTTGAAGGCGAGCGTGCCGATGCCCGGCCAGCCGAACACCGTCTCCACCACCACCGAACCGCCGATCAGGTTGCCCGCCTGCACGCCGGCCATGGTCAGTACCGGCAGGAAGGCGTTGCGCAGCATGTGGCCGAACATGATGCGGCCTTCGCTCTGCCCCTTGGCGCGCGCGGTCACGACATAGTCCATGCCGGTCTGCTCCAGCATGGATGCCCGCATCACCCGCGTGTAGAGCGCGAGGTAGAAAAGGCCGAGGGACGCCGCCGGCATGATCAGATGGCGCCCGATATCGACCACCCTCTCCCAGCCCTCATAGCTCATGCCGATATTCTCGAAGCCGCTGGTCGGCAGCCAGTTCAGGTTGACCGAGAACACCACGATCAGCATCAGCCCAAGCCAGAAGACCGGTGTGGCGTAGCAGATCAGGGTGGTGAGCGAGATCACCGCGTCGCGCCAGGAGTTCCGCTTCACCGCCGCGAGCACGCCGAGCAGCGTCCCGAAGCCGACCGCGAGGAGGAAGGCCGTGCCCATCAGCAGCAGGGTTGGACCGAGCCGCGCCAGGATGAGCTCCGACACCGGCGCGTCGTTGCGGAAGGAATAGCCGAGGTCGAAGCGCAGGGCGTTGCCGATATAAAGGGCGAATTGCTCGACCAACGGTCGGTCGAGACCGAATTTTTCCCGCAGCAGCGCGGTGTATTCCGGCGACGCGGCCCCACTTTCGCCGGCCAGCACGGAAGCAGCGTCGCCGGGGGCGAGCTGGATGAGGAAGAAGTTCAGCACCAGGATGCCGAAGACGACCGGCAGCGCGAAGAGCAGCCGGTAGCCAAAATAGCGCCAGCGACGCATGCCCCTCAGCGCTCCAGCCAGGCCCGGTCGAAAGCCTGGTAGGCGCCGAGCGGCCCGGTGGTGTGGTCCTGCAGCTTCTTGTTGAAGATGGTCACGTACTGCACCTCGCAGAGCCAGGCGCCTGGGCTGTCCTCGACGATGATGCGCTGCGCCTGGTGGTAGAGTGCGGCGCGTTGCGCCGGCACCAGCTCCCGCGTCGCGGCATCCAGCAGGCGGTCGACCTCGGGATTCCGGTAGTCCTTGTTGTTGACGAAGGTGGTGCCGCGCCGGATCGCGGAGGAGACATAGTGCCGGTGCACGCCCACCACCGGATCGGCGCCAGCGGAATAGAACGGCTCATTGATATCGAAGTCGTAATCCGTGTAGCAGCGGCGCAGCCAGGTCGCGGTGTCCTCGCTCCGTAAGGTCAGGTCGATGCCGATCCGGGCCAGCGCCTGCTTCAGATATTCGCCCTGGCGCAGCCATTGCTCGCCGAAGGAATTGATCTCCAGGAACAGCGACATGCGCATGCCATTGGCGCCGCGCGGGAATCCGGCTTCGTCCATCAGGCGATTGGCGATCTCCAGCCGGTCGGGCACATCGAAGCGGCGGACCTGATCGGTGTAGAAGCCCTGGGTGCTGAAGACGGAACTCAGCGGCCCGGTCGCCGGCTTGCCGAAGCCGTAGAGGACGTTGTCCAGGAGGAACTGGCGGTCGATGGCATAGGCGATCGCCTGCCGGACCTCCTTCTTCGCCAGGTTCGGACGCCGCGTGTTGAATTCCAGCACGCTGAGCGCCGCGGTCATCGCATAGCCCTGGGTCGTGCTGCCGAGCATGGGGTTGGCCTGCAGGCGGCGGATATCGGCGGCGTTCACGGCGCTGTAGGCGGCGAAATGCGCTTCCCCGGTCTCGAGCGCCGCCGATCGGGTGGCGGCATCGGGAATGAAGCGCGCGATGATGCGGTTCAGTAGCGGCAGGCCCGGCTTCCAGTAGCGCTCATTCCGATCCAGCCGGATGAACTGGCCGCGGTTCCATTCGCTGAAGCGGAAGGGGCCGGTACCGACCGGGCGGTTCGCGGTCGGGTTGCTCAAGGGCTGGGTGCCCTCGAACACGGATTTGCACACCACCGGGATGTTGTTCGCCGACAGCGACATCATCAGGTAGGGCGCCGGATTGGCGAGGTTGAAGACCGCGGTCAGCGGATCCGGCGTATCGACCGATTGGAGCTCGGCCAGGATGACCGGGCCATTCGGATTCACCTTCTTGGCGATTTCCATGAAGGAATACTGCACGTCGGCGCTGGTGAAGGGCTGGCCGTTGTGAAAAGTCACACCCTCCTGCAGGCGGAAGGTGATGGTCCTGCCGTCTTCGCTGACGTCCCAGGATTTCGCCAGCAGCGGTGCCGGCTTCAGATCCCAGTCGTAGGTGAGCAGGCCTTCGTAGATCTGCGTGGTGACCGGCGGGATATTGCCCGCGGAGACGGCATAGGTTGCGAGCGTGGACGGCTCCGGGTTGACGATCATCACCATCGTGCCGCCGCGGTTCGGCGTTCGCGCCGGCGCCTGGGCCTCCGCCCGCGGGGACGCGGCGGCGAAGACACTGGCCAGCAGGAACGCCCGCCGGCCGGGGCGGATGGATGCGATGTCGAACAAGGGCCAACTCCTCGTGGTGCGCGACGCGGATCCCGGCGGTGCCACCGCCGGAGCCAGGTTGCACCAACCAAGAATCATGCCAGCCCCGCTGGTCACGAGGAGCCGATCGGCGCCGCCCGCCTCCCCCAATCGAAGGATGCGCAGCCGTACCGACGCCGGCAGGTTGCCGCCGGCCGTTTCGGGCCGCCGCAATGCGCGCAAGCATCCAGGAGAATCGGATATGGCGAAGCAGGCTGCCAAACCACCGGTCGAACCGGCGGTCCTGGAACTGCAGTTCAACGTGATCCGTCCGGTGATCACCCGCCGGAGCATGGCAAGGATCCATGGCAAGCGGGTCGAGACGCTCAGGCAGGGCCTCTACGCCGAAGGCGAGCTCCGCTGGGGCGCGGCTGTCTATCGCGTGCGCAGCGGGCCCTGGGGCAAGGGCGCGCTGACCGATGGGATGTACACCGTCTCGCCGCGCAAGGTGGTGAAGGATCCGGCGCAGACCCACACCGCGGGCGATGGCACGACCACCACCACCGCGAATGAGGGCATGCGCGTGCTGGTCGAGGCGGCGGATGGACGCGGCGGCACGACGACGCGCAGCGTCGGCTATTCATCCCGATCGCGCCGGAAGCCACTGGCACCGGCCGCGGCGGCCTCGGCATCCATCCGGACGGCAATGTGCAAGGCACACAGGGCTGCGTCGGCATCCTGCGGGACGATGCGCTGGCCTTCTGGGACGCCTGGCAGGCGACAGCCCTCGCCAGCCGCCCGGTGAAGCTGCAGGTCAGCGGCATCAGCGGCAAGCCGCAGGAGCCGGTGGCCGACTGGACCGGGGTGCGCGCGGGCAGCGAATGAGGGCCGGCGCCGCCACCCTGCCCGTCACGCCAGTTCCGATCGCGGGTTGAGCACGTCGTTCAGGCCATCGCCCACGAGGTTGATCGCCATGACGGTCAGGGCGATGGCGGTGCCCGGCATCGCCGTCAGGTACCAGGCGGTGCGCAGCAGGGGGCGGCCATCGCCGATCATGCTGCCCCAGCTCACCAGGTTGGGGTCGCCCATGTTGAGGAAGGACAGGCCCGCTTCGATCAGGATGGCATTGGCCACCATGACCGAGGCGGTGACCACGATCGGCGCCAGCGCGTTGGGCAGGATGTGGCGCAGGATGATGCCGGTGTCGGTGCTGCCCGAAGCCCGGGCCGCGAGCACGAAATCCGCATCGCGCAGCGACCGGAACTGGGCCCGCGCCAGCCGCGCCACCAGCGGCCAGGACGCGATGCCGATCGCGAGCGTGATCACCGCCACCGATGGCTCCCCGATCGCGACCAGGACGATGACCAGCAGGAAGCTGGGCACGGATTGGAACAGCTCGGTCAGGCGCACCAACAGATTGTCGATCCAGCCGCCGCAATAGCCGCCGACCGCGCCGATGGCGGTGCCGATCGCGGTGCCCACCACCGCGGCGCTGAGCCCGACCAGCAGCGAGACCCGCGCGCCATAGGCGAGGCCCGCCGCCATGTCGCGGCCGAGGCTGTCGGTGCCGAGCGGATAGGCCGCATCCTCGCCGGGCCAGAGCGTCGGCACCCCCACCATGTCCTGCGCGTCGCCGGGGAACAGGAAGGGGGCCGTCAGGGCCAGCAGCACCATCGCCGCCAGCAGCAGCGCGCCGATCATGAAGGATGGGTTGCGCAGGAAGGCGCGCAGGCGCCGCCGGTCGCTCATGTCAGCCATTTTCGATACGGGGGTCGAGCCAGGCCTGCAGCAGGTCGACCGCGGCATTGGCCAGGATGACCAGCATCGAGGACAGCAGCAGCACGCCGAGCAGCACGTTGAAGTCGCGCCCCTGCACCGCTTCCAGCGCCAGGCGCCCCATGCCGGGCCAGCTATAGACCGTCTCCACCACCACGGCGCCGCCGAGCAGGTTGCCGAGATGGGTGCCGGCCACGGTGGTGACCGGGATCAGCGCGTAGCGCAGCGCATGCCGCCACTGCACCGTGAAAGGGTGCAGCCCCTTGGCGACGGCGCTGCGGATATAGTCCTGCTGCAGCACCTCCAGCATCGCGGCACGCGTCAGGCGGGCATAGACGGCGATGAAGAAGGACGCCATGGCGAGCGCCGGCAGCACCAGGTAGCGCAGCCGGTCGAGCAGCAGCGCGATGCCGCTCAAGGGCGCGCCGATGGTCTCGCTGCCGCCGGCCGGCAGCCAGCCGAGCTTCACCGAGAACAGCACGATCGCCATCAGCCCGATCCAGAAACCCGGCGTCGAATAGAAGAACAGGACCACGACCTGCAGCACCCGGTCCGGCCAGCGGCGCGCATGGACCGCCATCACCGCGCCGGCGAGGATGCCGAGCAGCAGCGCCAGGACGAAGGCGGTCAGCATCAGCAGCAAGGTGTTCGGCAGCCGCTCCAGGATCAGGGAGGAGACCGGCACGTCGAAGCGGGCCGAATGCCCCAGGTCGAAATGCGCCAGCCGGCCGAGATAATCCCCGAGCCGGGCCAGCACCGGCTGGTCGAGCCCGGTGCGGCTGCGGATCGCCGCCAGGCTTTCCGCGGTGGCGGAGCCCGATTCACCCGCCAGCACATCCGCCGCGTCGCCGGGCACGAGCTGGAGAAGCAGGAAGCAGAGCACGACGATGCCGGCCATCGCCGGCAGCATCTGCAAGGCGGTCCGGCGCAGGGTGGCGCCGACCCGGCTTACGGCACTCATGCGTCGACATAGGCGTCGGCCAGGCTGGCCTCCACGCCATTCGCGGTCAGCGAATGGCCATGCGCGCGCCTGGTGCTGACGGTCAGGAAGATGGGGGAGCTGATGTTGATGTCCGGCACCTCCTGCGCGACGATGCGCTGGAAGTCGCGGAACAGCTCCACCCGCCGGGCACGGTCATTCTCGACCGCGGCCGCTTCCAGCAGCCGGTCCACCTCCGGGTTGCTGTATTGGGTGCCGTTGGAGAAGGGCACGCCGCGGATGATGTTCTTCGACCAGTAGAGGCGCTGCACGCCGACCGTGGGATCGAAGAGGTTGCTGGCGCCATTGGTGGTGAAGGCGAAGTCGCGCTCGGTATAGACGCGGCGGATGAAGCTGCCGGTGTCCTGCGCCCGCACATCCACCGCGATGCCGATGCGCCCGAGCGAGGCGCGCAGCACGTCGCAGAGCCGCCGGGCTTCGTCGAGCACCGGATTGAAGTCGAGCGGCACGCGGAAGCGGATGCGCCCGGCGCCGCGCGGAAAGCCTGCCTCGTCCAGCAGCCGCTCGGCGGCGCGTGGATCCAGCGCATAGGGCGACGGCGTCGGGTCGTGGAATTCCCGCAGGCCCGGCGCGATCGGCGATGGCGACGGCACGGCATTGCCGAAGAAGGCGATGCGGCCGATCAGGTCGCGGTCGATGACATGCGCCACCGCCTGGCGGACCTTCAGGTTGCGGAAATACTGGTTCTGCAGGTTGAACTCGAGCCGGGTGACGTTGAAGGAATAGCTGTTGCCCCGGGTTTCGAAGACCAGGTTCGGATGGCTGCGAAGACGCTCGACATCCGCGAGCCCGACCGGGGTGCGGTAGCCGAGATCGACCTGGCCGGTCTCGAAAGCGGCCGAGCGCGCCGCCGGATCGGTGATGAAGCGGACGATGAGCTGGTCGAGATAGGGCTTGCCCGCATCCCAGTAATTCGGGTTGCGCGCATAGACGATATGGCTGCCGCGCACCCATTCCTTGAACAGGAAGGGGCCGGTGCCGATCGGTGCGGCATTGTTCGGGTTGGCGGCGGGATCGGTGCCTTCGTAGATATGCCGCGGCAGCATCGGCGTCTCGCTGCCGACCAGCGCCTTGATCAGATAGGGTGCCGGCTGGGTCAGCCGCAGTTCCGCGGTCAGCGGATCCGGCGTCAGCACCTCGGCCAGGTTGGCGAAGGTGCCGCGGCCGCGCGGATGCACCTGCTTCAGCAGCATGAGGGAGAAGGCGACATCGGCCGAGGTGAAGTCGCGCCCGTCATGCCACTTCACGTCCGGCCGCAGCTTGAAGGTGTAGCGCAGCCCATCGGGCGAGACCGCCCATTCCGTCGCCAGCACCGGCCGCGGGTTGAGATCGTAATCGTATTGCAGCAGCCCCTCGGTCACCTTTTCCGAAACGCTGAGCACCTGGGTCAGCACCGTGGTCGCGGCGACGAGGGAGGTCGGCTCGCTCGGCAGCACCAGCGTCATGCTGCCGCCGCGGCGAGGCTCACCCTGCGCCCGCGCGCCCTGGGCCGCGAGGATCAGCGCCGGTGCGGCGAGCAACGCGGCGCGGCGGGTCAGCGGCAGCGTGGGGCGATCGAATGGCATGGCTGGGATCCCGTGCTGGAGACACGGCGGAGGCAGCGCCGGTCGTGCGGCGCTCTCTATTCCACGTCTCAAGGGCGGTCAAATTTGCATACAGTGCCCCCGCGAGCCAGGCGGACGAAGCCTCTTGACGGCGGCGGCGCGGCCCTGCTTCAACGCATAAATCAGAGTGATTTACCGCAAATCACTATTTCCAATGAGTCTGGAGGCCGCCATGCCAGTGACCAGCATGCCGGGGTCGCGCCGCGGACTGCTCCTCGCCGGCGGCGGCCTCGTCTTGCCGCGCCTCGCCATCGCCCAGGAAGCGCGGGCGCTGCGCATCGCGGTGCAGTTCGGCATCACCTACCTGCCGCTGACCGTGATCCGCGAGCAGCGGCTGATCGAACGCGAGGCCCGCGCCGCCGGCCTGCCGGAGCCCAATATCGACTGGGTTCAGGTCAGCGGCGGCGCGGCGATGAACGACGCGCTGCTGTCCGGCAATCTCGACATCGGCTCGGCCGGCATCCCGCCGGTGGTGCTGCTCTGGGCGCGCAGCCGCAGCAACCTCAAGGTGCACGCCTTCGCGTCCCTGGTGGCGGCGCCGCTCTGGCTCAACACCCGCACCCCGTCGGTGCGGACCATCCACGACTTCGGGCCGAATGACCGCATCGCGCTGCCGGCGGTACGCGTCTCCTTCCAGGCCGTCGTGCTGCAGATGGCGGCCGAGCAGGCCTTCGGCGAAGGCCAGCATGCGCGATTGGATCCGCTGACGGTCAGCCTGCCGCATCCGGATGCGACCGCGGCGCTGCTCGGCGGCCGCAGCGAGATCACCGCGCATTTCGGCAATCCGCCCTTCCAGAACCAGCAGCTCGAACAGCCGGGCATCCGCCGGGTTCTGTCATCCTATGATGTCGCGGGCGGCCGGCATTCGGTCACCCTCCTCTATGCGACACAGCGCTGGCGTGATGCCAATCCGCGCACGCTCGGCGCCTTCCGCGCCGCGCTCGATGCCGCCAATGCCTGGATCACCGCCAATCCGCGGCAGGCGGCGGAGCTCTATGTCCGCGCCGAACGCTCCAGCCTCACGGTCGATTTCGTCGAGGCGCTGATCCGCCACCCGGATCACCGCTTCACCACCGAGCCGGAGGGGGTGCAGCGTTTCGCGGATTTCCAGCACCGCATCGGCCAGATCCCGGTCCGGCCCGGTGCCTGGCAGGAGCTGTTCTTCCCCGAAGCGCAGGGCGGCGCCGGGTCATGAACACACCGGTCCTGGACCTGCAGGATGTCGCCCTCGGCTACCGCACCGCGCGCGGCTGGCTGACCGCCTGCGAAGGCATTTCCTTCAGCCTGGCGGCCGGCGAGCGGCTGATGTTGGTCGGCGCGTCCGGCTGCGGGAAGTCGACGCTGCTCGCGGCCGTCGCCGGCTTCCAGGTGCCGCATGTCGGGCGCGTGCTGCTGGACGGCGCGCCGGTCAGCCGGCCGGGGCCGGAGCGCATGATGGTGTTCCAGGAATTCGAACAGCTGCTGCCCTGGAAGAGCGTCGCCGACAACATCGCCTACCCGCTGCGCCTGGCCGGTGTGGCACGGGCGGAAGCGCGGCCGCGAGCCGCGGCGCTGATCGGCCAGGTCGGGCTCGCGGGCTTCGAGGATGCTTTTCCGCATACCCTCTCCGGCGGCATGAAGATGCGGGTCGCGATCGCGCGGGCGCTCGCTGCCCGCCCCCGAGTGCTGCTGATGGACGAGCCCTTCGCGGCACTGGACGCGCTGACCCGCCGCCGCATGCAGGAGGAGCTACTGCGCCTCTGGCGGGTCTTCGGCTTCACGCTGCTCTTCGTGACGCATGCGATCGAGGAGGCGGTGGCGCTCGGCAGCCGCATCCTCGTCCTCTCGCCGCATCCGGGTCGCGTCCAGGCGGTGCTCGACGTGCCGGAGGAGGCCGGCGCCCGCGCCGCGCTGGAGGCCCGGATCCACCGGCTGCTGCTGCCTGTGGAGGATCTGGTCGATGCCTGATGGTTCGACCCTGGCGCCGCCGCACGCCGCGGCCGGCGCCCCGCCGCCCGTGGAAGCCGCCTGGCGCGCGCCCGCACGGCGCGCCCTGGTGCTGCTGCTGCTGGGCCTCGCCTGGGAAGCCTATGGCCGCTGGATCGGCAACGACCTTGTCTTCCCGACCCTGACCGATACGCTGGCGGCCTTCTGGCGCCTGACGCTGTCCGGTGAATTGCCGGCGCGCGCCCTGGCCTCGCTCCGGGTGCTGGCGATCGGCTATGGCGTCGGGCTGGCGCTGGCGGCACTGCTCGTGGTCTTCGCGGTCGCCAGCCGCTTCGGCAGCGAGCTGCTGGCGACGCTGACCGCCATGTTCAACCCGTTGCCCGCCATCGCGCTGCTGCCGCTGGCGCTGCTCTGGTTCGGGCTGGGCACGCCGAGCCTGGTCTTCGTCATCGGGCATTCGGTGCTCTGGGCCGTGGCGCTCAACGCGCATAGCGGCGTGCAGGCGATCCCGCCGACGCTCCGCCGCGTCGGCGAGAATCTCGGCCTGCGCGGCTGGCGGCTGACGGTCCGCATCCTGGCGCCGGCGGCGCTGCCGGCGATCATCGCCGGCCTGCGCATCGGCTGGGCCTTCGCATGGCGCACCCTGATCGCGGCGGAGCTGGTGTTCGGCACCACCTCCCGCTCCGGCGGGCTCGGCTGGTTCGTCTTCGAGCGGCGCAACAACCTGGAGATCGCGGATGTCTTCGCCGGGCTGCTGGCGGTGATCGCGATCGGCCTGGTGATCGAAGGCGTGATCTTCCGGGCATTGGAAGCACGGACCGTCCGGCGCTGGGGGCTGCAGCGGTAACAGCCCCCGCGGCGGTTCAGGCGAAGAGCCGCTCGCCTTTCACCGTCACCCGCGAACCCGACCGCGTGTGCGGGAAGTAGTCCCAGATCGCCAGGTGCTGCACCGCGCGGTTGTCCCAGAAGGCGACCGAGTTCGGCTGCCACTGGAAGCGGATCTGGAAATCCGGCCGTTCCGCATGGCTGTAGAGATGGCCGAGGATCGCTTCACTCTCCTCCTCCGACACCTCGTTGATCTTCAGTGTGAACAGGCGGTTCACATAAAGGCCGCGGCGGCCGGAGATCGGGTGGCGGATCACCACCGGATGCACCGCCTTCGGGAAGACCCGGCCGTCGTCGTTCACGCCGGTCAGCGCGTTGCGGCGGCGGTAGTTGCGTTCCCCCGAATGGGTCGCGGTCAGCCCTTCGAGATAGGCCTGCAGCCGTGGCGACAGCGCGTCATAGGCGGCCGCCAGGCTGGCGAAGAGCGTGTCGCCGCCGTAAGGCGGCGTAGTGTGGATGTGCAGGATGCTGCCGAGCGGCGGTTCCTGGAAGCAGGAGACGTCGGAATGCCAGCGCTCCCCGGCGATGACCTTCGAACTGGCATCGGCATGGATCGGCAGGATCTCCGGATGGCCGTCCGGCCCCGGCGTGTTGGGATGGATGTCGAGCGCACCGAAATAGCGGCCGAAGCGCTTCTGGCTGTCATGGTCGAAGCGCTGGTCGCGGAAGACCAGTACGCCGAATTCACCGAGGGCGTGGTGCAGCTCATCGACCACGTGGTTGCTCAGCGGGCGGGTGATGTCGATATCGGCGATCTCGGCGCCGACATGCGGCGAGACGCGGCGGATGGTCAGCGCCTCATAGGGGTGCGGCATGCGGGTTTCCTTCCTTTCCGGATCAGGCGGCCTCGGCCAGGCCGAGCAGGTCCAGGACCTCGCTCCGCAGGGCCACGAGCCGCGGGTCGTCGCGCCGGCGCGGGCGCGGCAGGTCGATGCGCAGATCGGCCAGGATGCGGGCCGGCCGGTCGCTCAGCACCAGCACGCGGTCGGCGAGCAGCAGCGCCTCCTCCACGTCATGGGTCACCAGCAAGGCGGTGAAGCCCGCCCGCTGCCACAGCGCCGAGAGCTCCCGCTGCATCGCGAGCCGGGTCAGGCTGTCGAGCTTGCCGAGCGGCTCGTCCAGCATGAGGATATGCGGATCGTTCACCAGCGCCCGCGCCAGGGAAGCGCGCTGCGCCATGCCGCCCGAAAGCTCATGCGGATAGGCGGTGGTGAAGCCCGAAAGCCCGACCAGCGCCAATGCCTCATCGATGCGCGCCGCATCGCGTCGGAGCGTGCCGCGCGCTTCCGGCCCCACCGCCGCATTGGCGCGGACCGTGCGCCAGGGATAGAGCGTCGGATCCTGGAACATGATGATGCGGCTGGGATCCGTGCCGGTGATCCGCTGCCCATCCGCCAGGATGCTGCCCCCGGTCGGCGGCTCCAGCCCCGCGACCAGCCGCAGCAAGGTGGACTTGCCGCAGCCGGACGGACCGAGCAGCGCGACGAACTCACCCGGCTCCGCGACGAAATCCACATCCTCCAGCACCGGCAGATCCTGCCCGCGCAGCTCGAAGGCGTGGCGCACGCCGCGCACCTCGAGACGGGAGCCGCGCTTGCCGTTCACCACCGCACCAACCCCTTCTGCCAGGAGAGCAACCGGTCGCGCAGCCGGAACAGCAAGGTCACGGCGCTGGAGCAGAGCGCCGCCAGCACCAGCAGCGCGGCATACATGTTGCCGTAGGAGGCCCAGCCCTGGGCCCATTGCATGTACCAGCCGAGCCCAGCCCTGACCCCCATCATCTCGGCGACCACGAGCACGGAGAAGGAAGCGCCGAGCCCCATGAAAAGACCGACGAAGACCGAGGGCATGGCCGCCGGCACCGCCACCTTCCGCACCAGGAACCAGGGCGAGGCGCCCATGGTGCGGGCCACGTCGTAGTAGGATTTACTGACCGCCGACACACCCGACCAGGTGAGCACGGCGACCGGAAAGAAGCTTGCCAGCGCGATCAGGAAGGTGCTGGCGCCGCGGCTGGTGGAGAAGGCGAAGAAGGCCACCGGGATCCAGGCAGTGGCAGGCAGCGGCCCGATCAGCCGGATCACCGGATGCGCCCAATAGCCGACGAAGCGCGACCACCCCATGGCCACGCCCAGCAGGAAGCCGATCGCCGCGCCCAGCAGATAGCCCGGCACCACGAGCAGCAGCGAATGCAGCACGCTCTCGCCCAGGCGTGCCCAGTCGTCGGTGAAGACTTCCAGGATGGTCTGCGGCGCCACGAAGAAGGGCCGCGGCAACAGGCTGAACTTCGCCGTCACCAATTCCCAGGCGGCCAGCGCCAGCGGCAGCACGGCGAGCCAGGGGCCGGCGGCGCGGAGCTGGCCGATGCGGCTCTCGCGCCGCGCCGGCCGCCGCCCCAACGCCGCCACCGTGGCGAGGATGGCGAGGCCGATCGCCGCCGCCGCCGCGGCGAGGAGGTCGGTGCGGCCGAGATCATCATCGTCCGGCAGCCACTGCGTCAGCCCGGCGGCGGCGAGCCAGACCAGCCCGGCCACGATGCCGCCGGCCCAGACCGGCAGCGGCGGGCTGGGCCGGGCGAAGCCTGTTATGCCGGCGGAGGCGCCGGCACCACCCAGGCGGTCGGCCGGCGCGACCGCATTCGCGATGCTGTTCATGCCGGGCTGCCCAGCACGTCGGCATAGATGCGGTCGGCCAGGCGCTGCGGGTTGGTGTTGGGCCGGATCACCCGCACCAGCTTCAGCTCCTCGATATAGGCGGCGAGCTGGTCGCGCAGCCCGTGGTCATGCGGGTGATCGCCATGGGTATGGCTGCGCAGCATGGCGGCGAGCTGCGCGGCGCTGGTGCCGCGCGCCTGGGTCAGGAAGATCGCCGCCGCCTCGTCCGGATTGGCGTAAACCCAATCCTGCGTCTCCAGCAGCGCACCGGTGACCGCGCGGGCCGCGGCGCGGTCCTCGCGCAGCAGGCTGCCGCGCAAACCGAGGACGCAGCAGGCGCGGTGCGCATATTCACCGGTCAGGTTGTTCGCGATCTCGTTCAGGTCGTCGCGCTCGCGCAGGATCCAGGCCATCGGGTCGCCCAGCGTGATGGCTTGGACGTCGCCGCGCTTCAGCGCCTCGCCCAGCATGTCGCCGGGGAAGACGCGGTAGGCGATGTCGCGCTCGGGATCGAGGCCCAGCTTGGCGGCAACGATGGCGAAGAAATTCTTGTCCGGCGCGCCCATATCCGTCACGCCCAGCGTCTTGCCGCGCAGATCGGCCACCGTCTCGATGCCGCTGCCGCGCAGCGAGAAAAGCCGCATGCAGCCGCCATGGATGGCGGTGGAGATGCGTACGTCGAAACCCTGCTCCAGCGGCTTCAGCCAGCGCAGCGCCATGCCGATGCCGGCATCGGATTTCCCGGTCGCGATCGCCTCCAGCAACTGGTCGGTGGAGCCGCCGAAATTGACCAGTTCCACATTCAGGTTGTTGCGCTCGAAGAAGCCGCGCTGCAGCGCCACGACGGCGCCGACGGTGCAGATGGAATTGGCATTGAAGCTGAGCTTCAGGTTCCGCCGCGGCCCCGGCGCAGCATGGCCGCCACCACTGTCGGCGGCCGATGCCGGCCGGCAGATGGCGGATGGATCGTTCAGCAGGGCGTCGAGATCGGCGACGCGGGTGCCGCGCGGCGCCATGGCGCCGAGCGGCAGGGTCAGCGCGGCGGCGCCGGCGGCGCGCAGCAGGGCGCGGCGATTGCCAGGAGCATCGCGATGCGGGCCCGGAGCATCACGATGCGGAAGGGTATCGGGCATGGTCAGCCTCCGACGGCGAAGGGAAGAGAGGTGGCGGCGATGCTCTCGGCACGCTGGACGTCACCGGTGATGGTTTGCGGGTTGCGCAGCAGGTTCAGGACCGGACAGACGCGTTCGACCGCCGCCCGCACCTCGGCCACCGCATCGTCCGGCGCGTCGGTCCGGATGCGCACGCTGTAGGTGATGCCGTGCGGCTCGCGCGGGATCGCCTCATGGCCCGGAATGCCGGCCCGCTGGTCGATGCGGCCCTGCACCTCAACCTCGATGCTCTCGAGCGGCAGGCCGAAGGCGGCGGCCTGGATCAGCCAGGTATGGGTCAGACAGCTGCCGAGGGCGCCGAGCGCTATTTCCGGTGAGGAAGGGCCGAGGTCGTAGCCGACGAAGTCGGGCGGGCTGTCGCTGAGGATCTGAAAATCGCGGATGCGGATACGCCGCACGCCGCTGCGGCCTTCGGCGGTGACGCGCGCCGTCAGCGTCGTCGGGGCATAGCCGGGCGTCCCGGCCCGCGCCTTCAGCGCGTGGAAGGCATCATGCTTGTGGCGCAGATACTCGTTGAGCGTGGTCATGGCCGGGTCTGCATCCTCTGGAAGGCGACGCCGTCGCTGCGTCCGGCTTAATCACTCACTATTTTGAGTCAATTGCAATTACACACGTAAAATTATCGTATTTTCCTTCCCAGCTTTGGCCTGGCTGCGTTCTGTTGCCATCCGTGCCACCTCCGCAGGGAAATTTCTCTCTCCCGCTGCTGTTCGAGGCGAGTGGGCTTCGGAGCTGGAGTCGTGCAGCGCTTCGAACGGTGCTGCGGCCGCGGAAGCGCCTCCCAAGCGCTTCCCATGTGATTTTTAAGTTTGACGATTTGTATTCGCTATTTTACGGAATCAGGGCTGGCCCGGATCCATCCGGACCGTCACCGCGGGATCCCTGATGAAGCCCACCGCGCGCATCGCCATCGGATCGCTCCACGCGCCATCGCCGGCCGGCTGTCGCCCCGCCGCCTGAGCGCCACGCGGCCTTCCACGCCTTCATCGCGGCCCCACCATCGCCGCGCCCGCTTGGAGTATCGTCATGTCCGGCCAGGCCATCGCCGCCATCGTCCCCGCATCCGCCCGCCCCGTCCCCGCCCGGCGGCCCCGCGTCCCGCCGCAGCGGCGCCTGGCCAAGGGGCGCCGCTTCCTGGTGCCGGTACTGCTCGTCATCCTGTGGCAACTCGCGGCGAGCACCGGCCTGATCTCGACCCGGCTGCTCGCGCCGCCCGCCGCCATCGTCGCGGCCGCCTGGGACCTGACCGCCTCCGGCGAGCTGCCCTATCACCTGCTGGTTTCGCTCCAACGGGTCGCGATCGGTCTCACCATCGCACTCAGCGCCGGGGTTTCGCTCGGCCTGCTCGCGGGGCTGTCGAAGCTGGGCGAGGACGCTGTGGACGCGACGCTGCAGATGCTGCGCGCCCTGCCATTCCTCGCCCTGGTGCCGCTCTTCATCCTGTGGCTCGGCATCGGAGAGGCGACGAAGATCGCGCTGGTGGCGCTCGGCGCCACCTTCCCGATCTACCTGACATTGTTCGGCGGCATCCGCGGCGTCGATCCCAAGCTGCTGGAGGCGGGCCGCATCCTCGGCCTCGATCGCGGCGGACTGATCCGCCACATCATCCTGCCCGGCGCGCTGCCGCAGGCACTGGTCGGGCTGCGCTACGCGCTCGGCACCGCCTGGCTGTCGCTCGTGGTCGGCGAGCAGATCAACGCCACCGCCGGCATCGGCTTCCTGGTCATGGATGCGCGGGAATTCCTGCGCACCGACATCATCCTGGTCGGCCTGCTGGTCTATGCCCTGCTCGGCCTCGGCGCCGATCAGCTGGTGCGCACATTGGAACGCCGCGCGCTCGCCTGGCGCCCTTCCCTGATCCGGGAGGGCTGAGCGCCATGACCACCCCCCTCGTCGAACTCCGCGCCCTTACCCGTCGCTTCCATGGCGCCGATGCGCCGCCGGTGCTGGACCGCATCGACCTGACGATCGCACCCGGAGAATTCGTGGCCCTGCTCGGCCGCAGCGGCTCCGGCAAGACCACGTTGCTGCGGACCCTGGCGGGGCTCGACCCGGTGACCGAAGGCGAGGCCCGGCTGCCCAGCCGCCGCGCCGTGGTCTTCCAGGAACCGCGGCTGCTGCCCTGGAAGCGGGTCTGGCAGAATGTCGCGCTCGGCCTGCCGGGCGGTGCCGCCAGCGCGCGAACCCGCGCGCTGGCGGCACTCGGCGAGGTGGAGCTGACGCATCGTGCCGAGGCCTGGCCGCTGACGCTCTCCGGCGGCGAGGCGCAGCGGAGCGGCCTGGCCCGCGCCCTGGTCCGCGACCCGGCGCTGCTCCTGCTCGACGAGCCCTTCGCGTCGCTGGATGCGCTGACCCGGCTGCGCATGCAGTCATTGGTCGGCGCGCTGTGGCAGCTGCATCGCCCCGCCGTGCTGCTGGTGACACATGACGTGGAGGAGGCGCTGCTGCTCGCCGACCGCGTGCTGGTGCTGGCGGAGGGCCGGCTGATCGAAGACCTGCCGGTACCGCTGGCCCGCCCGCGCCGGCGCGCCGCGGCGGGCTTCGATGCGCTTCGGCTGCGCCTGCTGGGCGCGCTCGGCGTCGATGAGGACGG
>DASYDR010000085.1:0-2123 GCA_036499545.1 Roseomonas sp. | reverse complement strand
GCGGGCTGATCCGAATCAGCGCCCAATCCAGCGGCACCTGTTCTTGCGTGATATGCCCGCTGCGGATCTGCGCCCCCATGGCGATCACGCGGACGCCGCGCGATTGCGGCAGCGCGCCGAAGGCCATGCCCTGGCTCGGCTTGAAGATGATCTGCGATGGACTTGCCGGCCGCGGCGAGGTCGCGAGGAACAGGCAATGCGACGCGGTCACGATCAGGTCGCGGGCCACCAGCACCGCCGAGCAGTGCACGCCCTGGATGCCGGTATCGAGTTCGCCGACCGCCGCCTGCCAGGGCAGCATGCGAGGCTGCGACGTCGCCTGGGGCGCTTCCGGCGGCGGCGTCTCCTCGGTCCCGCATCCCGCCAGAAGGGCGGCGGAGCAAAGTCCAAGCAGCACGCCGAGTATGGCGCCGGTTTGCCTCACGCGAGCGGGAAGGCTCACGCGAGCGGGGCCGGGTTCATCCATTTTGCAGTTCATTAGATCGCATGGCGGGCTGGCGGAGATAGAGGTTGAAGTTGCGGGCGTTGACGCCGAGGCCCAGGGGCTCGGCGGTCTTGGGATTGCGGCCAAAGCCGGAGAAGATCCCGACCAAGGCCGGCTGTCCCGCGCCGTCGATCAGCAGGATCGGGCCGCCGGCATCGCCGACGCGGAACTCGCAGCTCGTGATAACGATGTCGTCCCCCGAACGGATCCCGATTTCGGTGGATGGGATGATTCGGCAGGGCGGATGCACCCTGAGCTCGTCGTAGCTGCCGTTGCCGTAGCCCGCCGTCACCAGCCGGTCGCCGGATGCGACGAGCTGCAGCATGCCGGAGACCGGAAGCTCGGCGACCGGCAGCGGCTGCACACCGGCCACCGGCGGGCTGATGGTGACGACGGCCCAGTCGTTGCCGACATCCTGGTCGCGGAGCCTGCCGCCATGGATGATGCCGCCGACGCTCTTGAAGGCGACGCCGCGCGAAGGCGGCAGTGCCGGCAAGGCGCCCTTGTTCGGCGTGAAGATCAGGCTGTAGGGCGAGGCGGGCGCCCGGTTGCTGCCGAGGAAGAGGCAATGCGCGGCAGTCACGATGGTATCGGCGGCGATCAGCACGGCCGAGCAATGCTGGCCCGAGCCGCCGAGATCGTTGCCGACGTCGAGTTCGCCGATGGCGGCGGTCCACGGTGCCTGCAAGGCGGTCGGCGCCTGGAGCCTGACCGGTGCCTCGGCCTTGGCGCAGCCGGCCAGTGCCATGCCGAGCATCGCCGGCAGGACCGCCCCGATCCGGCCCGCAAGCAGCCCCCAACGTCTCGGCACCCGGCGAATCGACCGACTCATCCAAGGAAACTAGCAGCTTAGGTCCGGAATAACACCCCGACACGCATAGCCGGCCTTGCGTTTCAACAGGATGACGCCACCTGGGAACTGGGCTAGAAGCGGGCCAGCAAAAACCGGGCAGGAGGCGGGCGTGGCGGAGAGGGGCAAGATCCTCGCGGCGATCGATACGGCGGACCTCGAGGGCGCGGCAACGCAGGCCAGCCGGGTCGGCCCCGCGGTCGGCGGGTTGAAGCTCGGTCTCGAATTCTTCATGGCGCATGGCGCGGTCGGCTATCGCCGCGTTGCCCAGGCGATGCACGTGCGCGGGCCCGCGCCGATCTTCCTCGACCTCAAGTTCCACGACATCCCGAACACCGTCGCCGGCGCCGTGCGCGCGGTGGCCCCGCTCGAGCCGCTGATCCTCAACATCCATGCGGCCGGCGGCCTGGCGATGATGAAAGCCGCGCGCGATGCCGCGGCGGATACCGCGGCGAAGAAGAACCTGCGCCGCACCTTACTGATCGCGGTCACCGTGCTGACCAGCCTCGACGACGAGGATCTCCGCCGCGTCGGCCAGGCGGCGCCCGCGCGCGACCAGGTGCTGCGCCTCGCCGAGCTGACCCGCGAGAGCGGACTCGACGGCGTGGTCTGCTCGCCGCAGGAGATCGAGCCGATCCGCCGGCGCATCGGCGAAGACTTCCTGCTGGTGACCCCGGGCATCCGCCCCGCCTGGTCGGCGCCAACGGGTCAATGGGGTGGTGATCAGAAGCGGGTGATGACGCCGGAAGAGGCCGCGCGTGCCGGGGCCGACTACCTCGTGATCGGGCG